>JBEGOC010000025.1:0-5818 GCA_041182225.1 Pseudomonadota bacterium | reverse complement strand
GACCACTGGTTTGTGCGTGAAACCAGCGGCCACCTGCGCCGCACTTTGGCCCGCATGGATGTGACCTCACGCAGCCTTTTCGCCTTGGTCGAAGAGGGGACTTGTTTTGGTGGCACACTCGCCGAACTGGCTTTTTGCGCAGACCGTGCCTACATGCTGGCGCTGCCTGATGACGAGGCCAAGGCCCCCAAAATCCAGTTGAACGAGATGAACTTCGGTTTCTTCCCCATGGTCAACGACCAGACCCGCTTGCAGCGTCGCTTTTATGAAGAAGTGCCCGCCATGGAAGCCGCTCGCGGTGCCATTGGCAAAGCACTGGATGCCGATGCCGCCTTGGCCCTGGGCTTGGTGACCGCAGCACCGGACGACATCGACTGGGCCGACGAAATTCGCCTGGCTCTGGAAGAGCGTTCGTCCATGTCGCCAGACGCCCTGACCGGCTTGGAAGCCAACCTGCGTTTTGCTCAGACAGAAAACATGGCCACCCGTATCTTTGGTCGCCTGACCGCTTGGCAAAACTGGATTTTCCAGCGCCCCAACGCTGTTGGCGACAAGGGCGCCTTGAAGGTTTACGGCAAAGGCGAAAAAGTTCAGTTCGACATGAACCGCGTTTGAGGTTTTAGACGTTGTGCAGCGGGCTTCCCGGTGGTGCCCGCTGTAACCGAAATTTGTCCCCCACCGTTGCTTTAATTTCTGGAGACTTTCATGTCCGGTATCAACTACAGCGAAAAAATTCCCAACAACGTCAACCTGTCGGAAGACCGCACACTGCAGCGCGCGCTGGAGCAGTGGCAGCCTAACTTCATTAACTGGTGGGACGACATGGGCCCCGAAGGCTCAACTGACATGGATGTGTACCTGCGTACCGCCGTCAGCGTGGACCCACAAGGTTGGGCCCAGTTCGGTCACGTCAAGATGCGCGACTACCGCTGGGGCGTTTTCATGAACCCCGGTGAACAAGACCGCAAAATTCACTTTGGTGACCATATTGGTGAAAAAGCTTGGCAAGACGTGCCTGGCGAGCACCGCGCCAACCTGCGTCGCATCATCGTGACGCAAGGCGACACCGAGCCTGCATCGGTTGAGCAGCAGCGCCACCTCGGCCTGACCGCGCCCAGCATGTACGATTTGCGCAACCTGTTCCAGATCAACGTCGAAGAAGGCCGCCACCTCTGGGCCATGGTCTACCTGCTGCACAAGCATTTTGGCCGGGACGGCCGCGAAGAGGCCGACGCCCTGCTCGAGCGCCGCAGCGGCGACCAGAACAACCCGCGCATCCTGGGTGCCTTCAACGAAGCCACGCCCGACTGGCTGAGCTTCTTCATGTTCACCTACTTCACCGACCGCGACGGCAAGTACCAGCTGTGCGCCCTGGCCGAGAGCGCGTTTGACCCGCTGGCGCGCACCACCAAGTTCATGCTGACCGAAGAGGCGCACCACATGTTTGTGGGCGAGTCCGGCATTTCGCGCATCATCTCGCGCACCGCGCAGAAGATGAACGAACTCAAGACCGACGACGTGGGCAAGCTGCGTGCGGCCGGCGTCATTGACCTGCCCACCATCCAGCGTTACATCAATTTCCACTTCAGCGTCACCATCGACCTGTTTGGCGCCGACGAGTCCAGCAACGCGGCCACTTTCTACAGCTCGGGCCTCAAGGGCCGGTATGAAGAGGGCAAGCGCCTGGATGACCATGTGCTCAAGGGCCAGACCTACAAGGTGCTGGAGGCGCGCAACGGCCAGCTGCTGGAAAAAGAGGTGCCGATGCTCAACGCCCTGAACGAGGTGCTGCGCGACGACTACATCAAGGACTCGGTGGCTGGCGTCGAGCGCTGGAACCGGGTGCTGGACAAGGCCGGTATTCCGTTCCGCCTGAAGGTGCCGCACAAGGCTTTCCACCGCAACATCGGTGCGTTGTCGGGTGTCAAGGTGGCGCCCGATGGCCGCGTGGTGTCCGAGGCCGAGTGGAATGCCCGCGTCAATGAGTGGCTGCCCAGCGGCGACGACCGTGCCTATGTGGCCAGCCTGATGGGTCGCGTGGTTGAGCCCGGCAAGTTTGCCAACTGGATTGCGCCGCCGGTGATGGGCATCAATCGCCAGCCCGTCGACTTCGACTACATCCGCTTCAACTGACATGAGTGCCGTGGCCGTGATCAGGCAGCACCTGATCGACCCCGAAATCTGCATCCGCTGCAACACCTGCGAGGCGATCTGCCCCGTGGCTGCCATCACGCACGATGATCGCAACTACGTGGTCGATGCGGACAAATGCAACCTGTGCATGGCCTGCATCTCGCCCTGCCCGACCGGCTCAATCGACAACTGGCGGGTCATGCCGCGCGCCAGGGCTTACACCCCGACCGAACAACTGGGCTGGGACGAGTTGCCCCCAGAGCTCAGTGCCGAGGCGCTGGCTGAAGCGGGGGTGACGGCTGAAGCGGTGGCCGGCACCGACAGCCCGGCGACCGACGCCAGCGGCGGCGCTGCGGCAGCGCCCAGCCCAGCCCATTACGGCGCCACCCGGCCGCCCTGGTCGGCCGCCCATGCCTACACCAACCTGTACGGTCCCAAGGCCGCTGACAAGTTTGTCACCGCCACGGTCACGGGCAATGTGCGCGTGACCGACGTCGGCCATGACTACGACACGCACCACATCGTGCTGGACTTTGGCGGCCTGCCGTTTCCAGTGCTGGAGGGACAGTCGATCGGCATCATTCCGCCCGGCACCGACGCCGGCGGCCGCGCCCACCATGCGCGCCAGTACTCGATCGCCAGCCCGCGCAACGGCGAACGCCCCGGCTACAACAACCTGTCGCTGACCATCAAACGTGTGCTGGAAGACCACCACGGTGCGCCGGTGCGTGGCGTCGGCTCCAACTACATGTGCGACCTGAAAGTGGGCGACCAGGTGCAGGTGATTGGCCCGTTTGGTGCCAGCTTCCTGATGCCGAACCACCCGCGCAGCCACATCGTGATGATCTGCACCGGCACCGGCAGCGCACCGATGCGCGCCATGACCGAATGGCGGCGGCGCCTGCGCGCCTCGGGCAAGTTCGAGAGCGGCAAACTGATGCTGTTTTTTGGGGCCCGCACCCAGCAGGAGCTGCCCTACTTTGGGCCCCTGCAGAACCTGCCCAAGGACTTCATTGACATCAACCTGGCCTTCTCGCGCACGCCCGGCGCGCCCAAACGCTATGTGCAGGACCTGATGCGCGAGCGCGCGGCCGATCTGGCGGCCCTGCTGGTGGATAGCAACAGCTATTTCTACGTGTGCGGCTTGAAGAGCATGGAAGAAGGTGTGTTGCTGGCGCTGCGCGACGTGGCGCAGCAGGCTGGGCTGGACTGGGACAGCGTGGGCGCCGCCCTGCAGGCCCAGGGGCGCCTGCACCTGGAGACCTACTGACGCGGTCCGGCAGCCTCGCGGCCACGACCATCCCTTTTGACCCCCACCTATTCCGTTCGCTTCACCATGCCCCACGCCTTTATTTGCGACGCCATCCGCACCCCCATCGGCCGCTACGGCGGCGCCCTCAGCAGCGTGCGCGCCGACGACCTGGGCGCGATCCCGCTCAAGGCGCTGATGGCGCGCAACCCGCAGGTGGACTGGGCCGCCGTCAGCGACGTGCTGTTTGGCTGCGCCAACCAGGCCGGTGAAGACAACCGCAATGTGGCGCACATGAGCAGTCTGCTGGCCGGCCTGCCGGTGGCGGTGTCCGGCGCCACCATCAACCGCCTCTGTGGTTCGGGGCTGGATGCCGTGGGCACTGCGGCGCGCGCCATCCGCTCGGGCGAAGCCAGCCTGATGATCGCCGGCGGCGTGGAGAGCATGAGCCGGGCCCCCTTTGTCATGCCCAAGATGGACAGCGCCTTTGGCCGCAACAACGCGGTCTACGACACCACCATTGGCTGGCGCTTCATCAACAAGCTGATGAAAGAGCAGTACGGCGTCGATGCCATGCCCGAAACTGCCGAGAACGTCGCCACCGACTTCCACATCGAGCGCGAGGCACAAGACCACATGGCACTGCGCTCGCAACGCAACGCCGTCAAGGCGCAGCAAAGCGGCTGTTTTGAGGCCGAGATCACGCCGGTGAGCATTGCCCAGAAGAAGGGCGAGGCGATCCTGGTCAGCCGCGACGAGCACCCGCGTGACACCAGCCTGGAGGCCTTGGCCAAACTCAAGGGCATCGTGCGCCCCGACGGTACCGTGACCGCGGGCAACGCCAGCGGTGTCAATGACGGCGCCTGCGCCCTGCTGTTGGCCGACGAGGCCAGCGCCGCGCGCCACGGCCTCTCCCCCCGGGCCCGGGTGGTCGGCATGGCCACCGCCGGGGTGCCGCCGCGCATCATGGGCATTGGCCCGGCGCCGGCCACGCAAAAGGTACTGGCCCTGACCGGCCTGAGCCTGGCCCAGCTCGATGTGATCGAGCTCAACGAAGCCTTTGCGGCCCAGGGCCTGGCCGTGCTGCGCCAGCTGGGCCTGTCGGACGACGACCCACGCGTCAACCCCTGGGGCGGCGCCATTGCGCTGGGCCACCCGCTGGGCGCCAGCGGCGCCCGTCTGGTGACCACAGCGGTGAACCAGCTGCAGCGCAGCGGCGGCCGCTATGCGCTGTGCACCATGTGCATCGGCGTGGGCCAGGGTATTGCGCTGATCATTGAGCGGGTGTGACAGCGGGTGTGTCGCGAATATGGACCAAATCGGCCTCCAGGCCACGTCCTTATTGGGTTTGTAGCTATTGATTCAATAGCATTTAGTCTGCTGGCGTTGGCGGCCGGCCCTGATACGCCACTCTGACACGCAAGCTTCACCGGGTTTTCACATCACCGTCACGCGTCGTCTCTAGCATCTCCGCAAATCTACGGAGAGGCTGACTGTGACCGTTGACAACCTGAACACTGACCGCAGCCTGCGCACCGTCTGGATCTCTGACATCCACCTCGGCACGCCGGGTTGCCAGGCCGCGGCGCTGCTGGCCTTCTTGAAGACCACCGACTGTGAAACGCTCTACCTGGTGGGCGACATCATCGACGGCTGGCAACTGCGGCGCAGCTGGTACTGGCCGCAGGCGCACAACGACGTGGTGCAAAAAATCCTGCGCAAGGCCCGCAAAGGCACCCGGGTGGTGTTTGTGCCGGGCAACCACGACGAGTTCGCCCGCAAATACCTGCAGCATAATTTTGGTGGTGTTGATGTGGTGGAGGACTGCGTCCACACCCTCGCCGACGGCCGGCGCCTGTGGGTCACCCATGGTGACCTGTTTGACGGCGTGATCCAGTGCGCCAAGTGGTTGGCCTACGCCGGGGACATGGCCTATGAGTTCATCCTCAAGGTCAACCGCCGCTTCAACGTGCTGCGCGCGCACCTGGGGCTGCCCTACTGGAGCCTGTCCAGATACCTCAAGCTCAAGGTCAAGCGGGCGGTCAGCTACGTCAGTGACTTTGAAACCGCCGTGGCGCATGAGGCCCGCCGGCGCGGCCTGGACGGTGTGGTTTGCGGCCACATCCACCATGCCGAGATGCGCCAGATCGAAGGCGTGCTGTACTGCAATGACGGCGATTGGGTCGAGAGCCTGACCGCCTTGGTGGAGCACCACGATGGCCGCCTGGAAATCCTGGATTTTGGGGCGCAGACCGCCCCAGCGCCGTTGCACACGCCGTTACCCGCCGACGCCCCGCTGCGGCCAGTGGTGGGCCTTGCCAGCGTGCTGGAGCACGCCGCGCCCGGGGCGGCGCGGCGAGTTTCAGGCGACGAGCGCCCGGAGGGCTGGCTCGCCGGCTGAATCGGTCACGTCGACCTGCGTGGGCTGTGCCCGGC
>JBEGOC010000024.1:0-3959 GCA_041182225.1 Pseudomonadota bacterium | reverse complement strand
TGCCGCGCTCACTGCACGCCAGCCTGAATGAAGTGGTCAGCAACCTGGGGCTGGTCAGCAACGAGCAGAGTAGCGAAACCCACCGCCGCGCCGGCAAACTGCGCGCCGAGCTCCAATACGGCCGCATTGACGAAATCCTGGCGACCGGCCTGCACGCTTACCTGACGCAGTTTCTGGACCGTGTGAACGACCTGGGGCTGCACATCAGCCGCGATTTTCTGGTGCCATCCGGGGCCTGAGAACCACCATGGCCATGCACCCTGGTACCGGTGGCCAGCTGGCCAGAGCCCTGGCGGGCCGTGGGGTGCATTACGGCTGGGCCATGGCGGCGCTGGCTTTTTTGTATTCGCTGTTTTCATCGGCGGCCATGGGGGTGCCCGGGGTCCTTGTCGTGCCCATGTCGCGCGAACTGGGCTGGACCATCGGCGAACTGTCTGCGCCCTTCGGCCTGCGCCTTGCGCTGTTCGGGCTGATTGCCCCTTTTGCCGGGGGGCTGATGCTGCGCTACGGCCCCCGGCGCATGGTCGCGTGCTCCGGCGCCCTGCTGGTGGCCGGCCTGCTGCTGGGCATCGCCACCACCGAAAAGTGGCAGCTGTGGCTGGGCATGGGCTTGCTGCTGGGCATCGCGCCCGGGCTGACTGCCATGCAGCTCTCGACCGTCATCTCCACCCGCTGGTTTGCCGCGCGGCAAGGGCTGGTGCTGGGGATCCTGAGCGGCTCTGTGGCCACCGGCACCCTGATTTTCATGCCGCTGGCCGCCTGGATCTCCGAGCACTGGGGCTGGCGCACGGCCCTGATGCTGCCCACGCTGGGGTCGCTGGTCTGCTGGCTGCTGTTTGTGTGGCTCGCGCGGGACCGCCCGCAGGAGCTGGACTTGCCGCCCTACGGCGCGACGCAGGTGCAGCCGCTGCCGTCTCCGGTACGGGCCAACTTCGTGCAACTGTCCTTCCAGGCGCTGGGGCTGGGCGTGCGTAGCCGTGTGTTCTGGATCTTGGCCTTCACGTTTGCGGTTTGCGGCATCTCGAGCTTCGGGCTGACACAGACGCACCTGGTGCCCTTTTGCGGCGACCTGGGCCTGCCGCTGGCCGCGGCGGCCTGGCTGCTGACCGTGATCGGCATCTGCGATCTCGTCGGCACCATTGGCTCGGGTTGGCTGTCAGACCGTTACGACAACCGCTGGCTGCTGGCCGTCTATTACGGGCTGCGCGGCCTGGGGCTCATCTGGCTGGTGCATGCCGATGTGTCCATGGCGGCGTTGACCCTGTTCGCCGTGGTCTACGGCCTGGATTTCATCGCCACCGTGCCGCCGACGGTTCGGCTGACAGTACAGACCTTCGGGCGCGAGATGGGCCCCGCCATCTTCGGCTGGATCTTTGCCGCGCACCATGTGGCAGCCGGCCTGATGGCCTTCGGCGCCGGCGTCAGCCGCGACCTGCTGGGCACCTATGCGCCCTCTTTTCTGCTTGCCGGGCTGATGTGCCTGGTGGCGACGGGGAGCCTGTACCTGCTGCGGAGGCCGGCGGTGCCGGTCCGACCCGGCGTCATTTGAAGTGGAATTCGGTAGCCCACCCTGTAGTGCAGCAGGATGGCTGGGAACCACCGATCTTTCGGTGGAGCCGAGGAATTGGATAAACTCGGTTTGGCACCTTGGGGGTGTCGGTGCAGATCCACTCGCTGGGTTGCTGATGGTGGTCGCTTGAATCATCGGCGACAGTGTCCAGGACGCTTCAGATCCGTAAGCCAGCATCAAACCCGTGTCGGGTCCGGCTGGCGGTGGCTGTCCTGCTTTGTATAAGTATTTTCATGCTCTGGGTGGCTTGCGAATCGACGTTGGGATGGCTGGTACTTTTGCCACTGTATGCATGGACAACATTTCTGATCCTCGGCACACAAACAAATGCTGCCCAACGAGCATTCAGTGCCAACCGCTGCTTAGCCGACTACCGGCGCGAGAACGTGCGACGCCTTTTCCGTCCACCCACCCACAAACTGAACCAAAAAGGACTGCCATGACGATTGAAGTCGAGTTCGTTGACGCCCAAACAGGCAAGCTCTCCAGTAAGAAAATACAGGCGCCGTCCATGTCCTTCTTCGAGGCGATCAAGTCTGAGCAGTGGACTGACCGGCAGATCGAGTCCTTCATTGACCGGCTGGACATTTCGGCCGACGCCAAGGCTAACCTCGCCAGCTTTGCCAAAGTGTCCGTCAAGGTGGGGCGGGAGGTCTTACGCATAGGACGCAAAATTCTGGATGTGCTTTTATCCTTCCTACGCAGTTTTCCCGGCATCGGCTTCGGCGTAATCTTTGCAGTCGTCATCACGACCGTGCTCAGCGCTATCCCATTGATAGGTGCCATCATTGGCCCAGTCGCATCGACGCTGCTGGTCGGTTTTGGAGGCTACGTTGACCTCAAGAACCCTGCCTTCTCAGCCCGTCTCGATGCTTTCGTTGAGGAATTGAGACCGCTGGCGACATGATGGAGGGCCAAGGAATGACGACGTCGGTTGACGATCTCTTCAGGGACGTGCAGACGGTCGTGGCCGAGCCCATGAACTTCAAGGCTCGGCTTGCCATCGGCGAGGACGCGTACAAAAGCCTTAACGCAATTGGCAAGGTACGCGATTACTGGGACCTGATTGGGGCTGCGGGCACGGGTGCCGCCCTGGCAAATTCATCTGTGGTGGCAGCCACTTTCTTTGCTCCTAAAGGTCTGCTTGCCGCCTTAGGCCTGGCTACGGCAGCGACGCCGATTGGCTGGGCCATCGCTGCTGGAGTGGTCTCTGCCGGCGCATGGTACGGCCTGGCCCGAAGCCTCAAAAAGGCAACGGCCGACCGGGTGGTGGTGATCCCCAAGTACATCAATACTCCGCTGGATGTACTGGCTATCAGCCTGGCTGATCTCCTCTTGCCGCTTGCGCTGAAAGTGGCCAAAGCCGATGGCGTGATCTGTGACGCGGAACGGAGTCATCTGCAGCATTACCTCGTCAGGGAGTGGGGGTACGACCCGGATTTTGTTAGCCAGGCGCTGACTGCGTTGGAGGAGCGGCTCGATCAACTGGACGTGGTTTCGGTCGCCAAGTGTCTCGCGCTCTTCAGTCAATCCAATCCAGACTGCAAGTACGAGGAAATGACACAGGGGACCTTGAAGCTGCTGCAAGAGGTGATGGAAGTCGACGGTAACGTTGATGCGTCCGAAGGGATCGTCATCAGGGAAGTGGAAGCGGTCTTCGCCTCTTTTCGCCCCAAGTCCGCTGCTGAGATTGGACTCGATAAGGCGGACGAGGTACTCACCGCATCCACCCGTGCGGCGAGCAGGGGAGCCGCTCAGCTACGAAGTGCGGTGTCCAAAGCCTTTTCCGCAGCGGAAGAGGTCGGAAAGAGGGCTGGGGCCGGTGTCTCGGGCTCGAAAAAGAGCCGGATTTAAGAGTTTATGGTAGCCAATAGCCCGCAGTCGAGGCGCGGAAACCGGAAAGGCGACCATTGAGCAACACCTCACCAGATAGCGCGGCAGCCACGGTGGCAGGACCAGGAACCCGGGCAGGCTTGTTATTGGTCATTGCCTACGTGTATCTGCGTGCTCTGGGGTGTGCTGCCTATTGGGCTCCAGCGCTGAACACAGCCTGGCTCCTGCTTCTCGTGGTCCTGCTCTCGGTGCCCGCAATACTTGCACTGTGGCATCGCGCCATGGTCCGCGTCCTACTGTCCCTTGGATAGTTTCAACCGGGTCGCGGGTTTCACTAGCTCGCCAGCAGGTTGGTTTTCGCCGGTCGCAGCTAATGCCCAGGTCGCAGGAGGTGGCCGCTCGGACGGCTTCAAGCCCTTACCGCCCCATCCGCTCCGCCACCGCCTGCCCCAGCTCGATCACCGCCATGGCGTAGTAGCTGCTCCAGTTGTAGCGCGTCACCGCGTAAAAATTGTCGGTACCGGCCACGTAACTTGGGGGGTCGCTGCCGTTTTGC
>JBEGOC010000023.1:0-6247 GCA_041182225.1 Pseudomonadota bacterium | reverse complement strand
ACCATGACAACTCCAGTCGCCGCGGAGGATGCCCGCAGTTGGCTTGGAGGTTTGGGCAGTTGCGCTATTCTCAAGCGAAATCACCCGGGCACCCGCCCCTTTTTGGAGACCCCAGCATGTCCGACCTGAAAACCCGCTTCGAGGCCGCCGTGGCCGAGTCCAAAAACCTGAGCGAGCGCCCCGACAACATGACGCTGCTGAAAATCTATGCCCTGTTCAAGCAGGCCAGCCTGGGCGACAACACCGAGTCAAAACCCGGTTTCAGCGACATGGTGGGCCGCGCCAAGTGGGAGGCCTGGAACACGCTCAAGGGCACCACCGCCGACGACGCGATGCAGCAGTATGTGGACCTGATCGAATCGCTGAGTTAAGCCGCCGCCAAGGCTCAGCGTTTCTTTTGGGGTGGCGTTGCCGGTGCCAGCAAGGCGTCAAAGTTACTGACGATCTCACGCTCGATGCGGTCCTTGAAGGCGCCCAGCAAAAAGCCGAGCCGGGCATTGAGCTCAAACCGGTCGTGGCTGACCACCAGCGTGCCATCGACGCCCGGGCGGCTGAAGCCGACCTCATCTTCCTGCTGGCCTTGCTCATAAGTGCAATGCAGGCCGAATTCGGTTTGCGCCTGCGCCGCCCAGCGCAGCGCCAGCTGGCGGGCCTGAGGCAGGCCCAGGCTGTGTGGACGCAGGACGTGAAGCTCAGCCATGGCGCGGCAGTTCCCGGGTCAGTTGCTCCAGGGCGCGGGCTCGTTCCGGCGCCGGCAGGGCGGCCAGCGAGCGCACCGCCTCTAAAAATCGGGGCCAGTCCTGGCCTTGGCGCTCAAACATGGCCTCAAACGCCGGCACCAGGTCGTCGTAAGCGGCCTGGGCGCCAAAGGCGGCGTTGTTGGCGCCGGCCACCCAAGCGTCATAGCCGGCGTAACCACCCCAACCGGTCCGCAAGGTGGCGTAGTCGGCCCGGAAACGCTGCATTGCTTCGTTTTTAAGAGCAAACAATCCTTTGCCATCAAGGGCTGACGCCTGATTTGACCGATAAATGTCGGCCAGGCGGCTGCGCGTGGCCAGCGTCAGGGTGCGGAACTGACGCCGACGCTGCCCCAGCTCGGCGTCCTCGCGCCGGGCCTGGTCCGAGCCGTACCGCGCCAGCCAGCGCTGGGCCCCCAAGCGCTCCACCGCGGTGGCGAAAGACTCGTTGAAGCGGGTGTCGTCCTGCACATACAGCACCTGGTGCGCCAGTTCATGAAAGATCAGCCGCGCCAGTTCGCCTTCGGGGTAACGGATGAAGGTGTTGAGCAGCGGGTCGCCGCCAGCCCAGTTGAGCCAGCCCAGCGTGGAATAGGCCGGCACGCCGTAGACGCTGACCTCCAGCCCGGTCTGCTGCAGCGTAGCGGCCTGGGCGCGCGCCTCGGCCTCATTGAAGTAGCCGCGGTAACCGACGCAGCCGGTCACCGGGAAACACCAGGTCTTGAGCGTGAGCGAGAACTCGGGCGCGGCCACCACGTTCCAGACCACCGCGCGGCGCTGCAGGTCGGCGTAGCGCTGGTAGCTGGCGTTGTCGGGTAAGGTCAGTTCGGTCACGGCAAAAGCACGGATCTGCTGCGCCAGCGCCAGGCGCGCCTTCAGCTCAGCCGGCGCCTGGGGGTCGGCCAGCCAGTCCCCCACCGGCCGCGCCGCCTGCATCAGCTGCAGATGGCCGCTGACCGACTGGTAGTAATAGCGCGTATCGGCACAGCCGGCCAGCAAGGCGGGCAGCAGCAAAAGCAGCAGGGTGCGAAGCGTCGGCATGGTTGGGCAGTTTACGCGCCAGAAACCCAAGGGGAGATCATCTCTGGCGCACCAGACAACTTGCCAGATCGGGCTGGCAGGGCATGCGGCGCAGCGGCATCAAGGCGGAGACCGCAGGTCGGGGGACAGCCGCGTAGCCGGATGCCATGCCAGCCTGATCCCCACACAAATAATGGCTTTGTCGTGCTTTTTGGGGGGGAGTCAATCCGGCAGCACCGCCGTCACCTCAATTTCCACCTTGGCACGCGCCTCCATGAGTGCTGCCACCTGCACGCAGCTCATGGCCGGGAAGTGGCGCCCGATGACCTCGCGGTAGACCTGGCCCAGCTCTTTGAGGCGGGCGTTGTATTCGTTGCGGTCCAGGATGTACCAGGTCATGCGCACCATGTGCTCGGGGCCGGCGCCGGCCTCGGCCAGCACCGCCAGCACGTTGCGCAGGGTCTGCGCGGTCTGGGCGATGAAATCGTCGGTCTCGAACTGCTG
Source organism: Pseudomonadota bacterium (assembly GCA_041182225.1). GTDB lineage: Bacteria > Pseudomonadota > Gammaproteobacteria > Burkholderiales > Burkholderiaceae_C > Rhodoferax. The sequence goes on along the minus strand of JBEGOC010000023.1, from coordinate 3,986 downwards.
CTGGGCGTTCCAGCCGATCTGGCCGCCGACATAAATCTGGGTGCCGCGGGCGGCCACACCGTTGGCGTAGCCCTTGGCGGGCACCCAGCCGGGGGGATGGAGGTGTTTCATGGGGTTTTCAGCCTGAAGCGTTGCAGTTTGCCGGTCTCGGTGCGCGGCAGCTTGTCGCGGAACTCGATCTCGCGCGGGTACTTGTACGGGGCGATGCTGGCCTTGACATGGTCTTGCAGCACCTGCACCAGCGCCGCGTCGCCGACAAAGCCGGGGCGCAGCACGCAAAAGGCCTTGACGATCATGCCGCGCGCCTCGTCGCTCTGGCCGATCACCCCGCACTCGGCCACCGCCGGGTGGCGCAGCAGCGCGTCTTCGACCTCCGGGGCGCCGACGTTGTAGCCCGAGGTGATGATCATGTCGTCGGTGCGGGCCTGGTAAAAAAAGTAACCGTCGGCGTCCTGCACAAAGGCGTCGCCCGGGTAGTTCCAGCCGTCTTTCACATAATTGGTCTGGCGCGCGTCGTCCAGGTAGCGGCAGCCGGTGGGCCCGATCACCGCGATGCGGCCGACGCTGCCGCGCGACAGTTCCTGGCCGTCGTCGCCGACCACCCGGGCCTGGTAGCCGGGCACCACGGTGCCGATGGCGCCGCGGCGCACCTGCGCGGGCGCGGCCGAAATGAAGATGTGGAACATTTCGGTGGCGCCAATGCCGTCGAGCATCTCCAGGCCGGTGGCGTTTTTCCAGAGCTGGCGGGTGGCATCGGGCAGGCCCTCGCCGGCGCTGACGCTCAGGCGCAGCGCAGCCGCCTGGCCACGTTGCGCCGCCTGTTCCTGCATGAAGGGCGCCATCTGGCGGTAAAAGGTGGGCGCGGTGTAGACGATGGTGGCGCCGGTGTCAAAAATCAGCTGGGCCATGGCCTGCGGCGTGTAGGGGATGTCCGGGAAATACACCGAGGCACCGGCCCACATCGGAAAAATCAGCAGCCCGCCCAGGCCGAAGGTGAAGGCCAGCGGCGGCGAGCCCATCACGATGTCGTCGGGGGTGGCGCAGAGCACGTGGCGAGGCCAGGTTTCGCAGGCGGCCAGCACGTCGCGGTGGGTGTGCACCGCGGCTTTGGGCTTGCCGGTGGTGCCGGAGGTGAAGGCCAGCAGCGCGATGTCGTCAGCGGCTGTGGCGCAGGCCGGGTGCAGGCCGTCGCAGCCGGCGGCCGCCCGGGCCAGTTCGCCGGTTTGGTGCAGGGCGTCAAAACTGACCAGGGTCCGCAGCACCGGTGCTTGGGTCTGGCCTTGGGCCTGGGTCTGCTGCAGCTCATCCAGGAGCCGCTCGTCGCACAGCGCCAAGGTGGGCTGGGCTTTGTCGATGATGTCCCCCAGCTCCTTGGCGCGCAGCAGCGGCATGGTAGCCACCGCCACCGCACCGGCCTGCACCACCGCCAGCCAGGCCAGCGCCATGCCGATGGAGTTGCCGCCGCGCAGCAGCACCCGGTTGCCCGGTACCAGGCCGTAGTCTTGGACCAAGGTCTGCGCGATGCGCGCCACCTCGGCCTGGGCCTGCGCGTAACTCAGCGTGCGGCGCGGTGAGCGCAGCAGCGGCCGGTCGGCCAGGCCGCGCCGGGCAACGCCGTCGAACAGGGCCTGCACCAGGTTCACTTGCGCCGGCAGCTGCAGCTCGGGCAGGTCATAGACAAGCCGGGGCCACTGCCCGGGCGGCGGCAGCCGGTCGTGCACAAAGCGGTCGGTCTGGGCGGAGTAGCGCATGGCGAATCCTTCTGGGGTTACCGGGCGACGGGGGGTGAGCCAGGCGGCAGCGGGCTGGCCGGCAGGGTTTTCAGCACCGACTTGCCGATGATCAGTTGCTGCACCTCGGTGGCGCCCTCGTAAATGCGCAGCGAGCGGATGTCGCGGTACAGGCTCTCGACCTTGGTGCCGACCTTGACGCCCATGCCGCCGTGCATTTGCAGCGCCATGTCGATCACACGCTGGGCGTTTTCCGTGGCGGTCATTTTGGCCATGGCGGCGGCCGCGGTGTAGGCCTGCGCCTGCGCGGGTGAGTCGGTACCGACGCAGTCGCGCAGCCAGGCGGCGCGGTAGGTCAGCACCGCCGCAGCGTCCACCAGTGCCGCCATCTCGCCCAGCTTGGCCTGGGTCAACTGAAAATCTGCCAGGTGCTGGCCGAACATGGGTCGGGCACGGGCATAGGCCACCGCCTCGGCCAGCGCCCGGCGCGCCATGCCCAGCGCGGCGGCGGCCACCGAGGCGCGGAAGATGTCCAGCGTGCGCATGGCCAGCTTGAAGCCGCCGTGCAGTTCGCCCAGCAGGGCATCCGCCGGCACGGCGCAATGCGCAAAATGCAACGTGGCCAGCGGGTGCGGCGCCATCACGGCAATGTGCTCCGACGCATCCAGCCCGGGCGTGCTGGCATCGACAATGAAGGCGCTGATGCCGCGCGTGCCGGCCTCAGGCGCGGTTTTGGCAAACACGCAGTAGTAGTCGGCGATGCCGCCATTGCTGATCCAGGTCTTGCTGCCGTCCAGCACAAAGCCCGTGGCTTGGGCATCATTTTGGCCTCCAGCCCCCGTGGGATGGACCTGAGTAGCTACTGTTTTCATAGCGCCAGCGTCCGAGCCGGCGTCGGGCTCGCTCAGGGCAAAGGCGGCAATTTTGTCGCCGCGGGCCACCGCCGGCAGATAGGCCGCCTGCTGCGCCGGGCTGCCGGCCAGGGTGATGGCGCCACTGCCCAGGCCCTGCATGGCAAAGGCAAAGTCGGCCAGCGGCGAGTGGTAGGCCAGCGTTTCCCGCAGCACCACCAGCGCGCGCGAGTCGAGCGCCGGCAGGGTTCCACCAAAGGCGGCCGGCACGCAGTAGCGCAGCCAGCCGGCGTCGCCCAGGGCTCGCACCCAGGCACGGCAGGCGGCGCGGTCGTCCTGCTCGTCGATCTGCTGCTGCGGCAGCCAGGCCGCCAATGCGCCGCCCAGGCTGCGGTGCGCCGCGTCAAAAAACGGCAGCGCCAGGTGCTCGGTGGGCGCCATCTCAGTCGCCCCCGAAAATGGGCTTTTGCTTGGCGGCAAAGGCCTCGTAAGCGCGGCGGAAATCCTGCGTCTGCATGCAGATGGCCTGGGCCTGGGCTTCGGCCTCCACCGCCTGCTCGATGCTCATGGACCATTCCTGCTGCAGCATGGTCTTGGTCATGCCATGGGCAAAGGTGGGGCCGGCAGCCAGCTCAGCGGCCAGCGCCTGCGCCTTGGATAAAACATCGGCCGGTTCGTGCAGGGCGTTGAAGAAGCCCCAGGCCAGGCCCTCGGCGGCGCTCATGGCGCGCCCGGTGAACAACAATTCAGAGGCCCGACCCTGCCCGACCAGCCGGGGCAGCAGGGCGCAGGCGCCCATGTCGGCACCGGCCAGGCCGACGCGGGTGAACAAAAAGGCGGTTTTGGCGCCGGGTGTGCCCAGCCGCATGTCGCAGGCCAGCGCCATCATGGCGCCAGCGCCGGCGCAGATGCCGTCAATGGCGCCGATCACCGGCTGCGGGCAGTCGCGCATGGCCTTGATCAGGTCGCCGGTCATGCGGGTGAAGGCCAGCAGCTCGGGCATGGTCATGCGGGTGAGCGGGCCGATGATTTCGTGCACATCGCCGCCCGAGCAAAAGTTGCCGCCGGCACCGGTCACCACCACCGCCTTGACGTCGGTGCTGTTGCGCAGGTCATGAAACAACGTGCGCAGCTCGTGGTAGGAGTCAAAGGTGAGCGGGTTCTTACGCTCGGGCCGGTTCAGGGTGATGGTGCCCACGCCGCCCTGGTACTGCCAGGCAAAGTGGCGGGCCTGGTAGTCGGCGGTGGCTGTGAACTGGCCGTGCATGGGGTTGGCGGGGCCGATGTAATGGGTCATGAGGGTTCCAAGGATAGGGAGACAGGGGACGTCGAGGCCACCGGGGCGGTTGGAGCGGTTGGCGCGCTTGGGGCGATAGCGTCAGCCGCCTGCGCATGGGCTTTGACC
>JBEGOC010000022.1:0-5389 GCA_041182225.1 Pseudomonadota bacterium | reverse complement strand
GTGGCCATTGACGACCAGGGGCAGCCGCGCGAAGTCCCCAAACCCACGGTTTGAAGGGCTTTGATTTAGGGTTTTCCTGAGCCAGTGCGTCGGTAAAAACCCTGTCGGTGTTCCCGGCGATGTCCGCTATAAACAGGCGGTCATCATCAGGGAGAGACAGTGCAGTTTGTTCAACTGGTGATCAGCGGTATTGCACAGGGGTGCATTTACGGCTTGATCGCCCTGGGCTTCGTGCTCATTTACAAGGCCACCGAGACCGTGAGCTTCGCCCAGGGCGAGCTCATGATGCTGGGCGCCTTCGGCGGACTCGCCGGCATGACGCTGCTCGGTTTCCCCTACTGGCTGTCGATTTTGTGCGCCATCAGCGCCATGGCCATCTTTGGCATCCTGCTGGAGCGGGTGGTGATCCGGCCCATCCTGGGGCAACCGGCGTTCTCCATCGTGATGCTGACCATCGGCATCGGCTACGTGGCACGCGGCCTGATCACCATGGTGCCCAACATCGGCACCGACACCCATACCCTGCCCGTGCCCTACAAAGACGAGATCTGGAAAATCAGCGGTCTGGTGCTCAATGTCGAGCAAATGGTGGTGATCGCCGCCACAGCGGTGCTGTGCCTGCTGTTGTTCGGCCTGTTCCGCTACAGCAAACTCGGCATCGCCATGCAGGCCTCGTCGCAAAACCAGCTGGCGGCGTATTACATGGGCATCCCGGTCAAACGCCTCAACGGCATAGCCTGGGGCCTGGCGGCGGCGGTGGCGGCCATCGCCGGCCTGCTGCTGGCACCCATCACCTTTGTGCATGCCAACATGGGCTTCATTGGCCTCAAGGCCTTCCCGGCGGCCGTGGTGGGCGGCTTTGGCAGCCTGCCCGGCGCCATTGTGGGTGGGCTGGTGATCGGCCTGGTGGAGTCGCTGTCCGGCTTTTACCTGCCCGACGGCTTCAAGGACACCGCCGCCTACATCGTGGTGTTGATCATGCTGGTGGTCAAGCCCACTGGCCTGTTTGGCGAAAAGCTGCGCAAGAAAGTCTGACATGCGCTTCATTTTCAAAACCGACTACAGACAGGACATCCGGCTGGCCAAGCATGGCGGCCAGCTGTTTTGGTACGGCGCCCTGCTGCTGCTGCTGCTGGCGGCACCCTGGCTGCTGGCCGAGTACTGGCTGGCCCAGCTCACCTTTGTGCTGATTTATGCGGTGGCCGGCTTGGGGCTGATGCTGCTGGCCGGCTTCACCGGGCTGTTTTCGCTGGGTCATGCGGCGTTTTTGGGGGTGGGCGCCTACACCCAGGCGGTGCTGACCAATGCCGGCGTGCCGTTCCCGCTGGCGCTGGCCGGTGCCGCCGCCCTGTCGGCCGCCGTGGGCTTTGTGGTCGGGCTGCCGGCGCTGCGGGTCAAGGGCATTTACCTGGGCATGGCCACGCTGTCGTTTGGCTTCATCGTGGAAGAGGTGCTGGCACGCTGGGAGTCGGTCACCGGCGGCAATGCCGGCATCCACATCAAAAAGCCCAGCATGCTGGGCTGGACGCTGGACAGCGGCGAGTCGTTTTACTTTCTCTGCCTGCTGATCACCGTGTTGGCCACGCTGGGCATCCTGAACCTGCTGCGCGCCCCGACCGGGCGCGCCTTTGTCGCCATCCGCGACTCGGAAGTGTCGGCCCAGAGCATGGGCATCGACCTGGCGCACTACAAAACCCTGTCCTTTGCCATCTCGGCGGCACTCGCCGGCGTGGCCGGCGCCCTGTATGCACACAAGCTGCAGTTCATCTCGCCCGACCAGTTCAACATCCTGCAGTCGATCGACCTGCTGCTGATGATCGTGATTGGTGGCCTGGGCTCGGTGCATGGGGCATTTCTGGGCGCCATCTTCCTGATCTCCATGCCGCAGGCCATTGCCATGCTCAAGGATTACCTGCCCACAGCCGTCGGCCAGGCGCCGGGCCTGCAAGGGCTGGTGTACGGCCTGGTGCTGATCGCCTTTGTGCTGTTTGAGCCCATGGGACTCTATGGCCGCTGGCTCAAGATTCGCACCTACCTGCAGCTGTTTCCGTTCTACCGCAAAGGCATGTTCAAGCGGCAGAAATCCTTCCAGAAATCGGACAGATTGAGATGACAGCCCCCACGCTTGTCGCTGCGCGTACGGCGCTGCCCCCCGATGCTGAAATGCTGTCATCCCCGGCTGCGACCGGGGATCCATGGATTCCCGCCTGCGCGGGAATGACGCCTCAGGGCGCGGTAGTGACGAGGCAGGGCATGGGAACGACGAGTCGGATTGCGGAGAGGAACCATGTCTGATGCCCTTTTGTCCGCCAAAGATCTGAGCGTACGCTTTGGTGGCGTGCTGGCGGTGAACCAGGTCAGCTTTGATGTGCAGCAGGGCGAGGTGTTCACCCTGATCGGCCCCAATGGCGCGGGCAAGACCACGGTGTTTAACCTGATCAGCCGCATCTACACCCCCACCACGGGCACGATCGACTACCTGGGGCCGCAGGGCCTGATTCGCCTGACCGAGCAGCCGCCGCAGGCGGTGGCCGGGCTGGGCATTGCGCGCACTTTCCAGAACATCGAGCTGTTTGAACACGCTACCGTGCTGCACAACCTGCTGATTGGCCGGCACACCCAGCGCAAGAGCGGTTTCTGGCAAGACCTGTTTTTCACCCCCGCCACGCGCGAGGCCGAGCTGCAGGCGCGCCAGAAGGCCGAAGAGGTGATCGAGTTCCTGGACCTGCAGCACCACCGCGACTCGATGGTAGCCGGGCTGCCGTACGGCGTGCGCAAGGTGGTAGAGATGGCGCGCGCCCTGTGCACCGAGCCCCGCCTGCTGCTGCTGGACGAGCCCTCGTCCGGGCTGAATGTGGAGGAAACCGACGACATGGCGTTTTGGATTCAGGACATCCGCAACGAGCTTGGCATCACGGTGCTGATGGTGGAGCACGACATGAGCCTGGTGTCCAAGGTGTCGGACCGGGTGCTGGCCATGAACCAGGGCGAGGTGCTGGCCATGGGCACGCCGCGCGAGGTGCAAAGCGACGCCGGCGTGATCGAGGCCTACCTGGGCTCGGTCGATGACGTTTCGTCGCTGCGCCGGGAGACCGCATGAGCAGTACCCCACCGCCGGTGAGCGACCTGCCGGTGCTCAAACTGCTCAATGTGGAGAGCGCTTACGGCCCGATCAAGGCCATCCGCGGCGTGAGCCTGCAGGTGCGCCGGGGCGAAATCGCCACCGTGCTCGGCTCCAACGGCGCGGGCAAGACCACCATCCTGAAAACCATCTCGGGCATCATCGATCCGCGCAAGGGCTCGATCGAGTTCAAGGGCAACGACATCACAGCGCAAGACCCAGCCCTGATCGTGCAACAGGGCCTGAGCCATGTGCCGGAGGGGCGCGAGGTGTTCCCACTGCTGAGCGTGCGCGACAACCTGCTGATGGGCGCCTACACCCGGCAGGACCGCGACGGCGTGGCCACCGACATCGAGGCGGTGTACGGCTATTTTCCGATCCTGCGCGAACGGGCCGCACAAGACGCCGGCCTGTTGTCGGGCGGCCAGCAGCAAATGCTGGCGATTTCGCGGGCCCTCATGGCCAACCCCGACCTGATGCTGCTGGATGAGCCCAGCCTGGGCCTTTCACCGAAGCTGACCAAGGAAATTTTTGAGATCGTGGTCCGCATCAACCGTGAGCGCGGCACCACCATCCTGCTGGTGGAGCAAAACGCCAACATGGCGCTCAACGCCTCCGACTACGGCTATGTGCTGGAAAACGGCCGCATCGTGATGGAAGACACCTGCGCCCGCCTGCGCGAGAAAGACGACATCAAGGAGTTTTACCTCGGGCTCAAGGAAGACGGCGTGCGCGGCGAGCGCCGCTGGAAGAAGAAAAAAACATGGCGATGAACCTCAGCACAGCGGCGGGCCTGTGGGACACCCGCCACATCCAGCCCTGCCATGACATCGTGATGGCGGGCGACACCATCCCGGCCATCTTCTGGAACGCCGTCAAACAGCGTGGGCCCCGGGTGTGGATGCGGCAAAAACACCTGGGCCTGTGGCGCAGTTGGACCTGGGACCAGACCGCCACCGCCGTGCAGGAGATTGCAGGTGGCTTGATGAGCCTGGGTTTTGCCCCGGGCGAATGCGCCTCCATTCTGGCCAACACCGCGGTGGAGTGGGTCTGGGCTGACCTGGCGGTGCTGTCAGCAGGCGGCGTCTCCAATGGCATCTACCCCACCGACGCGGCCTCGCAGGTGCATTACCTGTGCGATGACTCGCGCACCAGCGTGCTGTTTGTCGAAGACGACGAGCAGCTCGACAAGGCGTTGGAGGTGCGGGCCCAGCTGCCGGGGCTGCGCAAGATCGTGGTATTCAACATGGAAGGCCTGCGCGGGCTGGACGACGCCGGCGTGATTGGGCTGGACGATTTGCGCGCCCTCGGGCGCACCTACCTGGCGCAACACCCGGACGAGCTGCAACAACGCGTGGACGCCTGCCGGCCTGAAGACCTGGCGATTTTGGTCTACACCTCGGGCACCACCGGCAAACCCAAAGGCGCCATGCACCTGCACCGCGGCCTGGTTTACACGGTGCGCGGCTACAACACCCTGGTGGCGCAAGACGAACGCGACGAGCGCATGTGCTTTCTGCCGCTGTGCCACATTGCCGAGCGCATGGGCGGCGAGTATTTTTCGCTCTACACCGGCTCGGTGCTCAACTTCGTCGAAAACCCCGAGACCATCCCGGAAAACGTGCGCGAGATCGCGCCCACCGTGTTCACTGCGGTGCCACGGGTTTGGGAAAAGTTTTACTCGGGCGTGATGATCTCGCTGAAAGAGGCCGGGCTGGTGCAGCAGGCTGCCTACGGCTGGGCCATTGGCGTTGGCACCACGATTGCCGAGCGCGTGCTGGCCGGCCAGGCCATCAGCGGCTGGCTCAAGCTCCAGTTCCAGCTGGCCCGCTGGCTGGCGCTGAACAATGTGCGCAAACTCATCGGCATTCACCGTGCCCGCTTTCTGGTGACCGGCGCCGCACCGATTTCGCCCGACCTGGTGCGCTGGTACCTGGCACTGGGCGTGCCCATGCTGGAAGTGTGGGGCATGACCGAAACCTGCGGCGCCAGCACCGGCGTGCCAGCCGACCGCATCAAACCCGGCTCGATTGGCCCGGCTGCTGGCTTTAACGAGGTGCGGCTGGACCCGGCCACCGGGGAAATCCTGGTGCGCGGCCGCAACGTGTTTGCCGGCTACCTGAACCTGCCCGCAAAAACCGCTGAGACCATCGATGCCGACGGCTGGCTGCACACCGGCGACGTGGGTGTGGTGGACGCCGATGGTTACTTCCGCATCACCGACCGCATGAAGGACATCATCATCACGGCCGGCGGCAAGAACGTGAC
>JBEGOC010000021.1:0-5766 GCA_041182225.1 Pseudomonadota bacterium | reverse complement strand
CAGGCCACGCCAGAGGCGGTGGCTTTGGTGGTCAAATCGGCTGCAGCCTTACATCCTATTGCATCTAGTGCTACGGTTTTTGAAGCAGCGGCGCATGCCGAGGCCTCGGTCTCGCCGCTGCCGCAGGCGCTGCAGGTGGCCCCCGACTACACCGGCTACCAGACCTACCGGGCCCACGGCGGCTACGCGCTGGCGGCCGCACTGGCCACCGGCACCCAACCGGCCGAGGCGGTGCTCCAGGCCATGGAAGACTCGGGTTTGCGCGGTCTGGGCGGGGCCGGCTTTCCGGCCGGGCGCAAGTGGCGCATCGTGCGTGAGCAACCCAGCCCGAAGCTGATGGCGGTCAACATCGACGAGGGCGAGCCCGGCACCTTCAAGGACCGCACTTACCTGGAGCGTGACCCGCACCGCTTTCTCGAAGGCCTGCTGGTGGCGGCGCAGGTGGTGGGCATCGACGCCTGCTACATCTATTTGCGCGACGAGTACCACGGCTGTCGCGCCATGCTGGAGGCCGAACTGGCGCTGTTGCAGGCAGATCCACCCTGCACGCTGCCCTTGATCGAGCTGCGCCGCGGTGCCGGCGCCTACATCTGCGGCGAAGAGTCGGCCATGATCGAGAGCATCGAGGGCAAGCGCGGCGAGCCGCGCATGCGCCCGCCCTACATCGCCCAGGTGGGCCTGTTTGGCCGGCCGACGCTGGAGCACAATTTTGAGACCCTGTACTGGGTGCGCGACATCGTGCAACGCGGCCCGGCCTGGTTCAGCGGCTTCGGCCGCCACGGCCGCAAAGGGCTGCGCAGTTTCAGCGTCAGCGGGCGGGTGCAGCACCCTGGCGTCAAGCTGGCGCCGGCCGGCATCACGGTGCAGGAGCTGATTGACGAGTACTGTGGCGGCATGCTGCCCGACCACAGCCTGTATGCCTACCTGCCCGGTGGTGCCTCGGGTGGTATTTTGCCGGCCAGCCTGAACCAGCTGCCATTGGACTTTGACACCCTGCAGCCCTATGGCTGCTTCATTGGCTCGGCCGCGGTGATTGTGCTGAGTCAGAAAGACCGGGCGCGTGACGCCGCGCTCAACATGATGAAGTTTTTTGAGCACGAGAGCTGCGGCCAGTGCACCCCCTGCCGGGTCGGCACTGCCAAGGCGGTGCGGCTGATGCAGGCCCCGGTATGGGACAACCCCACGCTGGAAGACCTCAATGTGGTGATGACCGACGCCTCGATCTGTGGCCTGGGTCAGGCTGCGCCCAACCCGGTGCGCAGTGTCCAGAAATATTTTGCGCAGGAGATTGTTTGAATGAACGCGCCCGCCCACCTGGCTGAAATGACGCCACAAACCGTCAGCTTCACGCTGAACCAAACCCCCATCCACGCCTTCGAAGGCGAGACCATCCTGAAAGCGGCGCAGCGGCATGGCATCGACATCCCGCACCTTTGCTACAAGGACGGCCTGCGCGCCGATGGCAACTGCCGCGCCTGTGTGGTCGAGATCAAGGGCGAACGCACCCTGGCGCCCAGCTGCTGCCGCAGCGCCACGGCGGGGATGGAGGTGCAGTCCACCAGTGAGCGTGCCGTCAAGAGTCAGAAGATGGTGCTGGAAATGCTGCTGTCCGACATGCCCGACACTGGCTACAAATGGAACGATGGCCAGGTTGGCGCCGACGGCGCGGCGCCCCAGGACCGTCATGCCGGACTTGATCCGGCATCCATGCAGCATGGCGAACTGAGCGACTGGGCTGCCCGTCTGAATGTGACGGTGCGGCCCGAGCTGAAGGCGCTGCGGCGCGACCAGCCCGCGGCCGACCTGTCGCACCCGGCCATGGCGGTGAACTTGGACGCCTGCATCCAGTGCAACCGCTGCGTGCGCGCCTGCCGAGAGGAGCAGGTCAATGATGTGATCGGTTACGCCCTGCGCGGCAGCCACAGCGCGATTGTGTTTGACCTGGCCGACCCCATGGGCGACAGCAGCTGCGTGGCCTGCGGTGAGTGCGTGCAGGCCTGCCCCACCGGGGCGCTGATGCCCAAAACGCAAGTGGGCTCGCAGGTGGTGGACAAAAAGGTGGACTCGGTCTGCCCGTTCTGCGGCGTGGGCTGCCTGCTGACCTACAACGTCAAAGACAACAACATTGTCAGCGTCGATGGGCGCGACGGCCCGGCCAACCACAGCCGCCTGTGCGTCAAAGGCCGATTTGGCTTTGACTACGCCCACAGCCCCCAGCGCCTGACGGTGCCGCTGATCCGACGCGATGGCGTGACCAAGGACCCCGAGGCGCTGCAAGCCCTGAACCGTGACAGCGCCGACTGGTCGGCCGTGTTCCGCGAAGCTAGCTGGGACGAGGCGCTGGCGCTGGCCGCGGGCCGGCTCAAAGGTCTGCGGGACGAGCACGGCCCCAAGGCCCTGGCCGGCTTTGGCTCAGCCAAGGGCAGCAACGAGGAGGCCTACCTGTTCCAGAAGCTGGTGCGCACCGGCTTTGGCTCCAACAACGTGGACCATTGCACCCGGCTGTGCCATGCCTCCAGCGTGGCCGCCCTGCTGGAGGGCGTGGGCTCGGGCGCGGTCAGCAACCAGGTGAACGACGTGGCCCATGCCGAGCTGATTCTGGTGATTGGCTCCAACCCCACCTCCAACCACCCGGTGGCCGCCACCTGGATGAAAAACGCCGCCAAGGCCGGGGCCAAGATTGTGCTGGCCGACCCGCGCGTGACCGACATCGGCAAGCACGCCTGGCGCACCCTGCAGTTCAAGCCCGACACCGACGTGGCCATGCTCAACGCGCTGATCCACACCGTGATCGACGAGGGCCTGGCCGACCAGGAGTTCATCGCTCGGCGCACCAACAACTTCGAGGCGCTGCGCGACAACGTGAAAGGCTACAGCCCCGAGGCGATGGCGCCGATCTGCGGCATCCCGGCACAGACCCTGCGCGAGGTGGCGCGTGCCTTTGCCAAGGCCAAGAGCGCCATGGTGCTGTGGGGCATGGGCATCAGCCAGCATGTGCACGGCACCGACAATGCGCGCTGCCTGATTGCGCTGGTCAGCGTCACCGGGCAGATCGGCAAGCCCGGCTCTGGTTTGCACCCGCTGCGTGGCCAGAACAATGTGCAGGGCGCGAGTGACGCCGGCCTGATCCCGATGATGTTCCCCAACTACCAGCGGGTCACCAACCCGGCGGCGCACAGCTGGTTTGAGAAATTCTGGGGTACCAAGCTCGACAACCAGCCCGGCTACACCGTGGTCGAGATCATGCACAAGGCGCTGGCCCCCGACAGCGACCCGCACAAGGTGCGCGGCATGTACATCATGGGCGAAAACCCGGCCATGAGCGACCCCGACCTGAACCACGCGCGCCATGCCCTGGCCAGCCTGGAGCACCTGGTGGTGCAGGATATTTTCATGACCGAAACCGCCTGGCTGGCAGACGTGGTGCTGCCCGCCACCGCCTGGCCCGAGAAGACCGGCACCGTGAGCAACACCGACCGCATGGTGCAACTCGGCCGGCAGGCCGTCGACCCGCCGGGGCAGGCCCGGCCCGACCTGTGGATCATTCAGGACCTTGCGCGGCGCATGGGCCTGGCCTGGCACTACCCCGGCGAGCACAGCGGTGTTGCGGCGGTGTACGAGGAGATGCGCCAAGCCATGCACGCCGCCATCTCCGGCATCAGCTGGGAGCGCTTGCAGCGCGATTCGAGCGTGACCTACCCCTGCCTGACGGCGGACGACCCGGGTGCGCCCATCGTGTTCACCGAGACCTTTCCGACTGCTGACGGCCGGGTTCAACTGGTGCCGGCCGACATCATCCCAGCCAACGAACGGCCGGATGCCGACTACCCCTTTGTGCTGATCACCGGGCGGCAACTGGAGCACTGGCATACCGGCAGCATGACGCGCCGCGCCGCGGTGCTGGACGCGATCGAGCCGATGGCCACCGCCTCCATGTGCGGTGACGACCTGCAACAGATGGGGTTGCAGCCTGGCGATGTGATCACCGTGCGCTCGCGCCGGGGCGAGGTGGCGATCCATCTGCGCCGTGACGACGGCACGCCGCGCGGCGCGGTCTTCATCCCGTTTGCCTACTACGAGGCAGCGGCCAACCTGATGACCAATGCGGCGCTGGATCCGGTGGGCAAAATCCCCGAGTTCAAGTACTGCGCGGTGGCGGTCACGGCAGGCGGCATGGCGGCGGAGCGCGGCGGCTACTGAGGGCATCGCCATGCCGGCAGCGTCTTTACCGACGTTCACCCTGGCCGTGCACGGCGGTGCCGGCACGATTCTGCGCAGCACCATGACCCCGGCGCGCGAAGCGGCCTACCACGCCGGCTTGCGCCGCGCTCTGGAGGCCGGCCGGCTGGTGCTGGCCGCAGGTGGCGCCGCGCTGGATGCCGTCACCGCCGCCGTGATGGCGCTGGAGGATGAGCCCCTGTTCAACGCCGGCCGCGGGGCGGTGTTCACCAGCGCAGGCCAGCAGGAGATGGATGCGGCCATCATGGACGGCCGGGACCGGGCCGCGGGTGCTGTGGCTGGTATCTGCGGACCGCGCAACCCCATTTTGGCGGCGCGTGCGGTGATGGAGCGCACCGAGCATGTGCTGCTGATCGGCGAGAGCGCGCTGGCGTTCTGCCGCGCGCAGGGGCTGGTCTTTGAAGAGCCCGACTATTTTTTCACCGAACCCCGCTGGCAGGCCCTGCAGGACACCTTGGCCATGCGACAGGCCGGTGTGGACAACCAGGATGCATCGCGCAAGCACGGCACGGTGGGTGCCGTGGCGCGGGACAGCCATGGCCATTTGGCAGCGGCCACCTCCACCGGCGGCATGACGGCCAAAATGCCCGGGCGGGTGGGGGACACCCCGGTGATTGGTGCCGGCACCTGGGCCGATGACGAGACCTGCGCCCTGTCAGGCACGGGCCACGGTGAGGTCTTCATCCGCTACGCCGCGTGCCATGAAATCTCCGCCCGGATGCGCCATGCCGGGCAAAGCTTGGCGCAGGCCGCGCAGGGCGTGGTGATGGATGTGTTGGCGCCCCATGGCGGCTCTGGCGGCATCATCGCGGTGGACCGGCACGGCGGCGTGTCGCTGCCCTTCAATTGCGCCGGCATGTACCGCGGCGTGGTGCAGAGCGATGGCGTACTGCGCACCGCCATCTACGACGAGCCGCTGGTGGACTATGCCGCAGTGACCGGTGGCAACAAGCCGTAGGCCTGCAGCCGCCGCTCGCGCACAAAGCCCTGGATCGCTGCCGCGAAGTGTTTGAAGTGGGCCGAGGCCAGGTGCGCGGCAAACGCCGCTTCATCGTCGTAAATCTCGTACAGGGCCACCGTGGTGCTGGCTGGCGTCGGCAGCAGCACGTCAAAGCGGCGGCAGCCGGGCTCGTTGGCCATTGAAGCTGCGGCGTTGACACGCACCAACGCAGTGAATGAGGCCAGGTGCTCCGGGTGGATGTCAAACTCGACCCAGATCACGTAGGCGGCGGGGGCATTGGCATCGGTGGCTGATGGGTTCATGCAGGTGCTCCTTTCGGGAAACAGTGTTTACAGCAACCCGAAGCGGGCCACGATACGGTCGGGATCGATGCGGATCGACTTCAGGGTTTGGCGGGCCGCCTGCTCTTTCAGCGAGCCATCGGCCTTGAGGCTGTAGACCGGGGTCTGGCTGAAGCTGGTGGCCAGCTGGCGGGTGATCGCTGTCCGGGCAGCGCCTTCCAGCGCTTTGGGCAGCAGGGGCGCTGCCACAGCGTCGAGTTGCGGTGCCTCCAGAAAGAAGGCTTT
>JBEGOC010000020.1:0-31604 GCA_041182225.1 Pseudomonadota bacterium | reverse complement strand
GCCCAGCGCAAGGCCGCCGTCTGCGCGCGAGCCGAGGCTTCTGCTGCACGGGCTGCGGCACTGTTGATCACATCCTGCGCCGTGGCGGCCGGCATCACCGGCCGGGCCTTTTCAGCCGCGGCGTCGGCTGCGGCCTGCTCGGCGGCCTTGCGCTGGGCGGCCTCCTGAGCCGCTTCGCGAGCACGCGCCTCCTGGGCTTCCCGTTCGCGCCGACGCTCGAGCAGTTCTTCTTCCTGACGGCGGATCAGTTCGGCTTGACGCCGCGCATCCTCCTCACGCCGCGCGAGCTCGGCGGTGTCGATCAGGGGCTGCGCCGGCGCTTCCTGCTCAGGCTGCATGGCCGCCGATTCCGGCACGCTGTCGGCGCCGTCGTCCCGTCGCACAAACGTGCGTTTCTTGCGTACTTCCACCTGGATGGTGCGCGCCTTGCCCGTCGAATCGGCCTGCTTGATCTCGCTGGTCGACTTCTTGACCAGGGTGATTTTCTTGCGCTCGGCACTGGCCGTGCCGTGGCTGGCCTGCAGGTAGCCCAACAGCCGCTGCTTGTCTGCCTCAGTCAGGTTGTCGGAAGCCGCCGATTTGGCGACGCCGGCCGACTTCAGCTGCTCAAGCAGCGTCTCGGTGGATTTTTTGAGTTCGGTGGCAAACTCGGCGACGGTCGTACTGGACATTTCTTGTGTAACCTTTATTTCGGCTTGACGGGCCTCGTGGGCCAATCCCAGCCATCACTGAAATTGTGTGTTCATGGCATCGGCTTCATGCTTGGGATGCGGCTTCGTTGGCAAACCAATGCTCGCGCGCCTTCATGATCAGAGCCCGGGCCTCATCGGCAGACTGACCCGTGATCTCGGTCAACTCGTCGATGGCGAGATCGGCCAAGTCATCGCGGGTGTGCACGCCACCGACTGCCAGCTTGGCGATCAGCTCCGCAGACAGGCCCTCGAGGTCACGCAGGTCCTGCGACACCTCTTCGACGCTCTCCTCCCGGGCAATTTCCATGGTCAGCAGGGCGTCCTTGGCCCGGGTGCGCAGCTCGTTGACCGTGTCCTCGTCAAAGCTCTCGATCTCCAGCATTTCCTCCAGCGGCACATAGGCCACCTGCTCCAGACTGGTGAAGCCCTCGGCAATCAGCAGGTCGGCGATTTCTTCATCGACGTCGAGTTTTTCCATGAACAGCTTGCGGCCCGAGTCCATCTCGCTGGCCTGCTTCTGCGCTGACTCTGCGGCGTCCAGGATGTTGATCTTCCAGCCGGTGAGCTCCGAGGCCAGACGCACGTTTTGCCCGCCTCGGCCGATGGCGATCGCCAGGTTTTCCTCGTCGACCACCACGTCCATGGCGTGGCGCTCTTCGTCCACCACAATAGACGACACATTGGCCGGCGCCAGTGCGCCGATCACGAACTGCGCCGGGTCCTCGCTCCACAGCACGATGTCGACCCGCTCACCCGCGAGCTCGTTGGTCACACCGTTCACCCGGGTGCCGCGCACCCCGACGCAGGTGCCGATGGGATCAACCCGCTTGTCATGCGACACCACCGCGATCTTGGCGCGCGAGCCGGCGTCCCGGGCGCAGGATTTGATCTCGAGCAGACCCTGCTCGATTTCGGGCACTTCCTGGCGGAACAGCTCGGTCATGAACTCGGGCGCCGAGCGCGACAGAATGATGGGCGCACCACGCAGCGTCAGATCCACCTCCATGATCATGGCGCGAACCCGGTCGCCGGTGCGCAGGTTTTCCTTGGGGATCATTTCACCCCGACGCAAGCGTCCTTCCACCCGGCCGCTCTCGACGATGATGTCGCCCTTGTCCATGCGTTTGACGGTGCCGACAAAGATCTTGTCGCCGCGGGACATGAAGTCATTGAGCAGCATCTCGCGCTCGGCGTCCCTGATTTTTTGCAGAATGACTTGCTTGGCGGCCATCGCGCCGATGCGGCCGATCGGCACCGAGGGCACCGTTTCTTCGATGTACTCGTCCACCTCAACGTCGGCAATCTGCTCCTTGGCTTCAAACAGCAGGATTTCCTGGTCGGGCAGCTGCAAGCCCGCTTCGTCGGGCACCACGTGCCAGCGGCGGAAGGTCTCGAAGGTGCCGCTGTCGCGATCGACCGACACCCGGATGTCCACGTCCCCCGGGTACAGCTTTTTGGTGGCTTGCGCCATGGCGGCCTCGACGGCGCCAAACACCACATCCCGTTCCACGTTTTTTTCACGTGAAATTGCATCCACCAGCATCAACATTTCGCGATTCATGCCCAGACTCTCCTGTGTCAACTCAATGCAACTTTGCCCGCGGCGTCAGCGTCATCCGCTGCCCGGCCACGGCCCTTGAAACTCACAATGGGCGCCAGACGCGCCTCCCGCAACTCATCCAGTGTGAAACCCAGCGCCTGCAGCGGCGCCGGCACCCGCTTGCGACTCACCTTTTGGCCTGGCTTGACCACCGGTTCATCGCGCCAGACGATCTGCCAGCCCGTTGCGGCGGCGTCGCCGGTCTGACGCTCCAGCGTGCCGCGAAATTTCTTGCGATTGACGCTCACCTGCCCCTGCGCGGCCGCGCCCATCGGCGCCTTGAGCGTGATGTCGATCACCGCGCCAACAAAGCGCTCAAAATCGCGCGCGTGCCGCAGGGGCCGATCAATACCCGGCGACGACACTTCAAGTCGGCGGTACTCGATGCCATCGACCTCCAGCGCGAACTGCAGTTGGCGCGTCACCTTTTCGCAATCTTCCACCGTCACAAACCGGTCACCCTCCACCAGGGCCGGCACGCCAGACCAAGGCAGATCGATGGTGATGCGCAGCAAGCCGCCAGCGGACCGCTCGGTGTCCACCAGGTCATAGCCCAGACCGGCTACGGTTTGCTCAACAATGTCCTTCAGGGTCACGTGGGTTCAGGCGCTCATCAACAAAAACGACAGACCAAAAAAAACGGGCGGTGATTACCCGCCCGCTTGGTCGTGAGCGTCGGATTGTACTCTGAAAGAAGGGTCTAGTCCCTTGATTTGCAAGGATTTAGCCGGCTGCGGACAGCAGCTGGCGGGTATAGCTCTGCACAGGTGATTGCAGCACCTCGGCCACTGGACCGGATTCGACGATCCGCCCGTCTTTCATCACCAGCACCCGGTGCGCCATGGCGCGGATCACATCGACATCATGGGTGATCAGCAGGTAACTCAGGCCGCGCTCGCGCTGCAGGCGCTGCAGCAGGCTCAGCACCTGTTTCTGGATGGTGACGTCCAGCGCGCTGGTCGGTTCGTCCAGCACCAGCACCTGCGGCTTGACGATCAGCGCCCGCGCAATGGCCAGTCGCTGCCTTTGCCCACCCGAGAACTCGTGTGGGTAACGCCGCAGCAGGCCAAGCTCGTCGCCTGCCGCGCCCAAGCCCACATCCTGCAGTGCGGCGATGACGCGCACGCGCCGGGCGGCCGCGGACAAGCCGGGCTCATGCACCAGCAGGCCTTCACCCACAATCTCTTCCACCGTCAGCCTCGGCGACAACGATGAAAAAGGGTCCTGGAACACCACCTGCACCGTGCGCCGCATCTGTTGGTTCTGCAGCGCGCTCGCGCCCCAGGCCAGCGCACCGAGCCGCAAGCTGCCTTTGCTGGGCAGCAGGCCCA
Source organism: Pseudomonadota bacterium (assembly GCA_041182225.1). Lineage (GTDB taxonomy): Bacteria > Pseudomonadota > Gammaproteobacteria > Burkholderiales > Burkholderiaceae_C > Rhodoferax. The sequence goes on along the minus strand of JBEGOC010000020.1, from coordinate 27,981 downwards.
GGGTGGCCAGCGCCAGGGTCGACTTGCCCGACCCTGATTCGCCAATCACACCCAGGGTGCGGCCGGCTTCGATCTGAAAATCGGCCCCGTGCAGGGCCACAAACTCGCTTTTACGGAACCAGCCCGCGATCCCCGGGCGCGGCACGGCGTAGCCGACCCGCAAGCCCTGGGCCTGCATGACTGCCTGCGGCGCTTCGGGGGCCGGCAATTCGGCCGGGTCGCGCGCCGGCCGGCTGTCAATCAATCGCCGGGTGTAGGGGTGGACCGGCCGGGCAAACACCTCGTCCACCGTCCCTTGCTCGACCACGTGGCCGTTCTCCATCACCAAGATGCGGTCGGCAAACCGGCGCACCAGGTTCAGGTCGTGGGTGATCAGCAAGACCGCCATGCCGTTGCGGCGCTGAAAACCGGCAATCAAGTCCAGAATCTGGCCGCGCAGACTGACATCGAGCGCGGTGGTCGGCTCGTCCGCCAGCAGCAGGCGCGGCTGACAGGCCAGTGCCATGGCGATCATGGCGCGCTGCCGCTGGCCGCCGCTGAGCTGGTGCGGGTAGGCACGCGCGCGCCGGGCGGCCTCGTCGATGCCGGTGTCCGCTATCATTTCAATAGCTTTGTCCCAAGCCTGGGCACGGCTTAAGCCCATTTTCAGCAGCAGGACTTCGGCAATCTGCTCGCCCACGGTCAGCAGTGGATTCAGCGCCGTCATTGGCTCCTGGAAGATCATGGCGATGTCCTGCCCGCGCAGGCCGCGCAACTGCCGCTCGGGCATGGCCAGCAGGTCCTGCTCGCCAAAGCGGGCCGCGCCGCTGATGGCCGCGTTTTGCGCCAGGCGCAGCAGGCTCAGCGCGGTCACCGTCTTGCCCGAGCCCGATTCACCGACCAGCGCCAACTTTTCACCGGGTGCGATGGAAAAATCCACGCCGTGCACCACCTCGCGGCCGGCAAAGGCCACACGCAAGGCTGACACTGACAGCAAGGTCTCGCTCATGCGTCGGCCTTGCGCGGGTCGAGCGCGTCGCGCAGCGCGTCGCCCATGAAGGTCAGGAGCAGCAGCGTCAGCACCAGCACTGCAAAGGTGGACAGCGAAATCCACCAGGCGTCGATGTTGTTCTTGCCCTGCGACAGCAGTTCACCCAGCGACGGCGTGCCGGGCGGCACCCCCAGGCCGAGAAAATCCAGCGAGGTCAGCGCCAGAATGGCGCCGCTCATGCGAAACGGCAGGAAGGTGACCACCGGGGTCAGGCTGTTGGGCAGCACATGGCGGGTGATGATCTGCCAGTTGCCCACCCCCAGAGCCCGCGCCGCCCGCACATAGTCCAGCTGCCGGTTACGCAGGAACTCGGCCCGCACATAGTCCGACAAGCCCATCCAGCCGAACAGGCTCAGCAGCACCAGCAGCAGCGCCACACTGGGCGCAAACACCGCGCTGAAGATGATCAGCAGGTACAGCTCGGGCATGGAGCCCCAGATTTCGATGAAACGCTGGAAGGCCAGATCCGTCTTGCCGCCAAAAAAGCCCTGGATGGCGCCGGTCAGCACGCCAAGCAGCACGCCGGTGACGGTGAGCGCCAGCGCAAACAGCACACTGACGCGGAAGCCGTAGATCAGCTGCGCCAGCAGGTCACGCCCCCGGTCGTCGGTGCCCAGCCAGTTGTCCCGGCTGGGCGCCGATGGGTTGGGCGCCTTGGCGAAGTAGTTCAGGGTCTTGGGGCCGTAGGGGTTGGGGGCGTAGAGGGCCCAGTTGCCCGGTTGCGCCAACCGCTCGCGGATGAAGGGGTCGAGGTAATCGGTGGTGGTTTGGAAGTCACCGCCAAATACCGTCTCCGGGTAGTCCTGCAGCACCGGCACGTACAGGCTGCCTTGGTAGCGCACCAGCAGCGGCCGGTCGTTGGAGATCAGCTCCGCCCCAAGGCTGAGCAGCACCATGGCGCAAAAGGCCAGCAGGCTCCAGTAGCCCAGCCGGTTGCGCCGGAAGCGGGCCCAGGCCCGGCGCGTCGGCGAGTTGCTGCCTTGCACCGGCGGTGGCGTGAGGGCTTCAGTCGAACTTGACACGGGGGTCCACCCAGACGTAACACAGGTCAGAGATCAGCTTGGTCGCCAGGCCGATCAGCGTGAAAAAATACAGGGTGCCCAGCACCACGGGGTAATCGCGCCGGATCACGCTCTCGTAACTGAGCAGGCCCAGGCCGTCGAGCGAAAACAGGGTTTCGATAAGCAGCGAGCCGGTGAAAAACGCACCGATGAAGGCCGCCGGAAAGCCGGTGACGATCGGGATCAGGGCATTGCGAAACACATGCTTCCACAGCACCTGCCGCTCGTCCAGGCCCTTGGCGCGCGCGGTCACCACGTACTGCTTGCGGATTTCCTCCAAAAAAGCGTTTTTGGTCAGCATCGCAGTCACGGCGAAGCTGCCCAGCACCATGGCCGTGACCGGCAGCACGATGTGCCACAGGTAATCCACCACCCGCGCGGCCCAGCCCAACTCGTCCCAGTTGCCCGAGGTCAGGCCGCGCAGCGGAAACCACTGCAATTGGCCGCCAAACACCACCAACAGCGCCACGCCCAGCACAAAACCCGGAATGGCGTAACCCAGCAGCACCAGCACGGTGGTGACCAGGTCGAAACGCGAACCGGCCCGCACCGCCTTTGCCACGCCCAGCGGCACCGCGATCAGGTAGCTGATGAAGAACGTCCACAGCCCGAGGCTGATGGACACCGGCAGCTTCTCGCGGATCAGCTGGGCCACGTCCTTGTTCTGAAAAAAGCTCCGGCCTAGGTCAAAGCGGGCAAACTGGCCCAGCATCTGGATGAAGCGTTCGTGTGCCGGCTTGTCAAAACCGTACAAGGCCTTGATCTGGGCCAGCCGCTTCGGGTCCACCCCCTGCGCGCCGCGGTAGCCCGAGCCTGCCCCCTCGGCACCGGGGCCGGCGCCCGCCCGGGCCTCGGCCATGTACTGCTCGACCGGCCCGCCCGGCACGAACTGGATCACGACAAAGGTCAGCAGCAGCACGCCAAACAGGGTCGGCACCATCAGCAACAGGCGTTTGAGGATGTAGGTCAGCATGGCTAGCGCGCCCACCAGGTGTCGATGGCCCAGCCCTCACCCGTCGCATAGGGCGGCATGGCGGCCGGCCGCTGCAAACGCCAGCTGTTGTAGGCCATGCGGTGGGTGCCGGCCGCCCACTGCGGGATCAGCAGGTGGCTGTGGCTGATCACGCGCTCCAGCGCACGGCAGGCCGGCAGCAGCGCCTCGCGCGACTTGGCGGCTGTCATTTTGGCAATGAGGTCGTCCACCGCCGCGCTCTTGATGCCCGACAGGTTGCCCGAGTCCTCCTGGTCAGCGGCCTTGGCGCCAAACAGGTCGGCGTACTCCTGCCCAGGGTTGTGCGTGCCCCCATAGGCCAGCGAGGTGATGTCAAATTCAAATTTTTGCAGGCGCTGCTGGTAGAGGGCAAAGTCGACCGGGCGGAAATTGAGCTGGATGCCGAGTTTCTCCAGGTTTCTGGCCCAGGGCGTGACCACGCGCGCGCCGCCCTCGTTGCTGTCGAGGTATTCGATGCGAAACACCTCGCCTTTGGCATTGCGCAACTGGCCGTCGCGCACTTCCCAGCCGGCAGCCTTGAGCAGCGCCTGGGCCTGGCGCAGGTTGGCCCGCAACGACGAGGTACCGTCGGTGCGTGGGGGCCGGGTCATGGGGCCGAAGGCGGCAGCGGGTATCTCGGCACGCCATGGGCTCAACAGGGCCAGCTCCTGCGCATCGGGCTCACCGCTGGCCTGGCAATCGGTGTTGCCAAACAGGCCGTTGACCCGCTGGTAGGCGTTGTAAAACATCTGCCGGTTCATCCACTCGTAATCCAGGGCCAAGCCCAGGGCCTGACGCACCCGCACGTCCTTGAAGCGCTCACGCCGGGTGTTGAGCACATAACTCTGAAAGCCCGAGGGCAGTCGGTGCTTGAACTCGGTTTTGACGAGTTCGCCGCTGTCAAAGCGTCGGCCGTTGACCCGGCGCGCCCAGTCGCCGGCCGAAAAAAACCGCATCAGGTCAAACTCACCGGCTTTGAGGGCTTCAAGCCGCGCCGTGTTGTCGCGGTAGATCTTGACCGTGATCCGCTCAAAGTTGTTGCTGCCGCGCTTGACGTTCAGGTCGCGGGCCCAGTAGCCGGCGTCGCGCACGTAGGTGATGTCCTTGCCGAAGCGCACCGGCCCGATGCGGTAGGGACCACTGCCGATGGGCAAATCGGTCACCACCTTGTCAAACGATTTGGCCTTGCCGTTCTCCACCCCCCACTGCCGGCTGAACACCGGCAGGCCGCCCACGCGCAGCGGCAATTCGCGGTTGGGCTTGCGAAAGCGGTAGCGCACGGTGCGATCGTCCAGCACATCGGCCCCGGCCACGTCTTCCAGCAGCGTCTTGTACGCGGGCGAGGTGTGCGGCCCCATCAAGGTGTCAAAACTGTGTTTGACATCGGCCGCCAGCACCGGGTCGCCATTGTGGAATTTGGCCTCGGCCCGCAAGCGGAAGGTGGCACTCAGCCCGTCTGGCGCCACTGCCACGTCGCTGGCCAGCAGCCCGTAGCCGGCGGCAGTCTCGTCGAGCGAGCCGGCCAGCAGCGAGTCAAACATCAGGTCCGACAAATAGGCCGGCGCCGAGCCCTTGATGGTGAAGGGGTTGTACTTGTCAAAGGTCGACACCCGCAGATTGCTGACCAGCCGCAGCTCGCCGCCTTTGGGGGCCTGGGGGTTGACGTAGGCAAAGTGCGGGAAATCGGGCGGGTACTTCAGGTCGCCCCACAGGGCGTAGCCATGCGCTGCCCAGACCGGGCAGCACAAAACAAACAGGCCGAAAACCAGCAAGCGCCGCATGCGACAATTCTGCACCAAATACGGGCTGACATTTTGAGGACGCTATGGGTTTTCTGACCGGGAAGAAACTGCTGATCACGGGCGTGCTGTCCAACCGCTCCATCGCTTACGGCATTGCCCGGGCCTGCCATGCGCAGGGGGCCGAACTGGCTTTCAGCTATGTGGGCGAGCGCTTCAGGGAGCGCATCACCGAATTTGCGGCAGATTTTGACTCCAAGCTGATTTTTGACTGCGACGTGGCCGATGACGCCCAGATTGACAAGCTGTTCAGCGACCTGGCCACCCATTGGCCGACCTTTGACGGGTTTGTGCACAGCATCGGCTACGCGCCGCGTGAGGCGATTGCCGGCAACTTTCTGGATGGTCTGACCCGCGAAAACTTCCGCATCGCCCACGACATCAGCGCCTACAGCTTCCCGGCCATGGCCAAGGCAGCCCTGCCTTACCTGACGCCCCAGGCCTCGCTGCTGACCCTGACTTACCTGGGCGGCGTGCGGGTGGTACCCAGTTACAACACCATGGGCCTGGCCAAGGCTTCGCTCGAATCCTCAGTGCGCTACCTGGCCGAAGCCATTGGCTCGCGCGGCATCCGCGTCAACGGCCTGAGCGCGGGCGCCATCAAGACCCTGGCCGCCAGCGGCATCAAGGATTTTGGCCGCCTGCTGGCGATCTCGGCCAACGCCTCGCCGCTGCGCCGCAACGTCACGATTGACGAAGTCGGCAATGTGGCGGCTTTTCTTCTGAGTGATCTGGCCTCGGGCATGACCGGGCAGATCTCTTATGTGGATTGCGGCGTGAGCCAGACTGCCGTGGCGGTGGTGGAAACGCCCGCAACCTGAAGTTAAATCGGGCTCCAAGCCACGTCGGACGGTCGTTTATTGCTACATAAAATGTAGCAAAACAGGTTCAGACCGCCACGCAGTCGGCAAAGTAGTGGGTCTTGCCGTCGGCCCCCTGCTCTTCCACCAGACCGTGGATGTCGCTCTCGAAGCCCGGGCACTGGGCGTTGAACTCGCGGGAGAACTTCAGGTAATCGACAATCTTGCGGTTGAACACCTCGCCCGGAATCAGCAGCGGAATACCGGGTGGATAGGGCGTGACCAGACCAACCGTGATGCGGCCTTCGAGCGCGTCAATCTCGACCCGCTCGGTCTTGCGCAGCGCGATGTGGGCGTAGGCGTCGCTCGGCTTCATGGCCGGCGTCAGGTCGCTCAGGTACATCTCGGTGGTCAGGCGGGCAATGTCGTACTTGGCGTACAGCTCGTGCACGTGCTGGCACAGGTCGCGCAGGCCCATGCGTTCATAGCGCGGGTGCTTCTGACAAAACTCGGGCAGGATGCGCCACATCGGCTGGTTCTTGGCGTAATCGTCCTTGAACTGCTGCAGGGCCGTCAGCATGCTGTTCCAGCGGCCCTTGGTGATGCCGATGGTGAACATGATGAAAAAGCTGTAAAGACCGGTTTTTTCCACCACCACACCGTGCTCGGCCAGGAATTTGGTGACGATGCTGGCCGGGATGCCGGTCTTGGCAAACTTGCCGTTCAGGTCCATGCCGGGCGTGACGATGGTCGACTTGATGGGGTCGAGCATGTTGAAGCCGGCCGCCATCTTGCCAAAGCCGTGCCAGTTGACTCCGGCCTTGGCGTTGCGTGACTCGCCCTTGATGACCCAGCTGTCCGAACGGCCGATGCCCTCGTCCACCAGCTTGTCCGGGCCCCAGACCTTGAACCACCAGTCGTCGCCGTACTCCTCGTCCACCTTGCGCATGGCGCGGCGGAAATCGAGCGCCTCGGCAATGCTTTCTTCCACCAAGGCGGTGCCGCCGGGCGGCTCCATCATGGCCGCGGCAACATCGCAGCTGGCGATGATGCTGTACTGCGGCGAGGTGCTGGTGTGCATCAGGTAGGCTTCGTTGAACAGGTGCTTGTCCAGCTTGACGGTCTGCGAGTCCTGCACCAGCACATGGCTGGCCTGGCTGATGCCGGCGAGCAGCTTGTGGATGGACTGGGTGGCGTACACCATCGCGTGCTTGGGGCGCGGCCGGTTTTTGCCCATGGCGTGGTAGGTGCCGTAAAACGGGTGGAACGCGGCGTGTGGCAGCCAGGCTTCGTCAAAGTGAATGTTGTCCACGTAACCGTCCAGCATGTGCTTGACCGTTTCGGTGTTGTACAGCACGCCGTCGTAGGTGGATTGGGTCAGCGTCAGTACTTTCGGTTTGATCGTCCTGGCATCGATGCCGGCCAGATGCTCACGCACCAGCGCATTGCCCATGATTTTTTCCCGGATCGCGGCGGGCTCGAATTCGCTCTTCGGGATCGGGCCGATGATGCCGAAGTGGTTGCGCGTGGGTTTGAGGAAGACGGGGATGGCCCCGGTCATGATGATGGCGTGCAGGATGGACTTGTGGCAGTTGCGGTCCACCACCACCACATCGTTGGGCGCCACCGTGTGGTGCCAGACCATCTTGTTGCTGGTGCTGGTGCCGTTGGTCACAAAAAAGCAGTAGTCCGCATTGAAGATGCGCGCAGCATTGCGCTCCGAAGCGGCCACCGGCCCGGTGTGGTCAAGCAGCTGGCCCAGTTCCTCCACGGCGTTGCAGACGTCGGCCCGTAGCATGTTCTCGCCAAAAAACTGGTGAAACATCTGGCCTACCGGGCTTTTCAGGAATGCGACGCCGCCGGAGTGACCGGGGCAGTGCCAGCTGTAAGAGCCGTCTTCGGCGTAATCAAGCAGGGCCTTGAAGAATGGCGGTTGCACACTTTCCAGGTAGGCTTTGGCCTCGCGGATGATGTGGCGCGACACAAACTCCGGGGTGTCTTCAAACATGTGGATGAAACCATGCAACTCGCGCAGGATGTCGTTGGGGATGTGGCGCGAGGTCTTGGTCTCGCCGTAGACGTAGATCGGCACGTCCAGGTTCTTGCGGCGCACCTCCTCAATGAAATGGCGCAGGTTCAGCACCGCCGGGTCCAGGTCGGGGCCGGGGGTGAACTCCTCGTCGTCAATCGACAGGATGAAGGTGCTGGCGCGGCTTTGCTGCTGGGCAAACTGGCTCAGGTCGCCGTAGCTGGTGACACCCAAGACCTCGAAGCCCTCGGCCTCGATCGCCTGGGCCAGCGCGCGAATGCCCAGGCCCGAGGTGTTTTCGGACCGGAAATCCTCGTCGATGATCACGATCGGAAAGCGAAACTTCATGAGGCACTCCAGCAGCAGACAGAAAAAAATCAATGAGGCGCGAAGTGTAAGGACATATCGTGTCACGTCTCTTGCGCCACCCCCCTTTTGCCGCAGAATGTGGCACTGGACCGACACATGGGGATCAATATGGCGCAATCAACAATCTGGTGGGTGCTGGCGGGCGGCTTCGTGGCGGTGGAATTGCTGGTCGGCACCTTCTACCTGCTCATGCTCGCCGTTGGCATGGCCGCAGCGGCCCTGGCTGCCCATGCTGGCGCCAGCATGACGGTGCAACTGGCGGTGGCAGCCGTGGTCGGTGGCGGCGCTGTTGTCGCCTGGCGGGCGTTCAAACAAAGCCGGCCGTTGACACCCGTGGCGCAGGCCAACCGGGACGTCAATCTGGACATTGGCGAGGTGGTGCATGTCGATGCCTGGTCGGCCGAGGGCAGCGCCAGCGTCAAGTACCGGGGTGCCAACTGGCAGGTGGCACTGGCGCCGGGGCAGCCGGCGGCGCCAGGCGCCTATGCCATCGTTGAGGTGATGGGCAATCGGCTGATCGTCAAACCTGTCTGATACGCTCCGACACTGTTGTTACACAAGGACCCCATGGAAATCGCACTCATCCTCCTCATCATCGCCGTGATCTTTGTCACCCAGTCGGTCAAGGTGGTGCCGCAGCAGCACGCCTGGGTGGTGGAGCGGCTGGGCAAGTACACCGGCACGCTGACGCCGGGCCTGAACTTCCTGATGCCGTTTGTCGACAAGGTGGCCTACAAGCACGTGCTCAAGGAGATTCCGCTGGATATTCCAAGCCAGGTCTGCATCACGCGCGACAACACGCAGCTGCAGGTGGACGGTATCCTGTACTTCCAGGTGACCGATGCCATGCGAGCCAGCTACGGCTCCAGCAACTACATCATGGCGATCTCGCAGCTGGCGCAGACCTCGCTTCGCTCGGTCATCGGCAAGCTCGAGCTTGACAAAACCTTCGAGGAGCGCGACATCATCAACGCCCAGGTGGTGCAGGCCATCGACGAGGCCGCCCTGAACTGGGGCGTGAAGGTGCTGCGCTACGAAATCAAGGATCTGACACCGCCCAAGGAAATCCTGCACGCCATGCAGCAGCAGATTACCGCCGAGCGCGAAAAACGTGCCCTGATCGCGGCCTCCGAGGGCCGCCGCCAGGAGCAGATCAACATCGCCACCGGCGAGCGCGAGGCCTTCATTGCCCGCTCCGAAGGCGAGAAACAGGCGGTGATCAACAAGGCACAGGGCGATGCCGAGTCCATCCTGGCCGTGGCCGAGGCCACCGCGCAGGCCATCGAGCGCATTGCGCTGGCCATCCAGCACCCCGGCGGCGCCGATGCGGTGCAACTCAAGGTGGCGGAAAAAGCGGTGGAAGCCTATTCCCGTGTGGCCGCGGACGCCACCACCACGCTGGTGGTGCCGAGCAACATGGGCGAGGTGTCCACCCTGATTGCCTCGGCCATGGCCATGGTGCGCTCGCAGCGCCCCTGATCAGGCCGGCGGTCCGAGCCGGGCCCGGTGCCCGGCCAGCCAGCCCGCCACCTGGCCTTTTGGCATCGACCTGCCGTACAGGTAACCTTGCGCGTAAGTGCAACCCATGGCCTGCAGCTGGTCGGCAATGCCCTGCTCCTCGATGCCCTCGGCCACGGTGGACATGCCCAGTTCCCGCGCCAGCTCCAGCGCCGAGCGCACGATGTGAAAACTGCGCTCGGAGGTATTGAGCTGTTGGACAAAGGTCTTGTCGATCTTGATGCAGGAAAACGGCAGCGTCTGCAGGTAATCGAGCCCGGCGTAGCCGGTACCGAAGTCATCGAGTGCAATGCCGATGCCCTCCTGGCGCAAGCGGGCCAGGGTGCCTGATACCACGTCCAGACTGCGGATGACGATGGTCTCGGTCAGCTCCACCCGGAGTTCCCGGGGCGGAATGCCGTGCCGCTGCAAGCCGCTTTGAATGGTTTCAACAATGTGCTCGCCACTGAGTTCGGGCGCGGACAGATTGATGCTGATCTGACCCGTTTCGCCGTCGGGCCACAGTTTGCGCAAGTCCAGCCAGTCCGACAGCGCACGCTCGATCACCCACAGCCCCGTGCGGTGGATCAGGCCGGTTTTCTCTGCGAGCGGGATGAACTCCATCGGGCTGATGAGCCCGAGCTTGGGATGGTGCCAGCGCAGCAGCGCCTCAAATCCCGCCAGGGCGCCATCGTCGAACGCGATCAGGGGTTGGTAATACAACTCCAGTTGGTCCGCCTCCAGCGCGTGCGACAAGTCACGCGCCAGCGACAGGGTACGTACCGCTGCCGACTGCAGGTCGCGGTCCTGCGCCAGCGCATACACGGCATCGCCCAGCGGCGGCACCGCCAGCTCAGGGCCGTTGCGGACCCCGAACGGGTTGCGAAAGCGCGCCAGCAACAGCCGCAGCAAATGCTGGATCACCGGGTCGGCCCGCAACAGCAACTGCTCGACATGCTCCCGTTCAATCCGGACCAAGCGTGTCGGCACCAGTGCCCGCACCGTCGCGGTGCGCGGCTGGCGGTCCAGCAAGGCAACCTCGCCGAACATGGCACCTTCGGACAACACCGCCACCAGGCGCTGATCGCTGCCTTCACCGCGCAGCACTTCGACGCAGCCTTCTTCGATGACATAGGCGCAGTCACCCGGGTCGCCAAAGCGGCAAACGATATCCTGGGCGGCAAAGCGCTCTCTTGTCAATCCATCCATGGCGGGTGTCGTGCGTTCAAACCTGGTAACAGCTGGCGTTTTGGTAACAACACTGGACTATAGCCCCCACTGGCCGCAGCCTTGGAAGAGTGCCTGGTCAACGCTGAAGAATGGTGTGGACACCAGCGCCCTGCACCCTGATCGCGCTGATCAAGCCCACACAACCGCCGGCCCAGGCCTTCAGGTGCTGGCGCCTATCGGCTTTTCTTGCCCTTCGGTGCCACCGCGGCGGCACTGTTTTGCATCGCCGTATCGAGTACGGTTTCAGCGGAGCTTGCCGCAGCTTTCAGGTTTTTGGCAACGGCTGCAAATGCCTCGGGTGCCGGATGGGCTTTTTCAATCGCGTCGACCGTGCTGTGAAACTGGCCGAAACTCAGCGCCGTGGCGTCTTTCAGGTTCTTGGCAAACATGGCCATGCCCGCTTCGGCCGACGCTTTCATCAATTCAAAGGCGGCTTGCGGATCCTTGATGTCCTTGATCGACGCCATGGTGTCCGCCATGGCGGCCTGCGCCTCTCTGGCCTGGTTTTGCGCCAGATCGGCCCACACCTTCAGGTTGTCCTGCACCGGCTTGATGGCGTCTTGCATCGCATCAGCGTTGAACCTGGGTGCCGACTCCGTCATGGACTTGGCAATGGCTTCGAAGGGGGTGTTCTTGAACATGGGATGACCTTTGTTGGTAATTGTTGCGATGCAGCAATTATGGGTCATCGGCGGCACTGGGGCCAGAAAGCCGGGCTTGGATCGCCGCGATTAGTCGTGCGCCCCTACAACGCGCCCTGCAACACCAGCGACGGTTGCCCACAAAAAAACCCTTGCAGCACATCGGGCTGCAAGGGTTTTTGGGATTCTTGGCGGAGCAGGCGGGATTCGAACCCGCGGTGGGTTTAACCCCACGCACGCTTTCCAGGCGTGTGACTTAAACCGCTCATCCACCGCTCCGTTGGGTTGATTTTAACTGAGCAACGCAGCCCGCACGTCGCCCGAGCCGGACCGAGGCCAAAAAAAAGCCACCCCAAGGTGGCTTTTTTCAGGTCGGCACTGAATCAGTTCAGGGCGATCTTCTTGTCACCCTTGTAGGTGTAGAGCGTCATGGCGGGGTTCTTCAACTCGCCGTTGGACTCAAACATCACGTTGGTGGTGATGCCCTTGTAGTTGGTGTCAGCCAGCTTGGCGGTGTAGACCTTGGGGTCGGTGCTGTTGGCACGCTTCATGGCGTCCACGAGCACATGTACGGCGTCATAGACGTAGGGGCTGTAAACCTGGAACTGGCCGGGGTACTTGGTGTCGTAACGCTTTTTCCAGGCCGCGCCGCCAGGCATTTTCTCGAGCGAGGCGCCGCCTTCGGCACAGATCACGTTGTCCAGCGTCTTGGCGCCAGCAGACTGCTTGATCAGGTCCATGGTGCAGATGCCGTCACCGCCGAAGTACTTGACGTTGGTCAGGCCGAGTTGCTCCATCTGGCGCAGCATCGGGCCGGCTTGGGGGTCCATGCCGCCGAAGAACACGCCATCGGGGTTCTTGGCCTTGATCGCGGTCAGGATGGACATGAAGTCCACCGACTTGTCGGTGGTGAACTGCTCGTCCACAATGGTGATGCCCTTGGTGGCGGCGGTGCGCTTGAACACCTCAGCCACACCTTGGCCATAGGCGGTACGGTCGTCGATCACAGCGATGCGCTTGAGCTTCAACGCATCAGCCGCATAGAAGGCCAGGCCAGCGCCCAGGGCGTTGTCGTTGGCCAGCAGGCGCCAGGTGGTCTTGTAGCCAGGCTTGGTCAGGTTGGGGTTGGTGGCCGACGGGGTGATGTGGGGGATGCCGCAGTCGTTGTAAATCTTGGAAGCAGGAATGGTGGTACCTGAATTCAAGTGACCGGCCACGCCGGCAACCTTGGCGTCGCACAGTTTTTGTGCCACGGCTGCACCTTGCTTGGGATCAGCGGCGTCGTCTTCAGCAACGAGTTCGAACTTGATCTTCCTGCCACCGATCGTCACGCCAGCGGCGTTCAGATCTTCAATGGCCATGCGGGCGCCGTTTTCATTGTCTTTGCCGTAAGCGGCTTGCGCGCCCGAGATGGGTGCAACGTGACCGATCTTGACGACCATGTCTTGCGCCAGGGCGACGCCGGCGGCGGCTGCAATGGCGGCGGCAACGGTGACTTTCAATTTCATTTGCATAGACAACTCCATGGGTGATTAAGAATTTGTGAGTCCGATTACTCAACGGGCGCAACGATACCGCAATTTCCAGACCACCTGCCTAGGGAACTTCCCACCCCCCCGCTGGCTTCATGGGGTATTCATGCGCCTTATGCTGGCGGACCCAAGGGTTCAGGTGCCGGCCTTGAGCGCCAGGTCGTGCCGGGTCATGGCGTAACCCCGGTCGGCGTAATGGCGCCAGCGGGTGCGCGCCTGCTGCCGGTCGGTGTCATCCAGGCCCACCACCTCGATCACCCGTTCAAATCGCTCAAACCCGGGCGGCACCCCGGTCCCCAGATTCAGCAGCACCTGCTGATGCGGCGCCGATTCGGGGTCAGAAGCCAGCACCACCGGCGAGGCCGCGAGCAGCGCCGGCTCGGCCTGCGCCCGGCAGTGCGGCACAAAATCCGTCGCTGACAGGGTCCATAGCTCGGTGTCGAGCCGATCGAGCGCCTCGGCCGGCCCGGTCACAACCAACCGGGCGCCGGCGGCTACCGCTTTGCGCAGCAGCCGGCAGGTGTAGGCCAGCCGGTCTGGCGCATTGAAGTGGAAGGCGATTTCGGTCACTTGGCAGCCGCGGTGCCGAGCAGGTACGCCAGCAACAGGGCTACTGGGCGGCCGGTGGCGCCCTTGGCGGCGCCGCCTTTCCAGGCCGTGCCGGCAATATCCAGGTGGGCCCAGGGAAACTTGTCGGCAAAGCGTTGCAAGAACTTGGCGGCGGTGATGGATCCGCCGGGACGCCCCGCCACATTGGCCACATCGGCAAAGTTGGTTTTCAGGCCCTCCGCGTACTCGTCGTCGAGCGGCATGCGCCAGCACAAATCTTGCGACGCTTCGCCCGCCGCCATCAGCGCCGTGGCCAGTTCGTCATTGGGGCTGAACATGCCGCTGCGCACCGCGCCGAGTGCAATCACGCAGGCCCCGGTCAGGGTGGCGATGTCCACCACGGCACGGGGCTTGAAGCGCTCGGCATAGGTCAGGGCGTCGCACAGCACCAGACGGCCTTCGGCGTCGGTGTTGAGGATTTCGATGGTCTGCCCGCTCATGCTGGTCACCACGTCGCCCGGCTTGACGGCACTGCCGTTGAGCAGGTTTTCGCAGGCCGGGATCAGCCCCACCACGTTGATGGCCGGCTTGAGCAGCGCCAGCGCCCGAAACACCCCCAGCACACTGGCTGCGCCGGACATGTCGAACTTCATCTCGTCCATCTCAGGCGCGGGCTTGATCGAAATGCCGCCACTGTCAAAGGTGATGCCCTTGCCCACCAGCACAGTGGGGGCTTTGCTCTTGGCGGCGCCGTCGTAGCGCAGCACGATGAAACGCAAGGGCTGGTCCGAACCCTGGGCCACGGCCATGAACGAGCCCATGCCCAACTTGGCCACCTGGGCCGGCCCCAGCACCTCGCACTTGATGCCGGCGAGCTTGCCCAATGAGCGGGCAGCGCCGGCCAGCAGCGTGGGGGTGGCGTGGTTGGCCGGCCGATTGGCCCATTCCTTGGCAAACTCAACCCCGGTCACGGTGGCAACGGCGCGATCGAAGGCTGGCATCAGTTCGCCCAGGGCGGGCACGCCCACCACCACACGCTGGATGGTGCGGCCCTCGGGTTTGGACTTGGTGCTGGTGTAGACATAGCTGGCGTCAGCGACCGCGCTCAGGGCGGCGGCCATGGCCTGGGCCTGCGGTGCCTGGGCAAAACACAGGTCGAGCTTTTTGAGCTTGGCTGACTTGAGCAGGCCCATCGCAGCCGTCACCGCCTGCCGAACTTCACGCGCGCTGCCCTCGCCCACGCCCGCCAGCACCACCCGGCCGGCCGCGACCGCAGCGGGCCGGTAGCTCATCAAGGCCTTGCCGGCCTTGGTTTCGATGTCACCGGCCTTGACCGCCTGCGCCCACAAGGCACCCAGGCTGTCCTTGCCTGGCTTGAAATCGGTGCCGACCAGCACCACCAGGGCCTCGCATTTGTCGAGCGCAGCAGCGTTCAGGTCGAGGACCTTGAGCTCAAAGTTCATAATCGGGTTCTTTCTGATGTGTGGAGTCGGGGGCTGGATGACCGTCGTGGGGCATCGATCCGGCCCCGCCGGGCCAATGTTATTCCAATCTTCCATTCGCAAGGAACTGGCGCGAAGTTTCGGCGCCACCCTGATCGTGCTGGCCACCGTGGTCATGACGATCACTCTGATCCGTACCCTGGGCCAGGCCACGCGCGGCAATTTCGACCCTGCCGACGTCATGCTGGTGATGGGCTACGCGGTGCTGGCTGACATGCCCACCATCCTCACCCTGAGCCTGTTCATCGCGATCATTGCCAGTGTGTCGCGCATGTACCGAGACAGCGAGATGGTGATCTGGCTGGCCAGTGGCGTCGGCCTGTTGGGCATGTTGCGTCCGCTGCTCTGGTTTGCCTGGCCGGTGTTGCTGGTTGTCACCGCGATGGCGCTGGTGGTGCAGCCCTGGTCGCGGCATCGTATCGACGACATGCAGAAACAGTATGAGGGTCGAGGTGATATCGAACGTCTCGAACCCGGTCAGTTTCAGGAGTCGGCCAGCGGGGATCGGGTGTTTTTCATCGAGAAGGACGCCGGCGGCAAGGTCGCGGGCAGCAATGTGTTCATCGCCACCACCGACAAGGGCAAGGACACGGTCACCTCGGCTCGCAGCGGCCGCATCGAAACCGAGGGGCAAGACCGGTTTCTGGTGTTGAACAGCGGGCAGCGGCTGGAGCGCACGCCGGGTCAGCCGGGCCTGAAGGTGAGCGAGTTTGCCCAGTACCGGGTTCGCGTGGGCGACAGCCCGCCCGGCGCCCAGGAGGCGCTGACCGTGCATGCCCGCTCGACCCTGAGCCTGCTGCAGCAACGCAGCCTGCCTGATCTGGCGGAGCTGTCCTGGCGCGTGGGCCTGGTGTTGGCGGCGGTCAACCTGGTGCTGCTGGGTCTGGCCGTGTCCAGCGTGAACCCGCGGGTCGGGCGCAGCGGCAACACGCTGTTCGCACTGTTCAGCTTTGTGATCTATTTCAACCTGCTCAACCTCGGCCAGAGCTGGATTTCATCCGGCCAGGTCACGTTTGCCGGCTTGATGCTGGGCCTGCATGGTGGCGTGCTGCTGCTGGCGGTATTCTGGCTGGCCCGGCGCCACAACAACTGGCGTGGGTTCTTCCCCCGGCGGAGCCGAAGCACACGGGCCACGGGGCCACAGGCATGAAGACCATCCGCCGCCTGATTTTCGGTGAAGTGCTGTGGGCGGTGGGCTATGTCACGCTGGCCTTCGTCAGCCTGTTCTTTTTCTTTGACCTGGTCGATGAGGTGCAGTCGGTCGGGCGCCGCCTGGTGGCCACCTACCAGCTGGTGCACGCACTGACCTATGTGGCGCTGATGATTCCCAGTCACCTGTACGAGCTGCTGCCGATTGCAGTGCTGATCGGCACCATTTTTGTGATGGCGCGGCTGGCGCGCAGCTCGGAGTACACCATCCTGCGTACCAGCGGCTTGGGGCCGTGGCGGGCGCTGCGCACCTTGTTGCAACTGGGTCTGTGCTTCGTGCTGCTGACCTTTGCCATCGGCGACTACCTGGCACCCATGGCCGACCGCAGCGCCCAACTGCTGAAGGCGCGCTTCCAGGGCCAGATCACCACCGGCCAGACCGGCGCCTGGCTCAAGGAGCGCCAGGCCTACTCGCAGTACTCGGTCAACGTGCGGGCCCTGGAGTCCGATGGCAGCCTGCGCGGCATCCGAATGTTCGAGTTTGACAACCAGGGCTATCTGGTATCGATGACGCAGGCCGAGCAGGCTTATTTTCAGGGTGAGGACGCCTGGAGCCTGGTGGGCGTGGAACGCACCGAGTTCCCGCCGCGGGACCGGGACATGGCGCGCATCGAGCACAGCCGGCTCGAGCGCTTTCGTTGGCCCAACCAGATCAGCGCCGAGATGGTGTCAGCGGCCCTGCTCAAGCCCGAACGCATGAGCACGATTGACCTGTTCCAGTATGTGCGCCACCTGGAGGCCAACCAGCAGTCGGCCCAACGCTACGAGATCGAGTTCTGGCGCAAGGTGTTTTACCCCTTGAGCTGTCTGGTGATGGTGGTGCTGGCCCTGCCCTTCGCCTACCTGCACTTCCGCAGCGGCGGCATTTCGGCCTATGTGTTTGGTGGCGTGCTGGCGGGCATCAGTTTCTTCTTGCTCAACAACCTGTTCGGCCACATGGGCAATCTGCGCAACTGGGCGCCCTGGCTCAGTGCGGCCCTGCCCGGCCTGATTTATTCCCTGCTGTCGCTCAGCGCCTTTGGTTGGCTGGTGTTGCGACGATGACCTACGCCATGAACACTGCACCTGTCCCTGACAAGCCCGAGCTGCCATCCCGGCGCGCCGTGATCCTGTTTGCCCACGGCTCCCGCGACCCGCTGTGGCGCGGGCCGATCGAGGCCGTGGCGGCGTTGGCGCAGCGCAACGCACCGGAGGTGCCGGTGCGTTGCGCCTACCTGGAGCTGTGTACCCCGGATCTGGCCAGCAGCGTGCAGGCGCTGCTGCCATTGGGCGTGACAACGGTCACGGTGGTGCCGATGTTTCTCGGCATGGGCAAGCACGCGCGCGAGGACCTGCCCCAGCTGATGGCCGAGCTGGCGCAGCAACACCCGGAGGTCCGCTTTGCAGTGCGGCCGCCTGTGGGCGAAGACCCGGAGATGATGGCGTTGCTGGCGCGGCTGGCCCTGTCGTGAGTTGAATTAGATGAATGCTGCATAATAAATTTCACTTTTAGGTGAAATTTGATATGAACTTGCATCAATTCCGCTTTGTCCAGGAGGCCGCCCGACGCAACCTGAACCTGACCGAGGCTGCCAAGGCCCTGCACACCTCGCAACCGGGGGTGTCCAAGGCCATCATCGAGTTGGAAGAGGAGTTGGGCGTAGAGATTTTTGTCCGGCACGGCAAACGCCTCAAACGCATCACCGAGCCAGGCCAGCATGTGCTCAGGAGCATCGAGCTGATCTTGCGCGAGGTCGGTAACCTCAAACGCATTGGCGAGCAGTACAGCGCCGAAGACAGCGGCACCCTGTCGATCGCCACCACCCACACCCAGGCCCGCTATGTGCTGCCAGAGCCAGTGGCACGCCTGCGCGAGGCCTACCCCAAGGTCAACGTCAGCCTGCACCAGGGCTCGCCCGAGCAGGTGGCACGGATGCTGATCGACGAGGTGGCCGAGATCGGCATTGCCACCGAGTCCCTGGCCACCTACGCCGAACTGGTCACCCTGCCCTGCTACGAATGGCAGCACGTGCTGGTGCTGCCCATTGCCCACCCACTGGGCCAGAAGGAGCACCTGACGCTGGAAGACATCGCCCAGGAGCCGCTGATCACCTACCACCCCGCCTACACCGGGCGCACCCGCATCGACCAGGCCTTTGCCACCCGCAAACTCGCTCCCCGCATCGCACTCGAAGCCATCGACTCTGACGTGATCAAGACCTATGTCCGTCTGGGGTTGGGCGTGGGTATCGCGGCCGAAATGGCAGTGCGCGATGTGGTGGCCGATGGCGCCAAAAGTGATTTGATGGTGCGTCCGGCCGGCCACCTGTTCGGGCAGAATGTGACCCGGGTTGCGTTCAAGCGCGGCGCCTACCTGCGCAATTTCGTCTACAAGTTTGCCGAACTGCTCAGCCCCCGCCTGAGCCGCGATCTGGTGGCCCGCGCCATGACCGGCCATGTCAACGATTACGAACTCTAAAACCCCATGATGACGTCTACCCCCACCCTGAACACCAAGCTGCCCAAGGTCGGCACCACCATTTTTACCGTGATGTCGGCGTTGGCCACCGAACACAAGGCGGTCAACCTGGGCCAGGGTTTTCCGGATTTCAATTGCGACCCGCGTCTGGTAGAAGGGGTGACCTCGGCCATGACCCAGGGCCTGAACCAGTACCCGCCCATGACGGGCGTACCGGCCCTGCGCGAGGCAGTAGCTGCGAAGGTACAGGCCGTGTATGGCAGACACTATGACCCGGCCACCGAGATCACCATCACGGCCGGCGCCACGCAGGCCATCATCACCGCCATCCTGGCGGTGGTGCACCCGGGCGACGAGGTGATCGTGCTCGAACCCTGCTACGACAGCTACATCCCCAACATCGAACTGGCGGGTGGCATCACAGTGCCGGTACCGCTGACGCCCGGCACCTTCCGCCCCGATTTCGACAAAATTGCCGCCGCCATCACGCCCAAGACCCGCGCCATCCTGATCAACTCGCCGCACAACCCCAGCGGCATGGTCTGGACCGCGCAGGAGATGCTGCGCCTGCAGGACCTGCTGGCGCCGACCGACATTCTGCTGATCAGCGACGAGGTGTACGAGCACATGGTGTTCGACGGCGTGCCGCACGAGAGCGCGGCCCGCTACCCTGGCCTGGCGGCGCGTGCCTTCATCGTGTCCAGCTTTGGCAAGACCTACCACGTGACCGGCTGGAAAGTGGGCTACGTGGCCGCTCCGGCGCCCTTGAGCGCCGAGTTCCGCAAGGTACACCAGTTCAATGTGTTCACCGTCAACACCCCGGTGCAGCATGGCCTGGCCGCCTACATGGCCGACCCTGAACCCTACCTGGCGCTGCCGGCCTTCTACCAACGCAAGCGCGACCTGTTCCGCGCGGGCCTGGCCCACACCAAATTCAAGCTGCTGCCCGGCCAAGGCACCTATTTCCAGTGTGTGGACATCTCCGACGTGAGCGACCTCAGCGAAGCCGAGTTCTGCCAGTGGCTCACGCGCGAAATCGGCGTGGCCGCCATCCCGCTGTCGGCCTTTTACGGCAACAGTTTTGACCAGCGCGTGGTGCGGTTTTGCTTTGCCAAGAAAGACGAGACCCTGAATGCGGCGCTGGCGCGGTTGGCGCAGCTGTAGCCCTTTGCTGGCCCGGCCCACTCAGCTGAGGAGCTGGGCCCAGGCCTTGTCGAGCCGTTTCACGCTGACCGGCTGCGGTGTGCGCAGTTCCTGGGCAAAAAAGCTCACGCGCAGTTCCTCCAGCAGCCAGCGAAACTCCAGCATGCGTTCGTCGGTCGCGCCCTTGCGTTCCGCCTGCAGCCGCCAATAGCGCTGCTCCAGCGGGCGCAACTCGGCCAGCCGGCTGGCATCGCGCGCCGGGTCGGCGCGCAGTTTGTCCAGCCGCAGCGTGATGGCCTTGAGGTAGCGCACCACGTGCTGCAGCGCGCCCCAGGGGGTTTGCACCAGAAAGCGTTTGGGCAGCAGGCGCGCCAGTTGCTGCGCCGCGTCGGCACTGGCCTCGGCCGCCTGCTTGCTGTCGCGGATCTTACGCGCCGCCACCGCGTACTCGGCCAGGATCAGCGCCGTCAGCCGCGCCACCTCGGTGGCGATCAGGGTCAGGCGGCCACGGCCCTCGTCGAGCCGGCGTTTGAAATCGGCTTCCTGCGTGGGCAGCGGCTCCAGCAGAAAAGCCCGCTCCAGCGCCACCGCAATGATTTGCTCGCGCAGCTCCTCCAGCGTACCGCCACCCGAGCCGTCGGCGGCCTTGCCCAGCTGCATGTAGGCCGCCGCCATTTTTTGCAGGTCTGGGATGTTTTTCTCCAGGTACTTGAGCGCGTCCTTGATCTGCAGCGCAAACAGCCGCCTCAGACCGGCGCGATGGCGGGCCGCGGCGGCCTCGGGCTCGTCAAACACCTCCACCGTAACCGCGTCGCCGGCATCGATCAGGGCCGGGTAGCCAAGCAGGGTCTGCGCGCCCTTGCGGATCTCCAGCAACTCGGGCAATTCGCCGAAGGTCCAGCTGGTGTAGCGCTGGCTGGCCAGATCGGGCACCGCCGGATTTGCTACTTTTTTAGGAGCTACTGCGCCAATACTGGCGTGGCCTGGAGCCACTTTTGGTTCTGAACTTTCCGGGCTGGCGCGCTGGCTGGCCACCTTGAGCGCGGCCAGCGCCTGGAAGGCGCCGCGTGCCTGGGCGCCCAGATCGGCCTTGAGCGCGCCCAGGTTGCGCCCGGTGCCGAGCAGTCGGCCGTGCTCGTCCACCACCCGGAAATTCATGAAGGCGTGCGGGCTGAGCATGTCGAGCTTGAAGTCATTGCGCGCAATGTCTACTGCGCTGGCCTTTCGCGCGAGCTTGAGGACGGCATCGGTCAAGGAGCCCTGACCAAAGACCTCGGGCGCATTCAGGGTCTCGGCCATCTGCTTGGCCGTCTCGGGCAGGGGCACCAGCCGCGAGCGCGGGCGCTGGTGCAGGGTTTTGAGCAGCGCCAGCACCTTGTCGCGCAGCATGCCGGGCACCAGCCACTCGCAGCGCTCCTCATTGACCTGGTTCAGCACAAACAGCGGCACAGTCACGGTCAGGCCGTCGCGCGCATCGCCCGGTTCATGCAGGTAAGCGGCCGCACAGTCCACCCCACCCAGGCGAAGCGTCCGGGGGAAGGCGCTGGTGGTGATGCCGGCGGCCTCGTGGCGCATCAGCTCTTCACGCGTCAGCAACAGGAGTTGCGGCTGCTTCTTGACCTCCTGCCGGTACCAGCCCTCCAGACTGTGGCCGCTGCACACCTCGGCCGGCAACTGCTGGTCGTAAAAGGCGTAGATCAGCGCCTCGTCCACCAGCACGTCTTGCCGGCGCGCCTTGTGCTCGAGCTCTTCCACCTGGCGGATCAGCTTTTGGTTGGCGGCCAGAAATGGCAGCGGCGTCTCCCACTCCCCCGCCACCAAAGCCTGGCGGATGAAAATCTCGCGGGCCCCAGCCAGATCAATGCGGCTGTAATTGACCCGCCGCCCGCTGTAAATCACCAAGCCGTACAGCGTGGCACGCTCCAGGGCCACGACCTCGCCAGCTTTTTTCTCCCAATGCGGGTCCAGCAGCTGCTTCTTGAGCAAATGGGCGCCCACCTGTTCCAGCCACTGCGGCTCGATGTTGGCCAGACCGCGCCCGAACAAACGGGTGGTTTCCACCAGCTCGGCTGCCACCAGCCAGCGCCCGGGCTTTTTGGTCAGGTGCGCGCCTGGATGGGCAAAAAACTTGATGCCGCGCGCGCCCAGGTACTCGCTCGGGGCGCCTTCGCCCTCGGCCTTGAAACCGATATTGCCCAACAGGCCGGCCAACAGGGACAGGTGCAGTTGCTCATAGTTGGCCGGGCTGGTGTTGAGCCGCCACTTGTGTTCGGCCACCACCGTGTGCAACTGGCTGTGGATGTCGCGCCACTCGCGCACCCGGCGTATGCTGACAAAGTTTTGCCGCAGCAGCTGCTCATACTGCCGGTTGCTGAGCTTGTGCTCGTTGGCAACGGCGCCCGGGTGCTTGCCGCCCCGGCTGTCATCCAGCCACTTCCACAATTTGAGGTAACCGCTGAACTCGCTTTTCTCGTCGTCAAACTTGGCGTGCGCCTGATCGGCCTGCGCCTGCAGTTCCATGGGCCGGTCCCGCACATCCTGCACGCTCAAGGCCGAGGCAATCACCAGCACCTCGTCGAGTGCCTGGCGCGCGCGCGCCTCCAGAATCATGCGGCCCACGCGCGGGTCCAGCGGCAACCGGGCCAGCTCCTGGCCGGTGGGCGTGAGTTCATTGGCATCGTCCACCGCACCCAGTTCGGCGAGCAACTGGTAGCCGTCGGCAATCGCGCGACCAGAGGGGCGCTCCAGAAATGGAAAGTCTTCCACCACGCCCAGGCGCAGGGCTTTCATGCGCAGAATTACCCCTGCGAGCGAGCTGCGCAAAATCTCCGGGTCGGTGAAGCGCGGCCGGCCGTCAAAGTCTTTTTGGTCATACAGCCGGATACAGATGCCGTTGGCCACCCGGCCGCAGCGCCCCGCGCGCTGGTTGGCCGACGACTGGCTGATGGGCTCCACCAGCAGCTGCTCGACCTTGCTGCGAAAACTGTAGCGCTTCATGCGCGCGGTGCCGGCGTCAATCACGTAACGGATACCTGGCACCGTGAGCGAGGTCTCTGCCACATTGGTGGCCAGCACGATGCGCCGGCCGCCGTGGCTGTCAAAAATGCGGTCTTGCTCGGTCTGGCTCAGGCGCGCAAACAGCGGCAGCACCTCGGCATGGCGCAGCAGCGGCTGGTGGCTCAGGTGCCGGCGCAGGTGGTCGGCGGCCTCGCGGATTTCTCGCTCCCCGGGCAAGAACACCAGGATGTCACCCTGGTTATGGGCATCGCGCCAGAGTTCGTCCACCGCGTCGGCGATGGCGTCGTTCAGATCGTGGTCGCGTGCCTCTTCAAACGGCCGGTAGCGCTGCTCCACCGGGAACATGCGGCCCGACACCATGATGATGGGCGCCGGGCCGGTTTTGGTCTTGAAGTGGTCGGCAAAACGCTGCGCGTCGATGGTGGCCGAAGTCACCACCACCTTCAGGTCAGGCCGGCGCGGCAGGATCTGGCGCAGGTAGCCCAGCAAAAAATCGATGTTGAGGCTGCGCTCGTGCGCCTCGTCGATGATCAGGGTGTCGTAGGCCTTGAGCAGCGGGTCGGTCTGGGTCTCGGCCAGCAAAATGCCGTCGGTCATGAGCTTGACCGAGGCGTCGCGGCTGAGCCGGTCCTGAAAACGCACCTTGTAGCCCACCACCTCGCCCAGTGGCGTGGCCAGTTCCTCGGCGATGCGTTTGGCCACGCTGCTCGCGGCAATGCGGCGCGGCTGGGTGTGGCCGATCAGCTTGCCCTGCCCTTCGGGATAGTGGCACTTGCCACGGCCCATGGCCAGGGCAATCTTGGGCAACTGCGTGGTCTTGCCAGAGCCGGTTTCGCCGCAAACGATGATCACCTGGTGCTGCGCCAGCGCCGCCATGATCTCGTCACGCCGGGCGGAGACCGGCAGTGATTCGGGGAACTCGATGGTCAGCGCAGGCATCGCCAGCATTATCCACGACCTCACACCATCACATGTTCACATGTTCACGTGCTACACTGGATTCATCATTCGGTTGAGGGTGGGCATGTCCAATTTGACAATTTCGGTCGATGACGAGTTGATCCGGCAGGCCCGTATCCGGGCCATCGAGCAAGGCACCTCGGTCAGCGCCAAGGTACGGGAGTTTCTTGCGCAGTATGCGCGGGGTGATGAACCCTTGAGCCACCCGACGCCCATCGCAACGCCGGTTCTGCCGGTGTTTGCCGGCGGCACTGGCTTGCAGCCGGGCATCGAGCCCGGCAGCAACAAGGCGCTGTGGCAGGCCGCCGACGCGTGACGCCCGACGTCAACGTGCTGGTCGCCGCGTCACGCGCCGACCACCCGCATCACCGGATCGCCTTGGCCTGGTTACAACAAGCCATGGCGCAGGCAGCGTATCAGGCCGATTTGCATTTGCTCAGCACCGTGGTTGCCAGTTTTCTGCGGCTGGTCACCCACCCGCGCGTATTCGCTGTGCCAACCCCGGCGGCAGATGCCGTGGCCTTTGTCGATGCCTTGCTGGGCGCTGCGGGCGTGGGCATGCTGGCGGTCAAGGATGAGTGGCCGCGGTTGCGTAGCCTGTGCCTGAGCCACCAACTCAGCGGCAATGACCTGCCAGATGCCTGGATCGCCGCCTGCGTGGTCCAGACCCGTGAGACACTGGCCACCTTCGACTGCGATTTTCTCCGCCTGTTGGAACCCAAACACCTTCTGCTGCTGCGCCCCGAGACATGACCTCCGTCTTCAACTTCACCTTCGTGCCCTGGTTCCGCTCGGTCGCGCCCTACATCCACAAATTCCGCAACCAGACCTTTGTGGTGGGCATTGCCGGCGAGGCCATCGCCGCTGGCAAGCTGCAGCACCTGGCGCAAGACCTGGCCATGATCCAGAGCATGGGCGTCAAGATCGTGCTGGTCCACGGTTTCCGGCCGCAGGTGAACGAGCAGCTCAAGGCCAAGGGCCACACCCCACGCTACTCGCACGGCCTGCGCATCACCGACGAGGTGGCCTTGGACTGCGCCCAGGAGGCCGCCGGGCAATTGCGCTACGAGATTGAAGCCGCCTTCAGCCAGGGCCTGCCCAACACGCCCATGGCCGGCTCCACGGTGCGGGTGATCTCGGGCAACTTCCTCACGGCGCGGCCGGTCGGCATTGTGGACGGGGTGGACTTCCAGCATTCCGGGCTGGTGCGCAAGGTGGACACCGCCGGCATCATGCGCACTCTGGACATGGGGGCGCTGGTGCTGCTCTCGCCCTTCGGTTTTTCACCCACGGGCGAAGCTTTCAACCTGAGCATGGAAGAGGTGGCCACCTCGGTCGCCACCGCGCTGCAGGCGGACAAGCTGATTTTTCTGACCGAGGTGCCTGGCATCCGCATCCGCCCAACCGAACCCGAGGGCGAAGACAACCCGATCGACACCGAACTGCCGCTGGCCCAGGCCGAGCAACTGCTGGCGGCCCTGCCGGCGGCCAACCAGCCCACCGACACCGCGTTTTACCTGCAGCACTGCGTCAAGGCCTGCAAAAGCGGCGTGGAGCGCAGCCACATCATCCCGTTTGCGGTGGACGGCGCCATTTTGCTGGAGGTGTACGTGCACGACGGCATCGGCACCATGGTGGTCGACGAAAAGCTGGAGAGCCTGCGCGAGGCCACGGTCGACGACGTGGGCGGCATCCTGCAACTGATTGAGCCGTTTGAGAGGGACGGCACCCTGGTCAAGCGAGGCCGCACCGAAATCGAGCGCGATGTGGGCAACTACACGGTGATCGAGCACGACGGCGTGATCTTCGCCTGCGCCGCCCTGTACACCTACCCGGAAGCCCGTACGGCTGAAATGGCCGCACTCACAGTATCACCTCAGGTGCAGGGCCAGGGCGATGGTGAGCGCATCCTCAAACGCATCGAGCAGCGCGCCCGCGCCGCCGGTCTGGACAGTATTTTTGTGTTGACCACCCGCACCACCCACTGGTTTCTCAAGCGCGGCTTTGTGCTGATGGACCCCGATTGGCTGCCCGATGCGCGCAAGCGCAAGTACAACTGGGACCGCAAGAGCCAGGTGCTGGTCAAAAAACTGGGCTGAAGCCCCGGCTTGAGCATGCATCTTGCTGTGCTTGAGTGCGGGGGCCAGCCGGCTCTTTCTCCATCCGAACCACGGGACATCCATGAGCTCTCTCAATTTCATCGGCGGCGAAAAAGGCGGCGTTGGCAAGTCTGTCGCGGCCCGGGCGCTGGCGCAGTATTTCATCGACCGCGAGCAGCCCTTCACCGGCTTTGACACCGACCGATCGCACACCTCGTTCACCCGCTTTTACGCTGACTACGCCTCTCCGGTGATTGTGGACAGCTACGAGGGGCTGGACCGGATCGTCGCGGCGCTCGAAGGCGGCGACGCCGACACGCCGGTGCCCAGTGTGATCGTCGATCTGGCTGCCCAGACCGCTGCGCCGCTGGCGCGCTGGGTGCAGGACTCGGATTTGCTGCCGCTTCTGGCCGAGATGGGCGTCACCGTCAACTTCTGGCACGTGGCCGATGCCGGCCACGACTCGGTGGATCTGCTGGGCCGGCTGCTGACCACCTACGGCGCCGGGCCGGGTTATGTGGTGCTGCGTAACCACGGCCGGGGGTCGGACTTTTCGCAGCTGGACGCCTCACAGGCCATGGCCAGAGCCCGCGCACTGGGTGCCTACTGCATCGACCTGCCGGCCCTGCACGAAACCAGCATGCGCAAGATCGACCGGCAAAACAGGAGCTTTTGGGCCGCCATCAACGACCGCAGCAGCCCGGACTGCCTGGGCATGCTGGAGCGCCAGCGGGTGAAAACCTGGTTGCGTAACGCCTACGCCAGCTTCGACACCCTGCCGCTGTAAGTCAGACGCGCCGACGGCTGGTGCGCCACAGCAGCGCCAGCGCCACTGCCGCCAAACCGCAAAAGTTGACGAAGGACCAATTGGCGATCGAGCCGCCCAGAAAGGTCCAGTCCACCTTGGTGCAGTCGCCGCCGCCCTTGAAAATCATGGGGATGGCGCGTTGCAGGGGAAATGTTTCGATCATGCCGTAGAAGTCACGGCCGCAGCTCACCACCTCGGGCGGGTACCACTGCAGCCAACTTTGCCGGGCGGCCACGTAGGCGCCAAAAACGGCGCTGACGAGCAAGGCCGCTGCGCCTGCGAGGTGCGGGCCTTTTTTGCGCGCAAGCCCCGCCAATGCTGCAATGACTGCTATAAAAACCAGAGCATAACGTTGCACGATGCACATCGGGCAGGGCACCAGTCCGACCACGTGCTGCAGGTACAGCCCGTACGCCAGCAAGGCGACACAGCCCAGACTGAGCAGGCCGAAGACCCGACGTGGCGCCTGATCCAGCCCATCAACCAGCCAACGCAGCATGCCGCGTCAGCTGGTGGACTCGTCCAGCGCCTTGCAGGACGGTGCGCACACCGCCTGGGATTTGCCCAGGATCTTGCGCGAGGTCAGTTGGGAACGGGGACGGTGCTTGCCGCACAAAAAGCACGACATGGTGGCCGCGCCAAATGAGGTGGCCGCAGTGAACGGTGAGCCCGAAACCTTGGATTTGTAACGCAGGCCGTCGGCCAGCATTGTCGTTTTGGTGTCAACTTTTGCCATGAATGCGATCTTACTTCGATTGAGGCCCCAGCGGGGACGTCAAGCCCTCAGGAACCAGACTATTACACCCACCAACAGAAATATCCGTGTCCATCTGCCGGGATCTGGGACCGAACTCGCAAAAAGCAAGCCCGAGCAGCGTCCCCGCCGGGCCAGGGCGATTGAAAGCTTGCTAAAGTCGCGCCCTACCCCGCATTGTTCAAAGGTTACATCTCCATGGCACGCACCGTCAATTGCATCAAACTCGGCAAGGAAGCCGACGGCCTCGATTTTCCGCCCTACCCCGGCGATCTGGGCAAGCGCATCTGGGAGAACGTCAGCAAGGAAGCCTGGGCCGCCTGGCTCAAGCACCAGACCATGCTGGTGAATGAAAACCGCCTGAACCTGGCCGATGCACGCGCCCGCCAGTACCTGGCCCGGCAGATGGAAAACCACTTTTTCGGCGACGGCGCCGATGCCGCCCAGGGCTACGTGCCCCCCAGCGCCTGAGCGCCTTCCGGCTGTGCCTGCGCCAGCGGCC
>JBEGOC010000019.1:0-3879 GCA_041182225.1 Pseudomonadota bacterium | reverse complement strand
GGTGTAATGTGATATGCCGATAATCGCCTCCGCAGCCGGGTATGACACCGAAGAGTCCGAGGGTGTGCCGCCCACGCCCATGACCGCCGAACAGGCGCAGGCGCTGCGTCAGCGCGACCCTTCGGTCTCGGCCTGGCAGGTGGTGCTCTGGCAAGCCCTCACGGGTGTGTTGGTGGCCCTTGTGACCTGGGCGGTGACCCGGTCAAGCGCAACGTCATGGTCGGCAGGTTACGGCGCGCTTGCGGTGGTGTTGCCGGCGGCATTGTTTGCGCGGGGTTTGTTGAGCCGCGTGGCGCTGGCCAGTCCGGGGGCGGCAGTGGCCGGGTTTTTTGTGTGGGAAATGGTCAAGATCGGCCTGACGCTGGCGATGTTGTTCGCCGCGCCCAGGCTGGTGTCCGACCTGAGTTGGCCGGCCATGCTGGTGGGCTTGGTGGTGACGATGAAAGTGTATTGGGTGGCGCTGCTGGTGCGCCCCAAAAAGTAATGAAGCCGGCTTCCTCACGGAGGCCCCCAATTGAATAACGAGTAAACCGATGGCTGCTGAACACGGACCGACCGCAGGTGAATACATTGTTCACCACCTGACGCATCTGCAAAACAAGCCGATGAAGGGGGTGATTGACTTCTCGGTCTACAACCTTGACTCCATCTTCTGGTCGGTGCTGCTCGGCGTGCTCGGCACCTTCCTGCTCTGGAAGGCCGCCAAATCGGCGACCTCTGGCGTGCCGGGCCGGTTCCAGGCGGCGGTCGAGATTCTGGTTGAAATGGTTGACACCCAGGCCAAGGGCATCATCCACAACGCGCAAAGCCGCAAGCTGGTGGCACCGCTCGCGCTCACCGTGTTTGTCTGGATCTTCCTGCTTAACGCCATGGACTTCCTGCCGGTCGATCTGATTCCCAAAATTTGGGAGCTGATCTACGCCTCCGCCGGCCACGACCCGCACCACGCCTACATGCGCGTCGTGCCCACCGCCGACCTGTCCACCACGCTGGGCCTGTCCAGCTCGGTGCTGCTGGTCTGCCTGTTTTACAACATCAAGATCAAGGGCTTTGGTGGCTGGGTGCATGAGCTGTTCACGGCCCCGTTTGGCGCCCACCCGCTGCTCTGGCCCGTCAATTTCCTGATGCAGATGATTGAATTTGCCGCCAAGACCGTGTCGCACGGCATGCGGCTGTTCGGCAACATGTACGCCGGCGAACTGGTGTTCATGCTGATCGCCCTGATGGGTGGCGGCGCAGCGCTGTCGCTGTCGGGCATCCTGCTGCCGATCGGTCAGGTCGTCGTTGGCTCGATCTGGGCCATCTTCCACATCCTGATCGTGGCGCTGCAAGCTTTCATCTTCATGATGCTGACCCTGGTGTATGTGGGCCAGGCCCACGATGCGCACTGAACGGCAGCGGTTTTTTCAGAGTTTCCCTTTCCCTTTCCTTTAACCATTCACTTTTATCCTCAGGAGCTTTCAATGGAAAACGTACTCGGCTTTGTTGCACTCGCTGCCGGTCTCATCATTGGTCTTGGCGCTGTTGGCGCATGTATCGGTATCGGCATCATGGGCAGCAAGTACCTGGAGGCGGCTGCCCGCCAGCCCGAGCTCATGAACGAACTGCAAACCAAGATGTTCCTGCTGGCTGGTCTGATCGACGCGGCCTTCCTGATCGGCGTTGGTATCGCGATGATGTTCGCGTTCGCCAACCCGTTCGTGCTGAAGTAATCGGCGGTTTTTTTACCCAACTGACTGAAAGGGTGTTGCTGTGAGTATCAACGCAACCCTGTTCGTCCAGGCCATCGTTTTCGCGATCCTGGTGTGGTTCACGATGAAATTCGTGTGGCCGCCCATCGCTACCGCGCTGGACGAACGTGCCAAGAAGATCGCCGACGGCCTGGCCGCCGCTGACCGGGCCAAAGCCGAGCTCTCATCCGCCAACAAGCGGGTGGAGGACGAGTTGGCCAAGTCGCGCACCGAGACCGCGGCCCGCCTGGCCGATGCCGAGCGTCGTGCGCTGCTCATCGTCGAAGAAGCCAAGGCGCGTGCCACCGATGAGGGCAGCAAGATCGTCGCGGCCGCCAAGGCCGAGGCTGAGCAGCAAACCGTCAAGGCCCGTGAGGCTCTGCGCGAGCAGGTGGCAGCACTGGCGGTCAAGGGCGCCGAGCAGATCCTGCGCCGGGAGGTCAATGCCAGTGTGCATGCCGACCTGCTGGGCCGCTTGAAGACCGAGCTGTAAGAGGACACCATGGCCGAACTCGCCACCATTGCCCGTCCTTACGCCGAAGCCCTGTTCAAGGCCGCCACCTCCGACCTGACCGCCGCAGCGGTCTGGGTGGATGCGCTGAAGGACATTGCCGGCAACACTCAGTTGCTGCAGTTTGCGGACAACCCGAACGCGACCGCCGCGCAGGTGTTCGACGTGATCACCGGTGTGGCCAAGGTCGAGCTGCCGGAAATGGCCCGGAACTTTTTGCGCACCGTGATCGAGAACGGCCGCTTGGCTGTGCTGCCTGAAATCGCAGCCCAGTTCCGCGCGCTGAAAAATGCGCAAAGCGGCTCCTCCGATGCGGTGGTGTTCAGCGCGTTTGCCATTGAGGCCGGCGCCCTGGCCGAGCTCGGCGGCACGCTCGAAAAGCGCTTCGGTCGCAAGCTCAATCTGTCGGTCGAACTGCAGCCCGAGTTGATCGGTGGCGTTCGAGTGGTGGTGGGGGACGAGGTCCTTGACTGTTCGGTCAAAGCCCGTCTGGAACAAATGAAAGTGGCATTGACAGCCTGAGGCCGCAAGCCCGGATTGCCAGCCCAACCAAAGAAAGAAGGAAAGAGCCATGCAACTCAATCCCGCAGAAATCTCTGAACTGATCAAGAGCCGGATCGAAGGCCTGTCTGCCAGCGCCAATGTCCGCAACCAAGGCACCGTGGTCTCCGTGACCGACGGCATTTGCCGCATCCACGGCTTGTCCGATGTGATGCAGGGCGAAATGCTCGAATTCCCGGCTGGTAGCGATGGTTTGCCCACCTACGGCCTGGCACTCAACCTGGAGCGCGACTCGGTCGGCGCCGTGGTGCTGGGTGCCTACGAGCACATTTCCGAAGGCGACACCGTCAAGTGCACGGGCCGCATTCTGGAAGTGCCGGTGGGCCCCGAGCTCAAAGGCCGCGTGGTCAACGCCCTGGGCCAGCCGATCGACGGCAAGGGCCCGATCAACGCCAAGATGACCGACGTGATCGAAAAAGTCGCGCCCGGCGTGATTGCCCGGGAGTCGGTGAGCCAGCCGATGCAGACCGGCCTGAAGTCGATCGACTCCATGGTGCCGGTGGGTCGGGGCCAGCGCGAGCTGATCATTGGTGACCGTCAGACCGGCAAGACCGCCGTCGCCATTGACGCCATCATCAACCAAAAGGGTCAGAACATGACCTGCGTTTATGTCGCCATCGGCCAAAAGGCCTCCAGTGTCAAGAACGTGGTGCGTTCGCTGGAGCAAGCCGGCGCCATGGCGTACACCATTGTGGTGGCCGCCACGGCCTCTGAGTCCGCCGCCATGCAGTACGTCAGCGCCTACTCGGGCTGCACCATGGGCGAGTATTTCCGTGACCGTGGCGAAGACGCGCTGATCGTGTACGACGACCTGTCCAAGCAGGCCGTGGCCTACCGTCAGGTGTCGCTGCTGCTGCGCCGCCCGCCCGGTCGCGAAGCCTATCCCGGCGACGTGTTTTACCTCCACAGCCGTCTGCTGGAGCGCGCCGCCCGTGTGAACGCTGATTACGTCGAAGCCTTCACCAAAGGCGCGGTCAAAGGCAAGACCGGGTCGCTGACGGCCCTGCCCATCATTGAAACCCAGGCGGGTGACGTGTCGGCCTTCGTGCCCACCAACGTGATCTCGATCACCGACGG
>JBEGOC010000018.1:0-14644 GCA_041182225.1 Pseudomonadota bacterium | reverse complement strand
GTCCACATTGGGGTAGAGCTTGCGCGAGACAAAGTAATCGTCTTCCAGGGCAATTTTTTCCAGGGCCTTGGCCAGTTTGAACAGGGGGTCGTTTTCCAAACCCAACTCTTGCAAAACCTCGTTGCAGGTTTCCTGCATCAGCGTGGCGCGCGGGTCGGAGTTTTTGTAAACGCGGTGCCCGAAGCCCATCAGCTGGACGTTGGAGTTGTTGTCCTTGACCTGCTCCATGAACTGGCCGACCTTGCTGACGCCACCCATGCGCTGGATGTCTTCCAGCATGTTCAGGCAGGCCTCGTTGGCGCCGCCGTGGGCCGGGCCCCACAGGCAGGCTACGCCGGCGGCGATGGCGGCGAACGGGTTGGTGCCCGAGCTGCCGCACAGCCGCACGGTCGAGGTCGAGGCGTTTTGCTCATGGTCGGCGTGCAGCACAAAGATGCGATCGAGCGCGCGCTCGATCACCGGGTTGACCTCGTAATCCTCGCAGGGGGTGGCAAACATCATGTGCAGGAAGTTGCCGGCGTAGCTGAGTTTGTTCTTGGGGTACATGTAGGGCTGGCCCATGCTGTACTTGTAGGCCATGGCGACCAGGGTCGGCATCTTGGCAATCAGCCGGATGGCCGAGATCTCGCGGTGTTCCGGGTTGTTGATGTCGGTGCTGTCGTGGTAGAAGGCTGACAGGGCGCCGACCAGGCCTGTCATGATGGCCATCGGATGGGCATCGCGCCGGAAGCCGCGCAGGAAAAACTGCATCTGCTCGTTGACCATGGTGTGGTTGGTCACGCGCTTGGTGAAGTCGGTCTTGGCCGCGGCATCGGGCAGGTTGCCGTACAGCAGCAGGTGGCAGGTCTCCATGAAATCGCATTGGGTGGCCAGTTGCTCGATCGGGTAGCCGCGGTACAGCAGCTCGCCCTTGTCGCCATCGATGTAGGTGATGGCCGACTGGCAGGCGGCAGTGGACAGGAACCCCGGGTCGTAGGTGAACATGCCGGTCTGCCCATACAGCTTGCGGATGTCGATCACGTCGGGCCCGACGTTGCCGTGGTAGACCGGCAGGTTGACGCTCGGGCTGCCGTTGCTGAACGACAGGGTGGCTTTGTTATCAGACAGTTTCATGGTTTACCTTTCAGCGGTTATCTCGCAACATACTCAGAACTTCTCGAATTTCGGGCCGGTCCAGGTCCGGCTCCACCTGCGCAAGCGACTTGCGTGCCAGGTGCACGTCAAGCAGGTCGTTGTCGCTCAAGGTCATCAAATCGCTCAGCGCGCTAGCCTGCCCCAGTGTCAAGCTGGCCGCGTACCGGCTGAAAAAGCGGTCGATGAACAGGTCGTTTTCCAGCAAGCCGCGGCGGCAACGCCATTTGAGCTTGCTCAGCGTCCGCTCATCAACCAGTTCGGCGTCCAGGGTGGGCACGGAGCAGGCACTCACACCGTGCGCAGGACCATCATTTCCTTGATCTTGCCAATCGCCTTGGTCGGGTTCAGCCCCTTGGGGCAGACATCGACGCAATTCATGATGGTGTGGCAGCGGAACAGGCGGTACGGATCTTCGAGGTTGTCCAGCCTCTGGGCAGTGGCCTGGTCCCGGCTGTCGGCGATGAAGCGGTAGGCCTGCAGCAGCCCGGCCGGACCCACAAACTTGTCGGGATTCCACCAGAAGCTGGGGCAGCTGGTGGAGCAGCTGGCGCACAGGATGCATTCGTAGAGGCCATTGAGCTCTTCGCGCTCTTCCGGGCTTTGCAGCCGCTCCTTTTCAGGCGGCACGGTGTCGTTGATCAGGTAGGGTTTGATCGAGTTGTACTGGGTGAAAAACTGGGTCATGTCTACGATCAGATCGCGAATTACCGGCAGCCCCGGCAGCGGTTTGAGCACGATGACCCCCGGCAGGGTGCGCATATTGGTCAGGCAGGCCAGGCCGTTCTTGCCGTTGATGTTCATAGCATCCGAGCCGCACACCCCTTCGCGGCAGGAGCGGCGGAACGAGATGGCCGGGTCGATGGCCTTGAGCTTCATCAGCGCGTCGAGCAGCATGCGTTCGCTGCCGTCGAGTTCGACCTGAATGGTCTGCATGTAGGGCTTGCTGTCCTTGTCCGGGTCGTATCGGTAGATCTGGAAGGTGCGTAGTGTCATGGGGGGCTCCGGGTCGGGTGCGAACGGGTCAGGTGGGCGTGGCTGGCGGGTGCGCTTAGAACGTGCGGACCTTCAGCGGTACCGAATCCACGGTGAGCGGTTTCATCTGCACCGGCTTGTAGCTCAGGCGGTTGCCTTCGCTGTACCAGAGCGTGTGCTTGTGCCACTCGGTGTCGTTACGGCCATTCGGGTGTTCGGGGGTGTCGCCATAGTCGTCCACGGTGTGGGCGCCCCGGCTTTCACGGCGCGCTGCCGCCGACTCGATCGTGGCTTGGGCGGCCTCAATCAGGTTTTCCACCTCGAGCGCCTCGATTCGCGCGGTGTTAAACACCTTGGACTTGTCCTTCAGGTTGATCGCGTTGACGCGGTCGCGCAGCTTGGCAATTTTCTCGACACCTTGGTTCATGCTGGCCTGGGTGCGGAACACGCCGGCGTGCAATTGCATCGTGGCGCGAATGTCATTCGCCACATCCTGGGCGTACTCACCTGTGGTGGCGTTGTCCAGCCGCGCCAGGCGCGCCAGCGTACGGTCAGCGGCGTCGCTCGGCAGGGGCTTGTACGCCTTGCTTTTCTGGTTGAATTCGACGATGTGGTTGCCGGCGGCACGGCCGAATACCAGCAGGTCCAGCAGGGAGTTGGTGCCCAGGCGGTTGGCGCCGTGCACGCTGACGCAGGAGCATTCGCCCACGGCATACAGCCCGTTCACCACCTGGTTGTGCACGCCATTGGCCTGCACCACGACTTGCCCATGGATATTGGTCGGGATGCCGCCCATCTGGTAGTGGATGGTCGGCACCACCGGGATCGGTTCGCGCGTGATGTCTACATTGGCGAAGTTGTGCCCGATCTCGAACACCGAGGGCAGCCGCTTCATGATGGTGTCGGCGCCCAGGTGGTCCAGCTTGAGCAGCACGTAGTCTTTGTTCGGGCCGCAGCCGCGGCCTTCCTTGATTTCCTGGTCCATCGAGCGCGAGACGAAATCGCGCGGGGCCAGGTCTTTCAGGGTGGGCGCGTAGCGCTCCATGAAGCGCTCGCCATTGCTGTTCAGCAAAATGGCGCCCTCGCCGCGACACCCTTCCGTCAGCAGCACCCCGGCGCCGGCCACGCCGGTTGGGTGAAATTGCCAGAACTCCATGTCTTCCAGCGGCAGGCCGGCCCGGGCGGCCAGACCCAGGCCGTCACCCGTGTTGATGAAGGCATTGGTCGAGGCGGCAAAAATGCGGCCGGCGCCACCGGTGGCCAGCAGGGTGGTCTTGGCTTCCAGGATGTGCACATCGCCGGTTTCCATTTCCAGCGCGGTGACGCCAACGACGTCGCCCTCGGCATCGCGAATCAGGTCAAGCGCCATCCATTCGACAAAAAAGCTGGTCTTGGCCTTGACGTTTTGCTGGTACAGGGTATGCAGCATGGCGTGACCGGTCCGGTCGGCGGCAGCGCAGGCGCGCTCCACGGCTTTTTCGCCATAGTTGGCGGTGTGGCCGCCAAAGGGCCGCTGGTAAATCGTGCCGTCCGGATTGCGGTCGAACGGCATGCCCATGTGCTCCAGGTCGTACACCACCTTGGGCGCTTCGCGGCACATGAACTCGATGGCATCCTGGTCGCCCAGCCAGTCCGAGCCCTTGACGGTGTCGTAAAAATGGTAGTGCCAGTTATCGTCGTTCATGTTACCCAGGGAGGCCCCAATGCCGCCTTGGGCTGCCACGGTGTGCGAACGCGTCGGGAACACCTTGCTCAGCACGGCCACATTGAGTCCGGCGCGGGCCAATTGCAGTGAGGCACGCATGCCTGAACCGCCGGCCCCGACGATGACAACATCGAATTTTCGTTTGGGTAAAGAGTGGGTCATGAAAGGTTCAGCCTGTAAGGAGAGGGCGGGAGCGCATCGACCGGGGTGGGGTCACAGACGCCACAGCACCTGGATGGCCCAGCCGGCGCAGCCGACCAGCCAGACGATGGACGCGACCTGCAGGGTCAGGCGCAGGGCCACGGATTTGATGTAGTCCATCCAGATGTCGCGCACGCCGATCCAGACATGGTAGAGCAGGGCCAGGATCACGGTGAAGGTCAGGATCTTCATCCATTGCGCCGAGAAAATGCCGGCCCATTTGTAATAGCTGATCGGGCCCTTGCTCAGCACCACCTGGGCCAGCAGCAACAGCGTGAACAAAGCCAGCAGCACGGCGGTGACGCGTTGCGCCAACCAGTCGCGCAGGCCATAGTGGGCACCGACAACGATGCGTTTGGGGCCGTAATTTACTGCCATGGTCGATGTTCCTTAGTACAGACCGAAAAGTTTCAGCGCCAGCGCCAAGGTCAGGACCGAGCCCAACACCAGGGTGAACAGCGCCGACGATTTACCGAATTCCTTGCTGACAGCGTGGCGCGCGTCCATCCAGAGGTGCCGCAGGCCGGCAATCAAATGGTGCAGGTAAGCCCAGATCAGTGCCAGCGCCAGCAGCTTCCAGACGGTGCCGGGCAGGCCCAGCATGCCGATTTCAAAGGCGGCCTTGAACTTGGCGAAGGAAATCTCGGAGGAGATCGAGACGTCAAACATCCAGATCACAAAGGGCAGCAGGGCGAACATGATGGCGCCGCTGATGCGATGCAGGATGGAGACCCAGCCAGCGGCCGGCAGGCGGTAGCTGGGCAGGTCCCGAAAGGCATTGATGTTGCGGAATTCAGGCCGTTTTTTGGGCAGGGCGGTGGCACTCTCGGTCATGGTTGGAGGTTCCTGGTGGCGACGTTCTTGTCTTTGTGGAGAGCAGATCGGCAAAATTCTATTGCAACGCAACAAGCTGACGTGGAAGTTTCAAATTGGCCTTGGGTGGCA
Organism: Pseudomonadota bacterium; assembly: GCA_041182225.1. Classification (GTDB taxonomy): domain Bacteria; phylum Pseudomonadota; class Gammaproteobacteria; order Burkholderiales; family Burkholderiaceae_C; genus Rhodoferax. Next base: position 9,687 of record JBEGOC010000018.1, on the reverse strand, counting down.
AACAGCTCAGCTCAATTCATTACGGTAGTAGTGAGTATCGGTCACATACAGGCCGCGGCGCAGTTCCATCGGCGTGTCATGGTAGGTGAAGGCCACCCGTTCCACGCTCAACAGCGGTGTTCCTTGCGCCACCTGCAGCAGTTCGCCCTGCACCGCGTCCGGCAGCACGGCCCGGATTTTTTCTTCGGCCCGGACCATGCGCACGCCGAATTCGGTCTCGAACAGCGCATACATGGGGCCGGAGTGGTCGCGCAGCCGATCGGCCGTGAGGCCCTTGAACGGAGCGCCCGGCAGCCAGAGGTCTTCCAGGATCGTGGGGCGGTCGCCAAACGACAGCACGCGCCGCACCTGCAGCACCGCATCGCCGGCACGCAGGGCCAGAGCCCGTGCCACATCGGCCGGCGCCCGCAGTCGTTTGCAGTCCACGATGTGGCGCTGTGCCGGCCCTTCGCTGGCCAGGTCGCCATGGTCCGGCATCAGTTTGAGAAAGCGGTACTGGACCTGCTGCTCGGCGTGGGTGGCGACGAAGGTGCCCTTGCCCTGGCGCCGGACCAGCAGGTTGTCGGCCGCCAGTTCGTCGATGGCCTTGCGTACCGTGCCCTGGCTGACGCGAAAGCGCGCGGCCAGCTCCATTTCGCTCGGAATGGCCTCGCCGGGCCTCCACTCACCCATGCGCAGGCTGTTCAGGATCAGGCTCTTGATCTGCTGGTAGAGCGGGCTGAACGCCGGCGTGGCCGGGCTCAGGCTGGTGCTGGGCTCTGGGCCTGGTGCGGGCGGCGCTGCGGGCGGAATCAGGGTTTGCGGCATGTCAGTCCGCCGCCGGATTCGGGCCCGGCAGCAACCTGATCATATCTTATATAAGACATAAGACAAATTGACGCCTAAGGGTTTTCCAGAGTACACTCGCCGCCAAGACAATCGCGGTCAAGCCCGCCATGCATCGCCAGCCCCTGTTTCAAACCCTTCTGGAGTCTTCCCATGAGCAAAAAGCCCGTCCGAGTCGCAGTGACCGGTGCTGCAGGTCAAATCGGTTACGCCATTCTGTTTCGTATCGCCTCTGGCGAAATGCTGGGTAAAGACCAGCCGGTCATCCTGCAATTGCTGGAAGTGCCCATGGAAAAGCCGCAGCAGGCGCTGCAAGGCGTGATGATGGAGCTGCAGGATTGCGCGTTCCCCTTGCTGGCTGGGATGGAGGCGCATGGGGACCCGATGTCCGCGTTCAAGGATGTGGACTACGCCCTGCTGATCGGCTCGCGGCCACGTGGCCCGGGCATGGAGCGCGCCGAATTGCTGGCGGTCAACGCCGAGATCTTCACCGCCCAGGGCAAGGCCCTCAATGCCGTGGCCGGCCGCAATGTCAAGGTGCTGGTGGTCGGCAACCCGGCCAACACCAACGCCTACATCGCCATGAAGAGCGCGCCCGACCTGCCGCGCAAGAATTTCACCGCGATGTTGCGGTTGGACCACAACCGCGCCCTGAGCCAACTCGCCGCCAAAACCGGTAAGCCGGTCTCGGCCATCGAGAAACTGGTGGTCTGGGGCAACCATTCGCCCACCATGTACGCCGACTACCGGTTTGCGACCATCAACGGGGCCAGCGTCAAGGACAGCATCAACGACCACGACTGGAACGTCAACACCTTCCTGCCCACGGTCGGCAAGCGTGGCGCCGCCATCATTGCGGCGCGCGGCGTGTCGTCGGCGGCGTCGGCCGCCAACGCGGCCATCGACCACATGCGCGACTGGGCCCTGGGCACCAACGGCAAGTGGGTCACCATGGGCATCCCCTCCGACGGTCAGTACGGCATCCCGCGGGACACCATGTTCGGTTTTGCCGTGACCTGTGAGGGTGGCGAGTACAAACCGGTGGAGGGCCTGCCGATCGACGCCTTCAGCCAAGACTGCATCAACAAGACCCTGAAAGAACTGCAGGACGAGCAGGCTGGCGTGGCCCACCTGCTCTGAGCAGGCCCTGACAGCCGGTCTGGCAGCCTGTGCGGGATAACAGTATCCGCCATGCATCACCCCAGCGCCATCCTGCTTGAACCCCAGGGCGCGCCAGACGCGCTGCCGGTGTGTGACCACTATTGCGGTGTCGAGGCCCGCATGCGCAAAAGCTTGGTTCTGCAGGCTGAGATGTCCGAGGAGTTCGGTGCGTGTGTGTTCGATGTCACGCTCGACTGCGAGGACGGGGCTCCGGTCGGCGGCGAGCGCGAGCACGCGGCCATGGTGGCGGCGTTGGCCCTTCAGGCCGCCAAGGCCGGGCCGCATCGGCCGAGGGTGGCGGTGCGGGTCCATCCGGTCGACCATCCGGCGTTTGAGCAGGACATCGAGACCATTGTGGGTACAGCCGCATCGGCCCTGTGCCATGTGATGCTGCCCAAGGTGGAGTCGGTGCAGGCGCTGAGTCGTGCTGTGCAGTGGATCGATCACGTGGCGGCTCGGACCGGGCGCAGCACGCCGCTGCCATTGCACGCGTTGATCGAATCGCCGCTGGCGGTGCGGCATGCCTTTGACATCGCCGCCCATCCCCGCGTGCAGTCGCTGAGTTTTGGCTTGATGGATTTTGTCTCGGCCCATGGCGGCGCCATTCCGGCGGCAGCCATGGGCCTCGGCCAGAGCGATGCTGTGGCGGGCGCTGATCAGTTTTCGCATCCGCTGGTGCTGCGCGCCAAGCTGGAGATTGCCTCGGCCTGTCATGCCTACGGCAAGGTGCCTGCGCACTGCGTGGTGACAGAGTTCACTGACGTGGCCTTGTTGCAGCGGGCGGCGCGCCAGGCGGCGCGCGCACTCGGCTACACCCGCATGTGGAGCATTCATCCGGCGCAGATCCGCCCGATTCTGGCTGCTTTTGCCCCGGACCCGTCCGAGATTGAGCTTGCCACAACGGTGCTGATGGCGGCGTGCCAGGCGCATTGGGCGCCGATTGCGGTGCAGGGCGTGCTGCACGACCGTGCCAGTTACCGCTATTTCTGGCAGGTGCTGCAGCGTGCCCGGCAAACCGGCCGCGCCGTGCCGTCAGAGGTTCAGGCCTGGCTGCAGCAGCCCGGCACGGCTGTGAAGGCCACGGCATGAGAGCCTGGGCCGCGCTGGTGTTGGGCCTGTCGGCGACGGCGAGCCTGCCGGCGCAGACCCGGTCGGGCGGCGAGGCCAAGGCCCTGCCGGCCAGCCGCGTTGAGCTTCAGTCCAAGGCGAAACAGATGGCCTCGGGCATCCGCGCCGCCGACGACGCCCTCACGCCCGACGAACTGGCGCTGGCACTGCAGGTGCACGCCGGCCGCTTGCCCTGCGAGTTGGGCGCCTTTGTGCTGCTCGTGGCCGACCCGAACGCGCCCGGCTATTTTGATGTACAGCTCAAGGGCCGCAAGTTTCGGATGGTGCCGGTAGCGACCAGCACCGGGGCGATCCGGCTGGAGGATCGCCGGCAGGGCGCGGTCTGGCTGCAGCTGGCCGACAAATCCATGCTGATGGACCAGCGGCTGGGCAAACGGCTGGTCGACGCCTGTGTCAGCGTCGAGCAGGCCCTGGTGGCGGCGCGGCTGCTCAAGGAGCCGGCACCCAGCGTGTTGGAGTCGCTGCCGGTGGTTGCTATTAAATAGAGAGCTATAAACCCAAGCTGGATAAGGCTTGACACTGTTTTTTGATCAAAAGGAGTAAATCATGCTACAGAATTACCGGGTCCATGTGGCCGAGCGCGCCGCCCTCGGCATCCCGCCGCTGCCCCTGTCGGCCAAGCAGACAGGTGAATTGATCGAACTGCTGAAGCAGCCGCCCGCCGGGGAAGAGGCCACGCTGGTGGACCTGATCACGCACCGCGTGCCCGCCGGGGTCGACGACGCCGCCAAGGTCAAGGCCAGTTATCTCGCAGCGGTGGCCCACGGCAGCGAAATTTGTCCACTGCTGTCGCGCCAAAAAGCCACCGAGCTGCTGGGCACCATGCTGGGTGGCTACAACATCAGTCCCCTGGTCGATCTGCTCGACGACCCGGTGGTGGCCGAGGTGGCGGCCAGCGGCCTGAAAAAGACGCTGCTGATGTTCGACCAGTTCCACGATGTCAAGGACAAGGCCGAGGCGGGCAATGCCCACGCCAAGGCTGTGCTGCAGAGCTGGGCCGACGCCGAGTGGTTCACCTCGCGGCCTGAAGTGCCACAGTCCATCACCCTGACCGTGTTCAAGGTGGCGGGCGAGATCAACACCGACGACCTGTCACCGGCGCCCGACGCGTTCAGCCGCCCGGACATCCCGCTGCACGCTTTGGCCATGCACAAAAATGCCCGGCCCGGCATCACACCGGAGGAGGATGGCAAGCGTGGCCCGGTCAAGTTCATCAATGAGCTCAAGGCCCGTGGCCATCTAGTGGCTTATGTGGGGGACGTGGTCGGCACTGGTTCTTCGCGCAAATCAGCCACCAATTCGGTGCTCTGGTTTACCGGCCAAGATATCCCATTTGTGCCGAACAAACGCTTTGGCGGCGTCTGTCTGGGTGGCAAGATTGCCCCGATTTTCTACAACACCATGGAAGATTCCGGCGCGCTGCCGATCGAACTGGACGTGAGCCAGATGGCCATGGGCGATGTGGTCGAGTTGCGCCCGTATGAGGGCAAGGCGCTCAAAAACGGCCAGGTGATCGCTGAATTCCAGCTCAAGAGCGAGGTGCTGCTGGATGAGGTGCGTGCCGGCGGCCGCATTCCACTCATCATCGGCCGCGGCCTGACGGCCAAGGCGCGCGAAGCGCTCGGGCTGCCGATCAGTACCCTGTTCCGTTTGCCCAGCAATCCAGCCGATACGGGCAAGGGCTTCACCCTGGCGCAAAAAATGGTCGGCCGCGCCTGTGGCCTGCCACTGGTGAACGGCAACCAGCAGGGCGTGCGCCCTGGCACCTATTGCGAGCCGCGCATGACCAGCGTCGGCTCGCAGGATACGACCGGCCCTATGACGCGCGACGAGCTCAAGGACCTGGCCTGCCTGGGCTTCAGTGCTGACCTGGTGATGCAGTCCTTCTGCCATACCGCGGCCTACCCGAAGCCGGTGGATGTGAAGATGCACCACGAGTTGCCCGAGTTCATCAACAACCGCGGCGGCATCAGCCTGCGCCCGGGCGACGGCATCATCCACAGCTGGCTCAACCGCATGCTGTTGCCCGACACCGTGGGCACCGGTGGCGACAGCCACACCCGCTTCCCGATCGGCATCAGCTTCCCGGCCGGCTCTGGTCTGGTGGCCTTTGGGGCCGCCACTGGCGTGATGCCGCTGGACATGCCCGAGAGCGTGCTGGTGCGCTTCAAGGGCACGATGCAGCCTGGCGTGACCCTGCGTGACCTGGTTAACGCGATCCCGCTGTATGCCATCAAGGCTGGCCTGTTGACCGTAGCCAAACAGGGCAAGAAGAACATCTTTTCGGGCCGGATCCTGGAAATTGAAGGCCTGCCCGACCTGAAGGTGGAGCAGGCGTTCGAGCTCAGCGACGCCTCCGCTGAGCGCAGTGCCGGCGGCTGCACGGTGCACCTGAACAAGGAGCCGATCATCGAGTACATCACCAGCAACATCACCATGTTGAAGTGGATGATCGCCAGTGGCTACGCCGATGTGCGCACCATCAACCGCCGCATCAAGGCGATGGAAGCCTGGCTGGCTGACCCGCAGTTGCTCAAGGGCGATGCCGATGCCGACTACGCTGCTGTGATTGAGATCGATCTGGCCGATATCCACGAGCCGATCGTGGCCTGCCCGAACGATCCGGACGATGTCAAGACCCTGTCCGAGGTGGCCGGCGCCAAGATTGACGAGGTGTTCATCGGCTCCTGCATGACCAACATCGGCCATTTCCGCGCTGCCAGCAAGTTGCTGGAAAACAAGCGCGACATCCCGGTCAAGCTGTGGATGGCGCCGCCCACCAAGATGGACGCCAAACAATTGACCGAAGAAGGCCACTATGGCGTGCTGGGCACGGCCGGCGCCCGTATGGAGATGCCGGGTTGCAGCCTGTGCATGGGCAATCAGGCGCAGGTGAAAGAGGGCGCCACGGTGTTCTCGACCTCGACCCGCAACTTCCCCAACCGGCTCGGCAAGAACAGCAATGTCTACCTGGGCAGCGCCGAACTCGCCGCCATCTGCTCCAAGCTCGGGCGCATCCCGACCAAGGCCGAGTACATGGCCGACATGGGCGTACTGACCGCGGCCAGCGCTCAGGTCTACCAGTACCTGAACTTTGACCGCGTGCCGGACTATGTGGAGGCTGCGGCGTCTGTGCCGGCCTGAGTCGAGCCCAATCCAAACCAATCGGGGCCTGCCCCGGATCAAGGCTCCCAGCACGCGCTGCGGGGCCTTTTTTGACGCCCTGCGCTGTCCCTGTCAGACCATGAACACCTTCGCTGCGATCCCACTGCCCCTGCAGACGCTGCTGCTGTTGGGCAGCATCCTGTTCATGACTTTTGCCTGGTTGGTGCGGTGTACTTTATTTTCGCTATGCCTGAGCCGGTTTGGCTGGCCCTAGCCTCACGGTTAAACTGCAATCAGTCATTCATTTGTAAGAATTTGACATCCACCCACCCTGGAGTGCGCCATGTTGTTTGGCAAATTGTTGCCGCGTGAAACCAATTTTTTCGACATGTTCAACCAGCATGCCGACCGGATCATGGAGGCCGCGCGCGCCTTTTCGCAGATGGTGGCCAATTACAACGACGTGCCCCTGCGTGAAAAATACAACCGCGATGTTGACAATGCCGAACGCGCTGCCGACCGGGTCACGCACGAGGTCAACAAGGCGCTGCACAAGACCTTCATCACCCCGATCGACCGCGAGCAGATCCACGGCTTGATCAACACCATGGACGACGTGGCCGATCTGATCCAGGACTCGGCAGAGACCATGGCGCTCTACGATGTGCGCCACATGACCGAAGAAATCGTTCGCCTGACCGATATCAGCGTCAAATGTTGTGAGCGGGTGCGCGATGCGGTCAGCCTGCTGGACAAGATCGCCGACCACAGCACGGCCGACGCTGCGCTCAAGACCTGTGAGGAGATCGACCGGCTCGAAAGCGATGCCGACCGCGTGATGCGTAGCGCCATGAGCAAGTTGTTTCGTGAAGAGCCGGATGTGCGCGAGGTGATCAAGCTCAAGGCCATTTATGAGCTGCTCGAAACCATCACCGACAAATGCGAGGATGTGGCCAACCTGATCGAGGGCATCATCCTCGAAAATTCCTGATCCGAAGCGCACCGGTTCCATGGAAAACGTACAAACAGCCCTCTGGGTGGTGATGCTGCTGGTGGTTTTGGCGATCCTGTTCGACTTCATGAACGGCTTTCATGATGCCGCCAACTCCATCGCCACGGTGGTCTCCACCGGCGTGCTCAAACCGAGCCAAGCCGTGATCTTTGCCGCCTTCTTCAACGTGGCGGCGATCTTCGTCTTTCATTTGAGCGTAGCGGCCACCATTGGCAAAGGCATTGTGACGCCCGGCGTTGTCGACACCCATGTGGTGTTTGGTGCCCTGGTCGGTGCCATCACCTGGAATGTCATCACCTGGTACTACGGCATCCCCAGCAGCTCCTCCCATGCCCTGATCGGCGGCATTGTCGGTGCGGTGATGGCCAAGGCCGGCACCAGCGCCCTGGTGGCGGCCGGCATTCTCAAAACCGTGGCCTTCATCCTCGTGTCCCCCTTGTTGGGATTCACCTTGGGCTCGGCGATGATGGTGCTGGTGGCCTGGGGTTTTCGCAGCAGCCGGCCGGCCCGCGTGGACAAGTGGTTTCGCCGCCTGCAACTTGTGTCTGCGGGCGCCTACAGCCTGGGGCATGGCGGCAACGACGCCCAAAAGACCATTGGCATCATCTGGATGCTATTGATCGCCACCGGCTACGCCGCCCAGGCGGACAAGTCGCCGCCGAGCTGGGTCATTGTGGTCTGCTACCTCGCCATCGGTGCCGGTACCCTGTTTGGCGGCTGGCGGATTGTCAAGACCATGGGTCAGCGCATCACCAAGCTCAAGCCGGTCGGCGGATTTTGTGCCGAAACCGGCGGTGCCATGACCCTGTTTCTGGCCACGGCGCTGGGCATTCCGGTTTCCACCACCCACACCATCACCGGGGCGATTGTGGGCGTGGGCTCGGTTCAGCGCGCCAGCGCCGTGCGCTGGGGGGTGGCCGGCACCATCGTCTGGGCCTGGGTTCTGACCATCCCGGCCAGTGCCCTGGTCGCCGCGGTGGCCTACTGGGTCAGCAACCAATTGTTCTGATGCTGTAAAAAAATAGAGTGGATAAGCCAAGCTGGATGTGTCTTTCGGCTGATTTTTATTGTGATATTTTCCGGGCTTGCTCAATTTGGTACTCAAAGTAGCGCTGAAAGCTGAATACGATGCTGCTCATCAGCACCGTTGTGCCGACCAGCAAGGCCAGCACCACGGCGGCGATGGTCAGCCAGCGGGTCTGGCCGGGGGCGGCCTCCGCTGCTGCGCCCGGGTTGAACCGCTGGTTCCATTGCGGTGCCGACATCAAGGCGTACACAATGGCGTTGAGGGCGCAGGCGGCGACGGTGAAGCCGAGCAGGGGAATCAGCCACCAACTCCACAGGTCGTCCAAGCCGAATTGCTGGACCCGCTCCAGTCCATAGATGCCCAGCGCCGTAGGTAAGGGCAGCAGCCAGCCTATCAGATCGCCCCAGCCAAAGAGGTAAAAACGGTGCAGCCCCAGCGGGCCGCCAAGGAATGCCAGCCAGGCGGCGAGGGTCTTGTTTTTCATGCAGCCCGATTATTGCGCAGGCGGCGTGCTGTCGCCCCCGCCCAGGGCCTTCTCCATCATCACCACATCGAGCCACCGGTTGAATTTCCAGCCACAGGACCTCAGCGTTCCGACCGGCGTAAAACCAACCGACCGGTGCACGCCGATCGAGCCCGAATTGGCGGAGTCGCCGATGACGGCGATCAGTTTTCGGATGCCGACCCGCTCCGCCCGGGCAACCAGTTCGGCCAGCAAGGCCCGCCCCAGACCGCGGCCAGCGGCGGCGGGTGCCAGGTAAATAGAATCTTCGGCTGAAAAACGGTAGGCCGGCCGGGGCTTGAACCAGTTGCAGTAGGCGAAGCCCAGCACCTGCTCGTTCTCCACCAGTACCAGGTAAGGCAGGCCTTTGTTCAGCACGTCCTCGCGCCGCGCCGCCATGTCGGCCTGCGTGGGCGGGTCAATTTCGAACGTGCCAGTGCCGCCGAGTACGTGGCCGGCATAAATGGTGGTGATTGCCGGCAGATCGGTAGGCAGGCTGGGTCGGATGGTTGGCATAAGATGAGGAATCGTTATAATAGAAGGCTTTTCAGAGTGCCGCTGACCGGGTGGTCAAGTTGCGTGTCTCAAACTCTGGAATACGTGCCGAACTAATTTGCGGCGTTACTCTCCGCAACCCGAAGGATAAATCATGGTCGTCATCCGACTCGCCCGTGGCGGTGCCAAAGCACGCCCCTTTTTCAATATTGTCGTTGCTGACAAGCGTACCCGCCGTGACGGCCGCTTTATCGAGCGCATCGGCTTCTACAACCCGATTGCCACCGCGACCGAAGAAAGCATCCGCATTGCGCAGGACCGCCTGACCTACTGGCGCAGCGTCGGTGCCCAAGCTTCGCCGACCGTGGAGCGCCTGATCAGCCAGGCTGCCAGCAAGGCAGCCTGAGCCGAGTGTGATGTTGCCCGGCCTCG
>JBEGOC010000017.1:0-2848 GCA_041182225.1 Pseudomonadota bacterium | reverse complement strand
TGCGGTGGGACCCTGCGCCGTCACCCTGCGCCAGGCCAAACCGGTCACCGCCCTGCCGGGTTTCGCCCAGGGCATGGTGTCGGTGCAGGACCCGGCCGCCCAGCTGGCGGCACCGCTGCTGTGGTCGGGCTTAACCGGGCCCGGTCGGCTGCGCGTGCTCGACGCCTGCGCTGCCCCCGGCGGCAAGCCCGCCCACCTGCTGGAGCTGGCCGACTGCGACCTGACCGCGCTGGACCTCGATCCACTGCGCTGCGAGCGCATCCACCAGACCCTGCAGCGCCTGGGCCTGCAGGCCAGGGTGCAGGTGGCCGATGCCGCCGCACTGGCCAGCTGGTGGGACGGCCAGCCGTTCGACGCCATCCTGCTGGACGCACCCTGTTCGGCCTCCGGCATCGTGCGGCGCCACCCTGATGTGCCCTGGCTGCGCCGCCCCACTGACATTGCCCAGTTGGCGGTGATCCAGCAGCGGCTATTGTCCGCCCTCTGGCCGGCGCTACGGTCGGGCGGCCGGCTGCTCTACAGCACCTGTTCGGTTTTTCGCGAGGAGGGCGAAAAGCAGATCGAAACGTTTCTTGCAAACAACACCCAGGCCCGCTTGCTGCCCTCACCGGGCCATTTGCTGCCGGTTCCAGCCGTTGCAGTCGGGTCAGTCCCGGACAATCAGCGCGGTGAACACGACGGTTTTTATTACGCCCTGCTCCAAAAACAGCCGCTCTGACTGGCTGAGCTGGCTGCTAGGGCTGTGTCTGGCCGTGGCCTGCTGGTTGCCGGGCAGGGCGCAGGCCGAAGGCGTCGAGATCACCCAGCTGCAACTTGAGCGCAGCGGCGAGGCAGTGTTGCTGTCGGCCTCCATCCAGTTTGAGCTGCCTCAGGCGGTGGAGGAGGCCCTCCTCAAAGGTATCCCGGTGATTTTTGTGGCCGAGGCCGATGTCTTTCGCGAACGCTGGTACTGGACCAACAAAAAGGTCGTCAGCGCCCAGCGCCACATGCGGCTGGCGTTCCAGCCACTGACCCGGCGCTGGCGCCTGCACGTTGCTGCCGGCGTGTTCACGCCCGGGCTGGGCATGGCATTGACGCAATCCTTCGACACCCTGCCGGATGCGCTGGCCGGCGTGCAACGGATCTCGCGCTGGAAAATTGCCGACGCCAGTGAACTAGAGCCCGGTCAACGCCATCTGGTGGAGTTCCGCTTTCGGCTTGACGCCAGCCAGCTGCCCCGCCCCTTGCAGATTGGTACCCTGGGCGATACCGACTGGAGCCTGTCGGCCAGCGCCAGCCGCACCCTGCTGGCGGAGGGCGGCCGGTGAGCGAGCCCGCTCCCTCGCCCACAGCCAAGCCGCGCGGGGTACTGCGCAACCCGCGCGCGCTGCGCTGGACCCTGGTGGTTGGTCTCGCCGTCATGGTGGCCGTCGGGCTGGTTTTGCTGCTGCTGCTGACCCAGGCCACCACCAACCGCGACATGGATGAGCAGAACTATGCCCGCCTGTTCATCCTGAATGTGGTGGTGGCTGGGGCCCTGTTGCTGGTGATTCTGTGGATCGCCTACCGCCTGCTCAAGCGCCTGCGCCAGGGCAAGTTCGGCAGCCGCTTGCTGGTCAAGCTGGCCGCCGTTTTTGCGCTGGCCGGTTTTGCGCCGGGCGTGCTGATTTATGTGGTGTCCTACCAGTTTGTCGCCCGCTCGATCGAGTCCTGGTTTGACGTCAAGGTCGAGGGCGCGCTGGACGCCGGCCTCAACCTGGGCCGGGCCACCATCGAAACCCTGGCCAATGACCTGACCAACAAGGCCCGAACAGCAGGCACCGAGCTGGCCGACATTCCGGACGCCCGCCTCACCCTGCCGCTGGAGCGGGCCCGCGACCAACTCGGCGCCAGCGACCTGCTGCTGTGGAGCGCCACCGGCCAGCTGATCGCTGCCACCGGCCGCTCCCAATACCAGCTCAACCCCGACAGGCCGAGCGCACAACAATTCCGGCAGGCCCGCACCCAACGCGCCATCACCTGGACCGAGGGCCTTGACGATGCCATGCCGGGCGCCCCGGCCAAGGTCCAGATCAGGGCGCTGGTGCTGGTCGCCAGCCCCAGTCTGGGCCTGCTGGCCGAGCCACGCTTTTTGCTGGCCACCCTGCCGCTGCCGCCCAATCTGGTGGCCAACGCCCTGGCGGTGACCGAGGCCAACCGCGAATACCAGGAGCGGGCGCTGGCGCGCGAGGGGCTCAAGCGCATGTACATCGGCACTCTGACGCTGACCCTGTTTTTGGCCGTTTTTGGTGCCGTGGTGCTGGCGGTGGTGTTGGGCAATCAGATTGCCCGGCCGCTGCTGTTGCTGGCCGACGGCGTGCGCCAGGTGGCGGCCGGCGACCTGACGCCCAAAACCTCCCTGCAGGGCCGCGATGAGCTCGACGGCCTGACCCGCTCCTTTGCCCAGATGACGCAGCAACTGGCCGACGCCCGGCAGGCGGTGGAGTCCAGCATCGGCCAGGTGGATGCCGCCCGTGCCAACCTGCAAACCATCCTCGACAACCTGACCGCTGGTGTGGTGGTGCTGGACACGCAGGGCCGCCTGGTCTCGGCCAACCCGGGCGCCACCCGCATTTTGCGGGTACCGCTGGCGGCCTGCCAGGGCCAGCGGCTGGCCGACATCGAGGGGCTGCAAGCCTTTGCCGCCGACGTTCAGGCCCAGTTTGACGCCTTTTTGGGCGCCCGGCGCGAGCATGGGCTGGACCACTGGCAGCATTCTTTGGAGCGGGGCGGCTCGGCGGCGCGCCAGGCCGGCCGCCCGGACGACGCCCTGACGTTGGTCGTGCGCGGGGCCGAGTTGCCCGGCGCGGCCTACCTGCTGGTGTTTGAC
>JBEGOC010000016.1:0-21867 GCA_041182225.1 Pseudomonadota bacterium | reverse complement strand
GTGCTGCAGGAGTTGCACGTCGAGCGCACGCTGGAGCGCGGGCTGGTGGGCAATGTCTACCTGGGCAGGGTGGCGCGGGTGCTGCCGGGCATGCAGTCGGCCTTCGTCGACATCGGGCTGGAGCGCGCCGCCTTTTTGCACGTGGCCGACGTCTGGCACCGGCAACCCGATGGCGAGCCGCCCGGAGCGGTGCGCAACACGCTGCCCCAGGTGCCGATTGAGAAGCAGGTGTTTGAAGGGCAAACCCTGCTGGTGCAGGTGATCAAGGACCCGATCGGCAGCAAGGGCGCGCGCCTGTCGACCCAGATCAGCATCGCCGGGCGACTGTTGGTGTTTTTGCCGCAAGATGACCACGTGGGTGTGTCGCAAAAAATCCCGTCGGCGCAGCGCGATGAGCTGCGGGCTCGCCTGGTGCATCTGGTGGGCACCAGTGGCGGCGGCTTTATCCTGCGCACCAATGGCGAGGACGCCAGCGATGCCGAATTGTCGGAAGACATTGCCTACCTGCGCAAGTCATGGACGCGGATCAAGGAAGGGTCGGTGCGGCTGCCTCCCCAGTCGCTGCTGCACCAGGATTTGAGTTTGCTGCAACGGGTGCTGCGCGATCTGGTGGGGGAGGGCACCCAAACCATCCGGGTTGATTCGGGTGAACAGTTCCAGGCCTTGCAGGCCTTTGGGCTTGAGTTCATGCCAGCGGCGGCGGCCAAGCTGCAGCACTACAAAGGGGAGCGGCCGATTTTCGATTTGTTCTCGATCGACGAAGAAATCGCGCGGGCACTCGGTCGCCGGGTGGAGCTCAAGTCTGGCGGCTACCTGATCGTGGACCAGACGGAGGCGCTGACCACCGTCGACGTCAACACCGGCGGCTTTGTGGGCGCACGCAATTTTGACGACACCATCTTCAAGACCAATCTGGAGGCGGCGCAGGCGATTGCCCGACAGCTGCGCCTGCGCAATCTGGGCGGCATCATCATCGTGGACTTCATCGACATGGTGCGGGACGACCACCGCAACGCGGTACTGGCCGAGTTCCGCAAGCAACTGACGCGTGACCGCGTGAAGACCATGGCGGCGGGCTTTTCGCAACTGGGCTTGGTGGAGATGACGCGCAAGCGCACGCGCGAGTCGCTGGCGCACATGCTGTGCGAACCCTGTGCCAGCTGCCAGGGCAAGGGCAGCGTCAAGACCGCGCGCAGCGTGGCCTACGACATCCTGCGCGAAATCCTGCGCGAAGCCCGCCAGTTCAACCCTCGCGAATTTCGCGTGGTCGCTTCACCCAAGGTGATCGAGCTGTTCCTGGACGAGGAAAGCCAGCACCTGGCGGGCCTGAGCGAATTCATCGGCAAGCCCGTGTCGCTGCAAAGCGAGAGCGCCATGGGGCAGGAACAATACGATATCGTGCTGCTTTGACAAGCGCTCTGCGACCATGCCGGCCCCGATCCCGATTCTGATGTACCACCAGGTGGATGAGCCGCCGCCCAAGGGCACGCCCTTGCGTGGGCTGGTGGTGTCGCCGGCCGCCTTCGCCCGGCAGATGGCCACGCTGCGCGCCTTGGGCTTCCAGGGGCTGTCGATGAAAGACTTGCTGCCCTACCTGACTGGCCAGACAACGGGCCGGGTGTTTGGCATCACCTTTGATGACGGCTATGAAAACAACCTGCGCTGTGCCCTGCCCGTGCTTCAGCGTTTCGGTTTTTCTGCCACCTGCTACGCCGTGGCGGACCGGGTGGGGCAGGCCAACGACTGGGACCTGGGGCGTGGCGTGCCGCAGGTGCCTTTGATGAGCGCGGCGCAAATGCAGGCCTGGGTTGACGCCGGCCAGGAAATTGGCTCGCACACCCTGACCCACGCTGAGTTGTCGACACTGGACGCAGCGCAGCAGCGACGCGAGATTGTGATGTCCCGGCACAAGCTTGAAAGTCTGGTGCGCCAGCCTGGCGGTGTGCGTCATTTTTGCTACCCCTACGGTGCGCTCAATCAGCAGTCTGTGGCCTGCGCGCAGGAGGCCGGCTACGACACGGCCACCACCACCGTGCGCGGCCGGGTAGGCGCCGCTGACCGCACGCAACTGCTCACCCTGCCGCGCGTGTTGGTCAGCCGCAGCACCACCTGCGCCCACCTGCTGCTGAAGTGCCTGACCGCCTACGAAGACCGGCGCCGGGTGCCACTGACATGACGCAGCCCGTGATGAAGGTCGCCGTCCTTTCCCGAAATTTCTCGCGCGTGGGTGGCGGCGCCGAAAGCTATGCGGTCCATTTGGCACAAGCCATGCGCACCGACTGCGAGATCACGGTGGTGGCGCAGGACTTTGCTGAGGCCGCCTCGGGGTTTAAACACCTGCGCGTGCCCAAGCTGCCAGTTCGATCCCGCTGGATCAACCAGTTGTGGTTCAACTGGTACTCGCAACGCCTGACGCAAGGACGCTACGACATCGTGCATTCGCATGAAAACGTGACGCACGGCCAGGTGCAGACCGTGCATGTCAAGACGGTCCACGCCAGTTTGCGCGAGAAGGGCTACAGCACCGCGCGCATCCTGCTCAGCCCGCGTTTGCTGGCTTACCTGTGGATCGAGCGGCGCCGGCTCGGGCGCCAGCCGGCAGGCAATGTTTTTGTGTCGGACTTGCTGATGACCGAGACCGTGGCGGCAGTGGCCGGGCTGGCGGCTGGCACCGTGATCCCGCCCGGGGTGAACTGGCCCGAGGAGGCCTTGACCGGCCCGCAGCGCCACCAGGCTCGACGCGCGCTGGGTTTGTCGCCCGATGGCATGGTCATCGGCTTCGTCGGCCATGATTTCAAGAAAAAGGGCTTGGCCACCCTGCTGCGCGCGGTGGCGCTGCTGCCGCGTGATGTCACGGTGCTGGTGGTGGGGCAGCCGGCTCAGGCCAGTGCCTACCGCGGCTTGGTCGAGTCCCTGGGCGTAGGCAAGCAGTGCCGATTTTTGGGCGTGGTGCGGGACATGCCTGCCATTTACGCGGCGATCGACTGCCTGGCCCACCCTACCACGCAGGATGTATTCCCCATGGTGCTGCTTGAAGCGATGGCCCTGGGCACGCCCGTGATCACAACGGTGGCGCCCTACAACAGCATGGCCAGCCTGCTGGCGGACCATCAGGACGCGCTGCTGCTGGCCGACCCGGAAGATCACCGCCAGCTGGCCGGCTTGCTGGACAGCCTGGCCGCCGATGACGGCCTGCGCCGGCGCCTGGCCGATGCCGGACGCCAGTTCTCCCGGCGCTACAGTTGGCTCGACGTCAAGGAAGCCTATTACGCCATCTACCGGCGCGTGCGCCGCAGCGCCGCGCCCTGAACCAGCCCGCAGTGGTTTGGCCTCACGCGGTCTGGTTCAGTTGCCAGCGCCAGGCGTCAGCACACATGTCCGGCAGCGAACGCGTGGCCCGCCAGCCCAGCAGGCGCTCGGCCAGGGTCGGATCGGCATAGCAGGTGGCGACATCGCCCGGGCGGCGTGCCACGACGTGCCAGGACACGCTGCGGCCGCTGGCCTGGTCCAACGCACGCAGCACCTCGAGCACGCTGTAGCCGCGGCCGGTGCCCAGGTTGACCGTGAAGCCAACCCTGGCGCGCAGAAGCGCTCGCAGCGCAGCCACATGACCCAGTGCCAGGTCCTGCACGTGGATGTAGTCGCGCACGCCAGTGCCATCGGGCGTCGGGAAGTCCTGGCCGTAGACGCTCAGCCCGGGGCGGACCCCGGCTGCCACCTGAGCCAGCAAGGGCATCAGGTTATTCGGCGTGCCAGCCGGTGACTCGCCGATCAACCCACTGGGGTGGGCGCCGACCGGGTTGAAGTAACGCAGCACCCCGATGCGCCAGGCCGGGTCCGCCTTGTGCAGCGCTGTCAGCATCTCCTCGCAAATCAGTTTGCTGTGGCCATAGGGGTTGGTGTGGCTGCGCGGGCTGTCCTCGCGGATCGGCACGGTGGCCGGGTCGCCATACACCGTGGCGCTGCTGGAAAATACCAGGGTACGGCAGCCGGCAGCCGCCATGGCCTGGAGCAGGCTCACGGTGCCGCCCACATTGTTGGCGTAGTACTTGAGCGGCTGCGCGACGCTCTCACCCACCGCCTTGAAGCCGGCAAAGTGCACCACGGCGGCAATGCGGTGTTGCCGCAGCAGAGCCTCCACCAGACTGGTGTCGTGCACGCTGCCCCGCACGCACTCGGGCGCGACACCGGCCAATCGGTGCAGCCGCTGCAACACGCCGGTTTGGCTGGTCGAAAAATCATCCAGGATGACGGGCCGGTAGCCGGCCTCCAACACGGCCAGCCAAGTATGGCTGCCAATGTAGCCGGCGCCGCCGGTCAGCAGGATGGCGGGCGCCTCATCAGCCATGGTCAGCAGCACCGTTTTGACCCTGGGTACCTGCCCGGAACAGCTGTGCATAGCGCGCGTCCCGCTGCAGCAGTTCGGCGTGGCTGCCAGCTTCCACAATTTGGCCCGCGTCCATGACCAGAATCCGGTCGGCGTGTTGTACCGTGGACAGCCGATGGGCAATCACCAGGGTGGTGCGGCCGCGCATCAGCCGGTCCAGTGCATCCTGCACGGCGCGCTCGGACTGCAGGTCCAGGGCTGAGGTGGCTTCATCAAGGATGAGGATGGGTGCGTCCTTGTACAGCGCGCGCGCAATGGCCAGCCGCTGCCGCTGCCCGCCCGAGAGCTGCATGGCGTTGTGCCCGACCTCGGTGTCCATACCTGCGGGCAGCTCGGCCACAAAGTCCGCCAGGTTGGCTGCCGCCAGGCAGTCCAGCACCCGCTGCCGGTCCAGCGGCTGGCCCAGGGCCACATTGGCCGCCACGCTGCCGCTGAGCATCACCACGTGCTGGCTGACCAGCGCAAACTGGCGCCGCAGCGCGGCCACTGACCAGTGCCGCACATCCTGGCCGTCGATCTCCAACACACCTTCAGTGAGCTCGACAAACCGGGGCAGCAGATTGACCAGCGTGGTTTTGCCGGCGCCCGAGGCGCCGACCAGCGCCACGATTTCGCCCGGCAAAACCTTCAGGCTGACCCGGTCCAGCGCGGGCAGGCCCTCGGACTTGAAGCGCACGCTGGCGTCGCGCAGGCAGATGTGGCCCTGCGCGCGCTCTGGCGCGAAATCGCCCCCCGATTCAAGGGGGATGGACTCCAGCAGGTTCAGGCCGCGTTCGACCGCGGCCAGGCCGCGCGTGATCGGGCTGGCCAGTTCGGACAAGTGTTTGAGCGGTGCCACCAGCATCAGCATGGCGGTCACGAAGGCCACAAAACTGCCCACGGAGGTGCTTTGGTCCGCGCTCTGCAGCAGCGCCACGCTGATGACGGATGACAGGGCCACGGCGGCCAGGATTTGGGTCAACGGGGTCATGGCCGAGCCGGCAGCGGTGGATTTCATCGACAGGCGCCGCAGGCCGTCGGCCAGCAGGAAAAAGCGCTCCGACTGCGCCTGCTGCGCACCTTGCACCCGCACGTCGCGGTGAGCCAGCACGTTTTCTTCGACCACATAGGCCAGTTCGTCGGTGGCATCCTGGCTGGCCTTGGTCAGACGGTACAGCCGGCGCGACAACACCCGCATCACGATGGCAACTGCCGGAAACAGGGCGGCGACGATCAGGGTCAGCTTCCAGTTGAGGAACATCAGGTAGCCGAGCAGCGCCAGCAGGGTCACGCTGTCGCGCGTCAGCGTCATCAGTGCAGTGACCAGCAGGCCTGAGCCGGTCTGGACCTCATACACGATGGTATTGGCCAGCGCGCTGGACGATTGCTCGGAAAAAAGGGACAGCCGGGCCCGCTGCAGCCGCTCAAACATCGCCGTTCGGAGCCCGAGCAGGCCTTGCGTGGTCACTTTGGCCAAAGCGATCTGCGCCAAAAAGCCAGCCAGGCCGCGTACACTGAACAGCAGGATCAGTGCCACAGGCACGATCCAGATCGACAGATTGCGCTGCTGGAACCCGCGGTCCAGCAGCGGCTGGAGCAGGGCCGGGATCAGCGGCTCGGTCAGGGACATCGTGATGGTCGCCACCACCGCAACCGCCCAGGCCCAGCCCGGTCGGCGGAAGTGCTGCCCAATCTTGGCCAGTCGTGCCAGTACGCCAGCGGCGGCAGGCGGGGGCGGCTGGGTCATGGCAGGGTAGGGGCAGTCAACACCCGCGCATTATCGGGCCTGCCACCGGGGCTGCCGCCCGCCACCGGGGCGGCATCCACTCGGCTATGCTCCAGCCTGTTCCACCTTTTTGCCGCGACCGTCCTTGTCCCTCAGCGTCATCATCATCACCCACAATGAGGTCGGCAATTTGCCGGCCTGTCTGGCCAGCGTTGCCTTTGCCGACGAGATCATCGTGCTTGACTCGGGCAGCACGGACGGCACGCCGGAACTGGCCCGTGCGCTCGGCGCGGTCGTGCACCGCAGCCCTGATTGGCCGGGTTTTGGCCCGCAGAAGAACCGTGCCTTGGCCCTGGCCAGCCAGGACTGGGTGCTTTCATTGGACGCCGATGAACGGGTCACGCCGGCCTTGGCCCTACAGATCCGGGCCGCCGTGGCTGCCGATACGGCCACAGCCTGCGACATCCCGCGCCTGACCCAGTTTTGTGGCCGCTGGATTCACCATTGCGGCTGGACTCCCGACCGGGTGCTGCGTCTGTTTCGGCGCGACTCGGCCCGCTTCAGCGATGACCTGGTGCATGAGCGGGTGGTGCTGACGCGTGGCCGCCTGGCGCACCTGGATGCGCGGCTGTTGCACTACAGCTACCCGACCCCATCCCATTATTGGCGCAAGTTGGAGAGTTACAGCCAGGCCTGGGCATACCAGCGCCATGCTGCGGGTCAAGAAACCAGCATGCTGCGGGCGGCCTTGGCCGCGGTGGTAGCATTCATGCGCAGCTATGTGGTGCGTCTGGGATTTCTGGACGGCGCCATGGGCTTTGCAGTCTGCACCATGCAGGCGCAGGCCGCCTTTGGAAAATATTTCGCCTTGTACTGTTTGAATCAGAAGCATGACCGTTCGACGAATTCCGAGTCCGGCTGAACTGCTGCGTGTCGTCTTGACCGGCCTGTGCCTGTTGGGCTGCGCAGCCGTGCAAGCCCAGTTTCGGGTCGATGTCTCGGGCATCGGCATGAAGCAGGTGCCGATTGCAGTGGCCCCCTTCCGCGGTGAAGAGGCTGCACCCCAAAAGCCGGGTGCCATTGTGCAGGCGGACCTGGAGCGTAGCGGTCAATTCCGCGGCCTTGATGCCACCGGGGTGATGCTCGATGAGACGACGCGCCCAGATTTGACCGTGTGGCGCCAAAAAGGCGCCGATTCCCTGGTCACCGGCAGCATCACGCGGCTGGCCGACGGCCGCTACGACATCCGGTTCCGGCTGTGGGACGTCGTGCGGGCGCAGGACTTGGGTGGTCAGAGCTATGCCGTGGCGGTGGGCGACCTGCGCTTGGCATCGCACCGGATTGCCGACTTTGTCTATGAAAAACTCACCGGCGACAGAGGGGCGTTTTCGACCCGAATTGCCTACGTCACCCGCGCCAGCCAGCGCTACCAGCTTTGGGTGGCTGATGCCGACGGCGAGAACGCGCAATCCGCCCTGAACAGTGAGGAGCCCATCATCTCGCCGGCCTGGTCCCCCAACGGCACGCAGCTGGCCTATGTGTCGTTCGAGTCGCGCAAGCCGGTGGTCTACACCCATGACGTCAGCACTGGCAAACGACGCCTGCTCGCCAACTTCCGGGGCTCCAACAGCGCGCCAGCATGGGCTGCCGATGGCCGCACGCTGGCCCTGACCCTGAGCCGCGACGGTGGCTCGCAACTCTACGCCGTGGACACCGTGGCCGGCGGCGAGCCCCGGCGCCTGGCTCAGTCCGGCAGCATCGATACTGAGCCGGCTTACTCGGCGGATGGCAAAAGCATTTACTTTGTAAGCGACCGCGGTGGTGCGCCTCAGATTTATCGCATGCCGGCGCAGGGTGGGCTGGTCGAGCGGGTGACCTTTACCGGCACCTACAACATCTCGCCTGCCCTCAGTCCTGACGGCCGTTGGCTGGCCTATGTGTCGCGCATCAATGGGGCGTTTCGCCTGCACGTGCTCGAACTCGCCACTGGCGCTGTGAATGCTTTGACCGACACCTCGTCCGACGAAAGTCCGAGCTTTGCGCCCAACAGCCGGCTGATCGTTTACGCTACCCAGCAGCAGGGGCGCGAGGCGCTGATGACGACCACGGTCGACGGGCGCATCAAAGCCCGCCTCAATGGTCCGGCAGGCGACATCCGTGAACCCAGCTGGGGCCCGTTCCAGAAATAAGCAATGTCAAAGGAAGAGACTTCATGAAATACGTTTTGAGCGTGGTGGCCCTGGCGCTGGTACTGACCGCCTGCGGATCGTCGGTCAAGTTGGACACCGTGCCGGTGGAGGACAAGAGCGCGGTGCCGGTGACGGCAGGCGCTGCGACCGCGGGTGGCGATGCGGCGAAAGCGGGCGCCGTGAGCGGTGGCGCGGCGAGCGGCGGCGCGGCGAGCGCGGGAGGCACCAGCGGAGATGCAGTGGCCAAGAGCACCGTGGCACCGGTGGACCTGAGCAAGCAGAGCGCCGCTGCCGATGCCCTGGTCCGCGCCAAGGCCATTTATTTTGATTACGACAGTATTGTCATCAAGCCGGAGTTTCAGGCGGCTCTGGAGGCCCATGCCCGCTTCCTGCGAGCCGACAAATCTCGGCGGGTGGCGATCGAGGGCCATACCGATGAGCGTGGCGGGCGCGAGTACAACCTCGCACTGGGCCAGAAGCGGGCAGAGGCCGTGCGCTCGGCACTCGGACTGCTGGGGGTGGCTGACGCGCAGGTGGAAGCGGTCAGTTTTGGCAAGGAAAAGCCGGCCGCACAGGGCTCTGACGAGGCCTCGCTGGCGAAAAATCGCCGCGCCGAGCTCAACTACCGATGAACTGCACCGTGCTGCGATCCCGCTGGCTGCGCCCGCTGGCCCAGACCCTGGGCATGGCGCTGTGCATCGGCACGGCGCAAGCCGGACTGTTTGAGGATGACGAGGCGCGCAAGGCTATTCTGGACCTTCGCCAGCGGGTCGAGAGCATTCGCCTGAGTGTCGAGCAGGTGCGCCAGAATGTCGAGCAGGTGCGCCAGAGTGTGGACCAGCTGCGGCAGAACATCGATACCGTGCAGCGCAATGTGGACACCGTCAGCCAGAACCTGGAGCAGGTGCGGCAGACTGCGCAAAACGACCGATTGGAGGCTCAGCAAGGCGGTGTGCGCGCCGCCGAAGAGGTGACGGTGCTGCGCCGTAGCCTTCTGGAGTTGCAAAACCAGCTGGGGCAGGTGCGCGATGAAGCCGCCGTTTTGCGTGGTGCGAACGAACAACTCGCGCGCGACCTCTCGGAATCGCAACGGCGACAAAAAGACATGGCGCAGGCACTTGACGATCGATTTCGGGCGCTGGAGCCGCTCAAGGTGCTGGTCGATGGCGTTGAGTTCATGGCCGAACCTGCCGAGAAAAAAGCGTTTGATGCGGCACTGGCCATGTTTCGCAAAGCGGATTTTGCGGGTTCCCAAAACGCCTTCGTGGACTTTCTGAATCGCTACAGTCAAAGCGGCTACGCGCCGTCGGCCCTGTTCTGGCTGGGCAATGCGCAATACGCCACCCGCGATTACAAGGAAGCCATGGTCAATTTCCGAGCCTTGATCAGCAGGGCGCCCGACCATGTACGCACACCCGAGGCCGTGCTGTCGGTGGCCAACTGTCAGGTGGAACTCAAGGATATCCGTGGAGCGCGCAAAACCCTGGACGACCTGATCAAGGCTTACCCACAGTCCGAAGCCGCCGTTACGGCCAAAGACCGGCTGGCACGACTGAAATAGCGGCTGACCCGTAAAATCCGGGGATGCAAGTACCCGATCTCGCCGCCCTCAATACCCAGTTGCTTTTGCTGGCCCTCTGCATCGGTATGGGGTTTGGCGCCCTGGCCCAGCGCACGCATTTTTGCACCATGGGTGCTGTCAGCGATGTCGTCAACATGGGCGACTGGACGCGCATGCGGCAGTGGGGTATGGCGGTCGGTGTTGCCATGATGGGATTTGGCAGCCTTGTGTATGCGGGTCTGGTTGACCCCGCCCAGGTCCTGTACGCGTCAAACCGGTGGCTCTGGCTGTCGGCGACCGTTGGCGGCCTCCTGTTCGGCTTTGGCATGGTGCTCGCCTCGGGCTGCGGCAGCAAGACCCTGGTGCGCATCGGTGGCGGCAGTCTCAAATCCCTGGTGGTGCTGTTGGTTTTGGGTCTGGCCTCGTTTGCCACGCTCAAGGGCATCACCGCTGTGCTGCGCGTGGCCACGGTAGACCGGGTCGCTGTGGAGATGCCGAGCGGCACGAGTCTGGCGCAGTGGGTCGCCGCCAGCTGGGGTTTGCCACCTGCCCAGACAGCGCTGGTGTTGGGCGTGGCCCTGGGTGGTGGCCTGGTGCTGTGGGCCCTGGCCGGCCGTGATTTCCGCACCCCCGGCAACATGATGGCCGGGGTGGGCATTGGCGGGCTGGTGGTGGCGATGTGGTGGGTATCCGGGCATTTCGGTCACCTCTCGGAGCACCCCGAAACACTGCAGGAGACTTTCCTGGCCACCAACACGGGACGTGCCGAGGCGATGAGCTTTGTGGCTCCAGTGGCTTACCTGCTCGACTGGCTGTTATTTTTCAGCGATAAAAACAAGGTGCTGACCATGGGGATCGCGTCGACGGTCGGCGTGCTGATCGGCTCCTGGCTCACTGCGCTGGCCACCCGCAGCTTTCGCTGGGAGGGCTTTGCCAGCACTGAAGACCTGAGCAACCACCTGGTGGGCGCGGTACTGATGGGTGTGGGTGGGGTCACGGCCATGGGTTGCACCGTGGGCCAGGGGCTCAGCGGCCTGTCCACCCTCAGTGTCACCAGTGTTGTGGCCGTCGGCGGTATCATCGCCGGCGCCGTGGCGGCGCTGCGCTACCAGATCTGGCGTTTGGAACGGTTGGCCTGAGCGTGGACCGCCGATTTGCTGGTTTGGCCCGCTTGTATGGCCAGGCCGGCGCCGACCTTATCACCCGGGCCCATGTGGCCGTCATTGGTGTCGGTGGCGTCGGGTCCTGGGCAGCCGAGGCTTTGGCGCGCAGCGGCGTGGCCCAGTTGACGCTGGTGGACCTGGACCACGTGAGCGAGTCCAACATCAACCGCCAGGTTCAGGCGCTGGACGCCACCATCGGTCAGGCCAAGGTGCTCGCCATGCGCGAGCGCATCCATGCCTTCAATCCGGATTGCCAGGTGCACGGCATCGAGGAGTTTGTTGACGCCGACAACTGGCCGGCGCTGCTGCCGCCGGGTGTGGATGCGGTGATTGACGCCTGCGATCAGGTCAGGGCGAAAACGGCCATGGCGGCGTGGGCCCTGCGCACCCGCAGCCTGTTCATTGCCGTGGGTGCGGCCGGCGGCAAGCGGCTGGCCCATCGGGTGGACATTGACGACCTGTCCAACACCACCCACGACCCGCTGCTGGCCCAATTGCGCTACCGGCTGCGCAAGCAGCATGGCGGCCCACGCGATGCCAAGAAGATCGGGCTGCCGGTGGTGTTCAGCCGCGAGGCGATCACCCCGCCCGACGCGTCCTGCGCGCCGCAGCAGGACGCTGGTCTGAACTGCCATGGTTACGGCTCCGTGGTCAGCGTGACCGCGACCTTCGGCCAATGCGCCGCCGGCTGGGTGCTCGATCAATTATCGCGACGAGATCACTGATTGGGGGGTAAATTCAGCCTATAATCTGGGGCTTCGCAGCACCGTGCAGACGCTGATGTGAAGACCGGACGGGATGTTAGCTCAGTTGGTAGAGCAGCGGACTTTTAATCCGTTTGTCGTGGGTTCGACCCCCGCACATCCCACCAAATAAGCCTTACGGCATTAGGAAAGCCTGCTATTCAAAAGATAGCAGGCTTTTTTCTTGGTGGGTTCATGGAGCTGCGGCCCACCGCGGATCAGGTGCCCTGGTCCGGAGCGCCTCACCAACCGTGCAGCCGCGGCCAGCAGGCCAGCGTGCCGTCGGGCGCCAGTGCCTGGTAGTGCGGGTACTGGGCGCCGGTGGCGCAGGCATGGTTGGGCAGGATCCGCAGTTGCGTGCCCACTGGGAAGCGGGTGGCGATGTCGGTGTCGGGCGTGCCCTGGCGCGACAGGATGCCGTGCTCCTGGTTGGCACTGCTCAGGGTGTAGCCGGGCAGCAACTGGCCCGCGCTGTCGCACACCTGGCCGTAGCCAAAGTCTTGCTGCTGCTTTTGCGTGCCCCGGTCCCGGCTCATGGCCATCCAGCCGGCGTCCACGATGGCCCAGCCTTTGTCGGCCTGATGACCGATGACGGTGGTGAGCACGCTCAGGGCGATCTCCTTGGTGGTGCAGACGCCAATGTTGTGCATCACAAGGTCAAAAAACACGTAGACGCCGGCCCGCACTTCGGTCACGCCGTCCAGCCGATCGGCAGCCAGGGCCGTGGGCGTGGAGCCGACGCTCACCACCGGGCAGGGCAGGCCGGCGGCGCGCAGTCGTTCTGCCGCCAGCACGCAGGCTGCGCGTTCTTGTGCCGCCATGGCGGTCAGCGCCTCACGCGTGTTCAGGTCATAGCTGGAGCCGGCGTGCGTCATGACGCCGCCCAACTGCATGTCGCCCTGGTGCAGCGTTTGCGCCACGGCCAGCAACGCGGGCCCATCGGGCCTGAGCCCGGAGCGGTGGCCGTCGCTGTCAATTTCCAGCCACACCTCAAACGCTTCACCCTGCTCGCGACCAAAGGCCACGATGGCAGCGGCGCAGGCCTCGCTGTCGGTGATGATTTTCAGCTGACAACCCTGGCGGCGCAGTGCCAGTGCCTGGGGCAACTTGGACGGCACCATGCCCACGGCGTAAAGGATGTCCGTGAAGCCGTCGGCAAAAAAGGCGCTGGCTTCTTTCAGGGTAGACACCGTGATGCCCTGCGCGCCAGCCGCCTGTTGCGCGCGGGCCACCGGCGTGCATTTGCTGGTTTTGACATGGGGCCGAAAGGCCACGCCCAGAGTGTTCATGCGGGCCTGCATGCGGTCGATGTTGGCCTGCATCTGGCGCAGGTCAATCAGCGCGGCAGGCGTGTCAAGGTGGGCGAGGGGGGTCAAGGCAGTCTCCGGATCCAGCAGGGCATTGGGCGGTGCAAGCACCTTTCAAGTTGGCTGGATTATCCAGCCCATGCATATCAAGCTACAGTTGATGTCAGACAGGCCGCAGGGGCGGCTTGCAACGGAGGCATGAACATGGTTGACACCCGCAAAAGGCCTATTGACGGCCTGATTGCCACTTATTCGGAAAGCCACTTGCACCCGGCCAATGAGGCCATCCACTGCGTGTGCGTGCCGGCCATTGTGTTTGCCTTGCTCGGACTGCTGTGGGCGCTGCATCCGTTGGTCGCCGCCCTGGTGGCGCTGGCGTCGCTGGGCTACTACCTGTGGCTGTCGCGCCCCTTCGCGGCCGGCATGGTGCTGATGACGGCGGTCATGCTCGGCGTTTTGGCCATGATCCCGGACACCCAGCGCTTCACGGTGTCGCTGACGGTGTTTGTGCTGGCCTGGATCGGCCAGTTCATCGGCCACAAGATCGAGGGCAAGAAACCTTCGTTTTTTGACGACCTGCGCTACCTGTTGATCGGCCCGCTGTTTGTCCTGGCGGTGCTGTACCGGCGGCTACGAATCGCTTACTGAGGCGTCAGGTGGACGCGGTCAGCGGCGCCTCCAGCAGGCAGCCGAACTCACGCGCGAAATCGACCGAGACGCGGGCGTGCACCGCGCCCTGTTGGTCAAAAAAGCGTTGCGTGCCCTGCAGCGTGAACACGCCCTCGTGCCAGATGTTGGGGTGGATGTAGAGGCCCTGACTGCCATCGAATCGAAAGCACACAAAATGCTCGGGCCGTACCTCGTCGCCGGGCAGGGCCAGCGGCACCAGGAAGGGCTGGCGGTCCAGCGGGAAAAACAGCTGGCCGCCGTCCGGGTGGTAGTTGGCGTGCCACAGCAGCATGCGTTGCGGCGGCCGCTGGTGGTTCCGCTCAGCCAGCTCGGGCGCCTGCGCATAGGCCAGGATGTAGTGGCCGCCCACGGCTTCATTGCGGCCGTACAGCACATCACCCTGCCATTCGCTCACAAACACACCTTGGGTGGTGCCGGCTTCGTCGCCGGTGCCGGCGTCCACCGGGCGGCGTCCCTGCGCCGGCCAGCGCACGATTTCCACCCGGCAATCGGCCGGGTCGTCCACCAGCCGGCCGTAGCCGGCCAGAGTCTCGGCGGTGGCATCCACCACAGGCATGCGCACATGGGCCAGCCCGGCTGGCAGATCAGGATGCAGGTAGTCAATGGCCTCGGTCATGGCGGGTGTCCTTTCAGCTGACGGCGCTGAGACCCTTGTAGAGCATGTAGGCGGCCAGCAGGTACAGAACGCTGGCAAACACCCGTTTGAGTTGTCTGACCGGCAGCGTTTGCGCTGCGCGCGCGCCCAGCGGCGCGGTCATGATGCTGCAGAAGGCGATCACGCCCAGCGCCGGCAGCCACAGGTAGCCAAAGGAGTAGGGCGGTAACTGCTGCAGCCCGATGCCGCTGATGATGTAGCCGGCCACGTTGGCCAGCGCAATCGGGAAACCCAATGCGGCCGAGGTGGCCACCGCGTTGTGAATGGCCACATTGCACCAGGTCATGAACGGTACGCTGATGAAAGCGCCGCCCGCACCCACCAATCCCGACAAAAAGCCGATCGCTCCCCCGGCCGCTGTTAGACCGACCGTGCCAGGCACCTGCCGGGTGGGCGCCGGCTTTTTGTCCAGAAACATCTGGGTCGCTGAAAAGCTCACAAAGGCCGCAAATAACAGCGCCAACCAAGCTCCTTTGAGGTTGGCAAAAACGCCCAAGCTGGCCAGCGCACCGCCCAGCACAAGGCCAGGGGCCAGGCCGCGCACCAGGCCCCAGCGCACGTTGCCGCGCTTGTGATGGGCGCGCACGCTGGAGATGGAGGTGAAGATGATGGTGGACATCGAAGTGGCGATGGCCATCTTGACGGCCAAACCCTCACCCACACCGCGGTTGGTCAGCATGACCGAGATGAAGGGCACCATGATCATGCCGCCACCAATGCCCAGCAGGCCCGCGAGGAAACCGGTGGCGAGGCCGAGCAGGGCGAGCTCAACAATCAATTGCGCGTGCATGCAAAGTCGGTGGCGTGTGGCTGGATGGTGCGGGCTGGGCCGGAGGCCCGCTTACTGCACCCGCAGCCGGCCGTGCTGGCGCGCCAGCGTATGGGCGAGCAATTGGCTGGCGGCGTAGATGGCGTCAATGGTGGGGGTGGGCGTGCCGGTCAGGCGGCCGAGCTCGACCACCGAGCCGACCAGGGCATCGAGCTCCAGCGCGCGCCCCTGCTCCACGTCTTGCAGCATGGAGGTTTTGTGGGCGCCCACCGCCTGCGCGCCGGCGATGCGTTTGTCGAGCGAAATCTTGAATACCACGCCGAGTTTTTCAGCCACGGCCTGCGCCTCGCGCATCATGTTGGCAGCCAGTTCGCGCGAGGGCTCGTAGCTGCAAATGTCCTCCAGCGTGGCGTGGGTCAGGGCCGAGATCGGGTTGAAGCTCAGGTTGCCCCAGAGTTTGAGCCAGATTTCGCTGCGGATGTCTTTGGACACCGGGGCCTTGAAGCCGGCGCGCATCATGGCCTGCGACAGGCGCTCGATCCGCTCCGAGCGGCTGCCGTCGGGCTCGCCCAGAGTGAAGCGGTTGCCTTCAATCACCCGCACCACGCCCGGCGCCACCAGCTCGGCAGCCGGGTAGACCACGCTGCCGATCAGGTGCCGTCCGTCAATGCAGCTGGCTATGCGCCCGCCGGGGTCCACGCTGGTCAGGCCGCGCCCCTGAAAAGGCCCGGGCAGCTGGTGAAAGTACCACCAGGGAATGCCGTTGATCATGGTCACCACCATGGTGTTGGGCCCGATCAGCTGCGTCAGGTCCGGCAGCAGGTCGGCCACCTGGTGCGCCTTGACAGTAATCAGCACGACGTCTTGCGGTCCGGCATCGGCCATGCGTTGCACCGCGCGTGCCTGGGGCGCGTGTTGTTCGGTGCCGTCTTCCAGCACCAGCCGGAAGCCCTGGGACTGAATGGCAGCCAGGTTCTGGTTGCGCGCGATGAAGGTGACGTCTTCACCGGCGATCGATAGCTTGGCGCCCAGGTAGCCGCCAATGGCACCGGCACCGACCACAGCAATTTTCATGGCCACGCTTCAGCCCAGGCCAAGTTTGGCGGCCAGCCCGATGCGCTGCAGCTTGCCGGTGGCGCCTTTGGGGATCTCGTCCATGAACAAAATTTTCTTGGGTACCTTGTAGTCGGCCGCCCGGTTGCTCACATAGGTTTGCAACTCGCGTTCGGTGGCGCTTTGCCCCTCGCGCAGCACCACCACGGCGGCCACCTCTTCGCC
This sequence comes from Pseudomonadota bacterium, assembly GCA_041182225.1. Classification (GTDB taxonomy): domain Bacteria; phylum Pseudomonadota; class Gammaproteobacteria; order Burkholderiales; family Burkholderiaceae_C; genus Rhodoferax. The sequence goes on along the minus strand of JBEGOC010000016.1, from coordinate 5,420 downwards.
CAGCTTGGGATGAGGCATGCCAAAGCACACCACCTGCGCGACCGCCGGGTGGTCCATCAAAATCTCGTCCACCTCACGCGGGCTCACCTTTTCGCCGCCCCGGTTGATGATTTCTTTCAGCCTTCCCGTGATGCTGATGTAGCCGTCTTCGTCCATCACACCCTGGTCGCCGGTGCGGAACCAGCCGTTCAAAAAGCCCTCATCATTGGCCTTGGGGTTATTCTCGTAGCCGGCCGTGACGTTGGCGCCGCGAATCACGATTTCGCCCGTGTCGCCACGCGGCAGCAGTGCCCCGTCCAGGCCCATGATGGCCACTTCGGGTCCGGCGGCGATGCCGACCTTGCCCGGCTTGCGTACGGCTGGCGGCAATGGGTTACAGGCCATCTGGTGGGTGGCCTCGGTCATGCCATAGGCCTCGATCAGCGGCGCTTGGAAGATGTCTTCAAGTTCTCTGATCACCTGAGGCGGCATGCTTGATGAGGACGAGCGCAAAAAGCGCAGCGGGTTGCGCGCAATGATGTCGGCATTGCCCTTGGCCCGGCTCACGATGGCCTGGTGCATGGTGGGCACGGCGGTGTACCAACTGGGCTTGGCCTCGTCCATCCAGCTGAAAAACTTCAGGGCATTGAAGCCGGGCGTACAGAACACCTGGGAGCCGGCCGCGAGCGGCGCCAGCACGCCGGCGATCAGGCCGTGGATGTGAAACAGCGGCATCACATTGAGGCCGCAATCCTGGGCGGTGAATTGCAGCGAGCGGCGGATGTTGGTGGCCGAGGCCACCAGATTGGCCTGAGACAGCGGCACGATCTTGGGGCGCGAGGTGGTGCCCGAGGTGTGCAGCACCATTGACACATCGCCCGGCTGGGCAAAGCCTCCGGCGACAGCCGGGGCTGACGCGGGCACACCGTCGCGCGCTTGGAGCACAAAGTAACCGGCGGGCTGGCCCGGGCTGGCGATGAGGTCAATCACGCGCACGCCCAGTTTGCCAGCCACCTCAATCGCGGGTGAAGTACTGCCCTGTTCGACGATCAGGGCGCGTGCTTTCAGGTCGGTCAGATAGAACTCGAATTCATCGGCCCGGTAGGCCGGATTCAGTGGTGCGCTGGTGACGCCGCTGGCACAGGCCATGAAACAGGTGGCCATCTCCGGCCCGTTGGCCAACACGATCGCCACCCGGTCATGGCGACCGATGCCCAGCGCATTGAGTTGCCCCAGTGTGTCACCGATCAGCGTCCTCAGCGCGCCAAAAGTCAGCGCAGGGCGCCCCGGCGCGGAAATGGCAGGCGCCTTGTCGGCACCGTTGGCAAGGAGGTCTCTCAGGATGTCAGGCATTACGGCTCCATGGACTGGTGCCCACAGTTTATCAACCCGGCCGGTCTGACCCTTGCAATCTGACCCTTTCAAAGACTGTGGTGCGGAACTCCCCTAGACTCGACCCCACTGGCGCTGGCCCGATCAACCTCCTGATATTGCTGACCATGAGCACCTCATTCAACTACAAACACCTGTACTATTTTTGGGTGGTGGCCAAGGAAGGCGGCATCACCCGCGCGGCCGACAAACTGGGTATGGCGGTGCAAACCGTGAGCGCTCAGGTGCGGGAACTGGAGCGCTCGCTCGGTTATGCCCTGCTCAAGCCGGCTGGCCGCGGCCTGGTGCTGACCGACGCCGGCCTGGCCGCCATGCAGCAGGCCGACCAGATTTTTCAGTTGGGCGAGCGACTGCCTGACCAGGTGCGCGCTGCGGTCAGCGCTCCCTCAGTCCGTTTGGCGGTGGGAATCTCGGATGGCTTGCCCAAGCTCGTGGTGCACCGGTTGTTGCAGCCCGTGCTGGGTGAGCCCAATTTGCGCCTGCTGTGCCATGAGGGGGAGTTTGACGATCTGCTGGGCGACCTGGCGCTGCACCGGCTCGACGTGGTGCTGTCCGACCGGCCGGCGCCCAACAACGCCAACATCAAGCTCTACAACCACGCGCTCGGCTCTTCGGCCATGGCCTGGTACGGTGTTGCCGAATGGGTCAAGGCGGCTGCGCCCGATTTTCCGGCCAGCCTGGCGACGCTGCCGATGCTGTTGCCCACCGGACACGCGGCGGTGCGTGCGCGCCTGGACCTGTGGTTGGAGCAGCGTGTCATCCGGCCGCGCATTGTGGGCGAATTCGAGGACAGCGCTTTGCTGAAGACCTTTGGCGCCAGCGGCATGGGGGTGTTTCCTGCCGCCGAATGGGTGCAGGACGACCTGCTGGCCGACGGCGGCATGCAGCGCCTGGGCGGCTGCGAGGGTGTGATGGAGCATTTCTATGCCATCGGCACCGAGAAGAAAGTGCAGCATCCGCTGGTGCTGCGCCTGCTGCAGCCTGCCCTTCACAACCCCTAGAAAGTGACTTGGGCTGGCGGTTTACTCCTGTTTTTTCGAAGCTTAATTAAATTAAATAATGCTTTTTTAAAGGCTATCCGTGGCGTATCCTGCGCGAGGTTATCCACATTTTTTAAGGAGATTCGCGTGAAAAAATTTCTCTCTCTCATGGCCGTGGTGTTGACCCTCGGCATTTCAACCCTGGCCATGGACGCTGAAGCGGCCAAACGTATGGGCGGCGGTAAATCCATGGGGACGCAACGTAACGTGGGACCGGACAAGGCGCCGGCCGCCGCAGTCGCGCCACCAGCCGCAGCCGCTGCCGCCGCAGCACCTGCTGCTGCAGCGTCCAAGCGCTCATGGATGGGCCCGATCGCCGGCCTTGCCGCTGGCCTTGGGTTGGCGGCGCTGGCCTCGCACCTGGGCTTTGGCGATGAATTGGCCTCGATGGTCATGATCGGCCTGCTGGCCTTCGCCATCATGGCAGCGATTGGTTTCTTCATGCGTAAACGCGCAGCCGCCCAGCAAGGCGGAGCATCCCGGGCGGGTGGACTGGCCTACGCCGGCGCCAGCGCAGACGCAAGCGCAGCCAACCCGACCGCTCCCGCCTACAAGGTGGCCATGCCCGCCGGCGGCTCCATGATCGGTTCCGCCCTGGACGGCGGTTCGGCGGCCACCGGTACCTTGCCTGCCGACTTTGATGCCGAAAGCTTCGAGCGCAACGCCAAAGTGAACTTCATCCGCCTGCAGGCGGCCAATGATGCGGGCGATCTGAATGACATCCGGCAGTTCACCACGCCTGAGATGTTTGCCGAACTGAAAATGGCCCTGTCCGAGCGCGGCGCCACCAAGCAGAAAACGGATGTGCTCAGCATCGAGGCCAAGGTCATCGACGTGGAAGAAGATGCCGACCGCTACGTGGTCAGCGTGCGCTTTGCCGGTGTGATTCGCGACGACAGCGGGGCACCCGACGAGTCGTTCAGCGAAATCTGGCATTTGAGCAAGTCACGCCAAGCCAACAGCGGCTGGTTGCTGTCGGGCATTCAACAGCTCGACCAAGTCACCTGAAAAGGTGTCTGCAGTGCCACCGGACCGGCATCCTGAACCGGGGTTCAGGTGGGCGAGGTCAGCGGCACATTGGGTCCATCTGACGCGAGATGGTCACGCTTGTGCAGAAATGTTCCAAGCCCGGGCTCTAAGAGCATTGGTTCAAGGAAATATAAAGCCCGGCACGCACTGCAGACAGGGTCATTGTAGGCCTGACCGCGGGGTGCGCAAGCGCCGTTTGCGGGTTGAAGGTCACTGACATGAGCTTGCCATGTCATGGCGCATGAAAAGCGGTCGCCGGCATTTGGATGTGTTCGAAGAACAGGCGTCCGTAGCGCTGCGTCGGCGGTTCATTGGGGTGGCGAGCCCCCCACAGCAAGGCGTTTAAGTTGAGGCCGATCCCGACAAAGCCCTGCCGGCTGCGACTGCGGCCGTCGGCCACTTCTTCCGGGCTGAACCCGCGGGCGTAGTAGCCCGCGTGCAGTTCCAGGTAGCGCAGTGGGGAGTCGCGCGTGGCGTCCAGCCCTGACAGCTTGAACGCTACCAGGTACTTTTGCCCGGCGTAGTCACCGACCGGGCTGAAACCCCGGTAGCCCGAGGGCCGATACTCCAGCCGGACATCGATTCGGTCGCGCAGCTTGGGTTGGGTCTGGCGCAGGTAGGCGGCACCCGAGCCGAGGAGGTTCATCACCACGTCCTGGTTGGACCAGCCGTAATTGACCGAATAGCCGTCAAACAGCTCCACGCCCAGCAGCACGGCCTGGGTCAGCAGGGTGGCGCTGAGCGCGGCACGCTCGCTGCTTCGGCCCTGGCGCTGCAATTGCTCGGCCAAGCCGTTGGTCATGAAATAGGCCGAATAGGCATGGGCCAGCTTGTCGGTGCCGCCGGAATCGGTGTCTGGCCCGAACCAGCCCTCGTTGCGCGTGTTGAAGGTGGGCTGGCTACCCCAGTTCCAGTCGCGCAAACCGATGACGGCCGTGCCGCCGACGAGCAAACCGCTCTCCCACCGCAGGGCGCGGGTGTCCTGCCACATGTCCTGCCAATGGTCGGTCAGGCCTTCAGCGCTGGCCCAATCCGGGCTGAGACACAGCAGGGCGGCGCAGACCAGGCGGTGCGCCCCAGTCAATCGGTGAGTCATGGGGGCCCCTGAGACAAGAGCCTCTAGCGTGCAGGCTGGACGCCTGCGCCGTGCTGCGCAGGATCAAAATTGTCAGATCAGGCGGCCGTCTTCGCTGAGTGCCGCGTCCAGCCGAGACAACAAGCCTTGCACCTGGGCCTGCATCTCGGGTGCCTCGCCAGTTGGCGCGACCGCTGCTGTCGTGCTGGCCGGCTGCGCAGCCGGCGGCGGGGTGGTCGCCGCCAAGGTGGCCTGGCGCAGCGTTTCGCCCAGGTCAAAGGCCAGGTTCAATGCGGCCAGCACGGCGATGCGGTCGCGCGCACGCACCTTGCCGGCGTCGCGAATCTTGCACATGGCTTGATCCACCTGGTGCGCTGCTTCGAGCAGGCGGGCCTCGCCGCCGTCGGGGCAGCCCAGCAGGTAGCTCTGACCCATGATCTGCACTTCGAGCTGCTTCATGGCGTGTCTTTGGTGGCGGCGCTGGCATCGGGCAACCGCTCCAGCAGCGCATCGACCCGTGACCGGGCTGCGCTCAAGCGCGATTTGAGCGAATCGCGCTCCCGCGTGACAGCCTCGACCTGGGCGCTGAGCAGGGCGTTGGTGCGCTGCAGTTCGTCATGGCGTAACAGCAGGCGCTCCACCCGTTCGGCGATCTGGTCGAAGTCGGACTGGGACAGCATAGGCTCTGCATTGTAGGGTTTGGCGCTGGCCTGGGTCGGCAGGGTGTGCGGTAAGATCGCGTTCGTTGGTGCTCGCTGCGTGGTTCACACGTCGCGGTTCAACGGGAAGCAGGAGGGCCCGGGCTGGCAACAGCCCACCTAACCTGCGCTGCCCCCGCAACGGTAAGTGGACGCGCCGCAAGGCGCCGCTTTCATCATGGTCACTGAGCGCTTTGAACACGCGCT
>JBEGOC010000015.1:0-42500 GCA_041182225.1 Pseudomonadota bacterium | reverse complement strand
TCAAACGCCCACGCTTATCGGCTGTATGTTTTTAAAGAACTCTCTGAGCATCCCCACCACGGGGCCCCTTGCCTTCTCTAGCACCGCTGCAATCAGCGAAGCCTTGTATTATGACACGGAAATCTGAACTTTGGCAATTTTTTTGATAAATTTCGCTTTTTGCCAAACCGCCCGGCCTGCTGAACAGTCGTGTCAGACGTCTTATCCTGGGCGGGGAGCCGGATTCTACGACAACTTTCCACCCCATGTTGGCTTTTTGTTCTGGTCGCATCCTCCGTGTCCACGCGCAGCACCAAAAGCGCCTTAGCCACCGCACCGCAACACTCAAAAAGAGCGTAGTCTGGCGATCAATGCCGGTGCTATCTCTGTGATGGGCAACACTTCGTTGGCCGCTCCCAGTGAAATAGCCTCCCGCGGCATCCCGAACACAACAGAAGTGGCTTCATCCTGAACAATGTTGTAGCTGCCTGCGTCTCTCATATCCTTGAGCGCCTTGGCGCCATCGCTGCCCATTCCGGTCAGCATCACACCAATGGCGTTGTCGCCGAGCAGCGCCTTGGCAGACCTGAACAGCACCTCGACCGACGGCTTGTGCCGGTTCACCAGCTCAGAATCATCTACGACTGCCTCCAACCTGCCACCAACCCGACTGAGATAGAACTGCTTGCCCCCAGGTGCGATGTAGGCGTGGCCCGGCTGGATTGCCTCGCCATTGACCGCCTCCTTGACCGTGATCTCGCACAGCGAGTCCAGACGGGATGCAAAACTGCGCGTGAAGCCGGCCGGCATGTGTTGGGTGATCAGAATTGGCGGTGATTCTGCTGGCATCCGTGTCAGGATCTCCCGAATGGCTTCGGTGCCTCCCGTCGATGCGCCGATGAAGACCACTTTCCTCGAAGCGACTGCGGCCGTTATCTTCAGAGAAGACGCTGCCTTCGCTGGGCTGGCTTGTGCGGGGATCAGTGTCGACGCGACAGGGTCCTTGCGGCGCACTCGCGCTGCCGACGCAATGCGGATTTTTTCGACAATTTGGGTGGCTAGTTGAGCCAACCCATCGGCCAAACCCAGCTTCGGTTTGGCCACGAAGTCAATGGCGCCCAACTCCAAGGCTCTCATCGTGACATCTGCGCCACGCTCCGTCAATGTTGAGATCATGACGACAGGCATCGGTCTGAGACGCATCAGCCGTCCTAGAAATTCGATGCCATCCATCTTGGGCATTTCAACATCTAGCGTGATGACATCGGGGTCAAGTTCACGAATCATCTCGCGAGCCACCAGCGGATCACTGGCCGCACCGACACACGCCATGTCAGGCTGACGATTGATGATTTCGGCCAGCAAGCTCCTTACCAGCGCGGAATCATCCACAACCACCACTCGAATTTTGTTCAACACATGATCCTCAGAAGAGATCGACAGAGCCCCCGGCATTCGAGCGCGCCACCACCGCCGCACTGACCTTGCGCTCCTCGACGACAAGGGATTCTGGATGCGAGTGGGCCAAGCGCTTCACCAACGCCTTGCCAGAGACAGGGAAAAAGCAGACTTTTCGCGGGTGGATGTCCAGTACGTCCTGGGACACCACCGGGATTCGTTCTGTTGCCAGGTAGTCGAGCACGAACCGCGTGTTGCGCTCCCCGACGTTCATGGTGGTAAAACCTGCCATGACCTGCGCGCCACCAAACACTTTGGCTTGCATGGACTCCCGCCGCGCACCTTTCTTGATCAGCCCATTGATCAGCAACTCCATTGCGAAGGACCCATATCGGCCAAGACCATCCATACCGTCACCATCCGGCAACATGAAATGGTTCATGCCGCCAGCGCGCGCTTTGGCATCCCAAATGCAGGCAGCGATACAGGAGCCGAGAACCGTCGTGATCAAAATATCTTCGGTCGACACAAAATACTCGCCCGGCAGTACCTTGACGGCATCGTACTGGAAGTGATGGTCATTGTAGAAAAAAGAGGCTTCTCCGGGCTCACGATGCTCCCGCTTCAAGGCCTCGACGCGGGACAGCCGTGCACCGCCCCCCGTCGCGCCGCTAAAGTCTCTCATAAACCGTCTTACCCTTGAGCAGGAACAAGTCGCGGGACTCTCCGAAATTCTCCGCGTGGCCCACAAACAGCAAGCCGCCAGGCGCCATCACACGATGAATTCGCTCCAGAACCTTCCTCTGCGTTGGTCCATCAAAGTAGATCATCACGTTGCGACAAAAAACCACATCGAACCGATCACGAAAGGGCCAGTCGTCACGGATCAAATTCACATTGATGAACTGAACCATCGACCTCAGTTCGGGCTTGATCCTGACCAGCCCCTCGTTGCCACCGGTGCCCCGCATGAAAAACCGATGAAGCCGTTGAGAATTGACGCCCTTGAGTCCTTCCATACGGTAAGCACCCCGACCTGCCACAGTCAATACCTTTGAATCAATGTCGCTGGCCACAAGGGACACGCTGGCGTTGGTCCCAAGCGCTTCAATCGCCGTGATGAGTATGGAATAAGGCTCCTCGCCCGTCGAGGCGGCACTGCACCAGATTTTCCAGGACCGCCCCGGATGCGCCAGCAAGTGGTTGGCCAACATCTCGAAGTGATGTTGTTCCCGGAAAAAGGAAGTCAGGTTGGTGGTCAGGGCATTGACAAATTCCTGCCACTCTGCGCCATCATCCGCCTCCAGCCATCCCAGGTAGTCTCTGAAACTTTGGTGGCCCGTTTCCCGCAATCGCCTTGAAAGGCGGCTGTACACCATGGCGTGCTTACCGTCGTGCAGGCTGATTCCCGCACGACGATAGATCAAGGCCTGGACCCGAACAAAGTCTGCATGCGTCCAGGAAAACTCTCGGGCGCCTAGTTCGTCGCCTGCCAGTTCCGTCGAGTGCCCACCCTTCGTGCGATCAAGTCCCATACCTGCCACTCATACGGTGCATCGCCCTGCACACCCTCCGCCGAGGTTCTTGCCCATCAAACCCCCGGCTCTGAAACGAGCGCCATCCCCTGGCTGGACATCAGCCTCTCAATGTCAAGCAGTATCAACATGCGCTCCTTCAATGCACCCAAACCAATCACGGCATCGCTGTCAATCACTGTGTCGATTTCGGGCGCAGGCTTGAGGTCTTCCGGTGACAGGTTCAAGACGTCGCTGACCGAGTCAACCACGATGCCAACGATGCGTCGGGGCAGGTTGAGGACGATCACCACCGTTGATGCATCGTAGTCCGCCTTGACGCAATTGAACTTCAGACGGAGATCAACGATGGGCACGATGGTTCCGCGCAAATTGAATACACCCTTCACAAACGAGGGAGCATGGGCAATCCGTGTCGGCGGCTCATAGCCCCGAATTTCCTGAACTTTCAGAATATCAATGCCGTATTCCTCCCGATCCAGGCGGAAGGTCAAATACTCACTTCCCTTGGCCATCGCCAAGGCAGTGCCCGACGGCAAATCAGTGGATGTCATCTCAACTCCTTGTTGGCGGTCGGGGTCAATGGCGGGATCGACGAACCAGGGCGCCGGTATCCAAAATCAAAGCAACCTTGCCATCGCCAAGAATCGTGGCGCCAGACACATTGGGAATCTTCCGGTAATTCGATTCCAGGTTTTTCACAACCACCTGTTGCTGACCCAAGAGATCGTCGACCAGCAATGCCACACGACTGCCTTCCGCCTCGATCACGACCATGATGTCGCTGGGTCGGCTTCGGTCCTGCCGGGGAATCTGGAACACCCGCTCAAGCTCGACGACTGGCATGTACTCTTCCCGAACCTTGACCAATTGACCGCCTTGCCCCACTGTGTTGATGGCATCGGCTTTGACCTGGAACGACTCAATGACCGAGGACAGCGGCAACATGTAAACTTCTTTACCCACCCCCACGGACATTCCGTCCATGATCGCCAGGGTCAGGGGCAAACGCACGGACACCTTCATGCCGTAGCCCTCGGCAGAATCAATTTCAACCGTGCCGTTCAAGGCTGCAATATTGCGTTTGACCACGTCCATGCCGACACCCCGGCCAGACACATCGGTCACGACTTCGGCCGTGGAAAATCCCGGCGCGAAGATCAATTGCCAAACCTCTGAATCCGGCATTTGATCCGAAACATCGAGACCTCTCTGACGCGCCTTGTTCAGAATCTTCTCTCTTGACATGCCACGGCCGTCGTCACGGACTTCGATCACGATGGAACCACCCTGATGGGCCGCCGACAAGGTGATGGTGCCGGTCTCGGATTTACCGGCGCGTCGACGTTCGTCGGGCGTTTCCACCCCATGATCGCAGCTGTTTCGCACCAGGTGCGTCAATGGGTCGGTGATCTTCTCGACCAAGCCTTTGTCAAGCTCAGTCGATTCGCCCAAAGTCACGAAATCGACTTTCTTCCCAAGCTTGGACGCCAAGTCCCTCAACATCCTTGGAAACCGACTAAACACCACGGACATCGGAATCATGCGGATCGACATCACGGACTCCTGCAAGTCCCGCGTGTTCCTGTCGAGATCAGCCAGCCCAGTCAGCATTTTTTGGTAGAGGGCGGCGTCCAATGCACGGCTGTTCTGCGCAAGCATCGCCTGGGTGATGACCAGTTCGCCGACCAGATTGATCAACTGGTCAACCTTACTGATCGACACCCGAATGGTGGCCGCCTCAACTTGGGCCGGAGGCGCGGCAGGCTTCGCGACTGGTCGGCCTAGCGACACGCCGGACTCCGCAACAGTGGGCGGTTGGGCTGGCGCCGGCTCGGTGACGCCCGGTGCCCCTGGTGCGCCTTCGAAAAAACCAAACCCGGCGGCGTTTGCCACGACCAGCGCCGGGCCAGGCGGCTGCACCTGAGTTTGTTCAGTTTTGCCCACGGCTTCGGCAGGCGCTAGCGGTACCTCGGCAGATGCCGTGTTCGCCGCATCTGTGATTTTGATATGTTCACGCGAGACATGAAACTCAAACAGGTCGAGTAACTCCTCCGTGGCCGTGGTGGTGCGCACCGTGAACTTCCGGATATCGTCCTGATCACTGGGAAGGTCGTCGATCGTGCCCAGATCGGGAATATCGCGAAACAGCTCCCGGATCGCCTCCGCCGCCGCCATATTCTTCAGCGGACCAACGCTGACCGCTAAGGTTCGCAGCCCGTCGACCGCGTGGGACAAGGGCGCTACCGGCGGATTCGGCAAGGCCTGTTGTGATCGATCGGTCGCTTTGGGTGGGTCGGCCTCGGCCGTTGCGGTGGCCTCAGCTGCACTGGCGGCACCCGACGCCAGATGACGTATCCGAGCGACCAAGTCCGCCGTCTCGGGGGCATCACCAGCCCCGCCGGCCTGATGACGCGCAAGAAGGTGGCGCGAAACATCGGCCGACTCCAGCAGCACATCCACCATGGCCGCAGTGGGCTGCAGTTCATGGCGCCGCAGGCGGTCCAATAACGACTCCATCTGATGCGTGAGCTCAGCCACATCGGAAAATCCGAAGGTCGCGGCGCCGCCCTTGACTGAATGGGCGCAACGGAAAATGCCATTCAACTCTTCATCATCTGCCGTCTGCAGATTCAGACTGAGCAGCGTCCGCTCCATCTGGTCGATGTTTTCTGCAGCCTCTTCAAAGAAGATCTGGTAAAACTGCGTCAGGTCAAAATCACCCTCCGTGCCGCTGCCCTGCTGATGTGCTTCCGACATATTGAGTTCCTGATTGTGGCGACGCGTTCAACGGCCGAATGCCAAAGCCGTCATCTACCGTAAAACTTTCTTGATCACTTCCAGCAGCCGAGCCGGGTCGAAGGGCTTTACAAGCCAACCCGTGGCGCCCGCTGCCCGACCGGCCTGCTTCATCAAATCGCTGGACTCGGTGGTCAGCACAAGTATGGGGACCGTCCTGAACTGCGGATGATCTCTCAGCCGGCGGGTCAGGCCCAGGCCATCGAGCCGGGGCATATTTTGGTCAGTCAGGACCAGGTCAAACGGCTGGAGCTGGGCCTTTTCGTAAGCATCTACCCCGTCCACGGCCTCAACCACCTGGTACCCGGCGCCTGTGAGGGTAAAAGACACCATCTTGCGCATGGAAGGGGAATCATCAACTGCGAGGATAAAAGCCATGTATAACTCCGGCGATCGCAAAATACAGCGTCAGCAGCAACTCAAAAAAGCTCAACCGACCCAGCGTCCATCTCGTCCTGAGTGACGGGATTGGGTCGGTTCGGTGCGTCTTCAACAAAGGGGACGGCTTCGCCATCCTCAGAACCCATGGACTCAGCCGCAAGCCGGTAGGCACACCCCTGCAGCGTCTTGGACGCGTGGGCAATCAATTGCGAAGCGATGTCCTGAAACTGCAGCTCGATCACGGCCGCACGAACCGCGCTACGGGCGGCATCCAGGTCATCGGTGCGCACCAGGTCCGGGCTATCCAGATGGGTGGTCGCACTGGTAAAACGGTCCATGAGGTTGTCCAAGGCATGGGCCAGCAGGCCATCAAGCCGCTTGAGGTCATGGACCACCGTCAGCAGCGAGTCCTGCAGATCAGCCACCAATAACAGCGGCACAGCCACCGATGGCTCTGAGGGGGGCAAATTGATCTCCGGCATTCCCTTATCCAATACAGCCTGCCAGCCTCAACATTGGCCGACAAACAGCAGTTTATCCATAGGCCTGATCTCTTCCGGGTTCCATGCGAAGCGCGGCTGCGACAGCCTCAAAATAATGCACAATCATACCGTTCATCATGCCCCAAAACAGCGAGATCCAAACAACATTGCGGATCCTGCATCTGGAAGACTCCGATGTGGACCATGCGCTTGTCCGCAGAGCCCTGGAGCGCAGCGGCGACGCTTTTGAACTGCACCGGGTCGAAAGCTTGTCGAGCTTTTCGGACCAGCTGTCTACCCGCCCTTTTGACATTGTTCTGGCCGATTACCGGCTGGCTGGCTTTACCGCACTGGATGCGTGGCAGCTGCTTCAGGGGCTGGCCGACCCACCGCCCTTCATATTGCTCTCGGGTGCGATTGGGGAATCTGCTGCGGTTGCCGCGATCAAACTTGGCATCAGCGACTACCTGCCCAAGGACGACATCCATCGTGTGCCCGCTGCCATTCGGCGCGTTCTCGAACTTCAGGCCATCCGACGCGACAAGCAAGCGGCCGATCTGGAGCTGGCGCAATCCCGGCAACGACTGGCCGACTTCGCTGAGCACCTGCAAGCGACGATCGAGCAGGAACGCGCGGCCATTGCTCGCGAAATCCATGACGACATTGGGGGTGCATTGGCTGCCATCCGCTTCGACTTGTCTTGGCTGGACCGGCACAGCGCCGATCTGCCCGCGAAACAACACATCCAATCCGCCGAGGACATGCTGCGCCACGCGATCGACGCCAGCCAGCGCATCATGCGCAACCTCCGGCCTGCTATTCTTGACCAAGGGCTCGTGGCGGCCGTGCAGTGGTTGGCAGAGAGCTTCGCCAAGCGCACTGGGACCACGACGGTCGTCCATGCCTTTGGCGATGACAGGGATATTCCCAAGGCGATACAGCTTGTCGCCTACCGCACGGCACAGGAAGCCTTGACCAACATCGGCAAGCACGCCCAATGCGACCAGGTCACCCTGGAGCTGTCAGACGCCGAACAGGTCCTGACCCTTGAGGTCCGAGACAACGGGCAGGGCATGGCACCGGAGGCGTTGGCAAAACCCAAGTCCTTTGGACTGCGCGGCCTTCAAGAGCGGGCGCGCACGGTGGGCGGATGGCTGGATATCAGCAGCTACGGGGACCGCGGCGTCTCCATCATCCTGTCGGTACCGCTGCCGCCATCAGACCCCAAGCTGCCACAGGAGCCTGACTGACATGATCCGCGTCATCCTCTGCGACGACCACGCCATGGTCCGGCGCGGCATCCGAGAAACCTTGTCCGAGGCCGTTGACATCCAAGTCACGGCTGAAGCCGCCAGCTACGCTGATGTACGCGAGCAGATTCGCAATGCCGCATGCGATGTCCTGGTTCTGGACCTGAACATGCCTGGCCGTGGCGGGCTGGAAGTACTCTCCAGCCTGCGCGAATCCGGCTCCGCCATCAAAGTCCTGATCGTCTCCATGTTTCCGGAAGACCAATATGCCATCCGCTGCCTGCGCGCTGGCGCCCAAGGCTACCTCAACAAGGCTGGTGACCCGGCAGATCTGATCAATGCCGTGCGCACCGTGGCGCAGGGCCGCAAGTACGTCACGCCAGACGTGGCCCACATGCTGGTGGAAAGTCTCAACGCGCCTGAGAGCGAAAGTCTGCACGCCACTTTGTCAGAGCGTGAACTCCAGACCCTGCTCAAGATCGCCTCAGGCAAGCGACTGTCTGACATTGCCGAGGAACTGATGCTGAGCCCCAAGACCGTCAGCGTCTACCGTTCGCGGGTGCTGGAAAAACTCAAACTCGGCAACAATGCCGAACTCACCGTGTACGCCATCCGCAACGGCCTGGTCTGACCTTGGGCGTCTAGCGCTTCAGAAAAAGATCAATGGCCCGCTCCATCAGCGCCATCAGGGGTTGGTCCAGCATGGGGAGCGTCACGGTGATGCCGATCAAGCCCACCGTCAGGGTGATCGGAAACCCGATCGCGTAAATGTTCATTTGCGGCGCCACCCGCGACACGATCCCCAGCCCGAGGTTAACGAACATCAGCATGCCCAGCATCGGCAGCGCGATCCACAGCGCACTGGCAAACAAATCCGAGCCAAGGCTGTACAGCTTCAATTGCCGCACCGACTCCAGGAAATTCTGATCAACGGGAAAAGCATCGAAACTCTTGATCACCGCCATCAACACCATCAGGTGCCCATTCATCACGATGAAGAGAAAGGTCGCCATTTGGCCGAAGAAGGTGGCCACCGCGCTGGACTGCGTGTTCAGTGATGGATTAAAAAAAGCGGCAAAGTTCAGCCCCATCTGAAAACCCACCACCTCGCCCGCCAGTTCCACCGCCGAAAAAACTAGCCGCACCGTGAAACCGATGGCCAGACCAATGCCCACCTGTTGCGCCACGGCGCCAAAAGCCTCGGGGCTGGTGATGCTGATCACGGGCTGCCCCGACAAGCTGGGCTGGGCGGCGACCGCGACCAGCAGAGCCAGGCCAATCCGGGCCCGGACAGGAAAGGCTTTGGAGGAAAAGATCGGCGCCGACGTAAAGACCGCAAGCACCCTCAGGAACGGCCAGATCAGGGGCGACACCCAGGCCACCACCTGCGCTTCAGTCAGGGAGATCATGGCCGCTCCAGCCGCTCAAACCACAGCAGCCGGCATGGCCTCGATCACCCGCCGGATGTACTCGACCAACATCGTGAGCATCCAGGGTCCGGCCAGCGCAAAGACCGCGATGGCGGCCAGCAGCTTCGGAACAAAGGCCAGCGTCGCCTCATTGATTTGGGTGACCGCCTGAAACAGGCTGATCACAAGACCCACCACCAGCACGATCCCCAGCACTGGCGCGGAGACCAACAGCAGCATCAGCAGAGCCTCCTGCCCCATTGTCAACACCATTTGTGAATTCACAGGCAGACCTCAGACCGCAAAACTGGCCGCCAGCGAGCCAATCAGCAGATTCCAGCCGTCCGCCAGCACAAACAGCATCAATTTGAATGGCAACGCGACCAGCACCGGCGACAGCATCATCATGCCCAGCGACATCAGCACACTCGCGACCACAATGTCGATCACCAAAAAGGGGATGAAGATCATGAAGCCGATCTGGAACGCGGATTTCAGCTCGCTGATCACAAACGCTGGCACCAGTACCCGAATTGGCGCGGTTTGCGCCGTCACCCCGGGCTCGAGCTTGGCTAAGCGGACGAACAGGGCCAGGTCGGACTGCCGGGTCTGCTTGCTCATGAACTGACGCAAGGGCGCTTCGGCCTTCTCCAGCGCCTGCTCGAAGGGCATCGCGTTTTTGGTGTACGGCAGATAGGCTTCGGCGTAGACCTTATCCAGCGTCGGCCCCATCACAAAAAAAGTCAGAAACAAGGACAGCCCGACGATCACCTGGTTTGGCGGTGCAGACTGAGTGCCCAAGGCCTGCCGCAACAGCGACAGCACGATGACGATCCGGGTGAAGCCAGTCATCATCAGCAAGACTGCCGGCAAAAACGACAAGGCTGTGAAAAACAGCAAGGTCTGCACCGGCACGGAAAAGCTCAGATTGGAACCGCCGCTCCCCACCAGCAGAGGTAACTGTCCGCCGGCCTGGGCCAGCGCCACAGAGTGCCCCATGAAACCCAAAGCCAGCCCCAAGAGCCAAGCTTGCGGGCGCCTGCATGCACGCGCAGCACGGCTGCAGACACAACGCAGAGAAAATTTTGACATCACTCGCCCTCTGCCGTCTGGCGCAGCGCCAAGGGTGGCACCGCGACATTGGCCGCCGCCACCGGTGAGGTATGCAGGCAGGTGATGGTCTGCGCGGTGACGCCCAGCGTCAACCAGACGCGAGCCCCTTCGGGCCCGACCTCCACCGTCACCACCCTTTGGTGAGGGCCCACCGCCAACACCGACACGATCCGGGCTGCCGAGGCCATGCCCTGCAGGCCTCCCGGTGAGCGCTGTTTCAACCATTTGACAGCCATTGGCGCCAAGGCCAACAAGAAAACGAAAACAGCAACCAGTACCAGCGTCTGCGTCATCGGCCCGCTATCCCTTGCTGACCCGACGCAAACGCTCTGACGGCGTGACCACGTCGGTCAGCCGGATACCGAACTTGTCATTCACCACCACCACCTCGCCCTGTGCAATCAGGTACCCGTTCACCAGCACATCCATGGGCTCCCCCGCCAGCGCGTCCAGCTCCACCACTGAGCCTTGCCCCAGCTGCAAGATGTGTTTGATCGGCACCCGCGTCCGCCCCAACTCAACCGACAGCTGCACCGGAATGTCGAGCACGCGGTTGATGTCGCTGATCGGCACTTCGCCTGACGGTGGCGCACCAGAAAACGCACGCGAGGGCTCGCCGGACAGGATGCCGCCTGGCTCCACCCCCATGCCACCCTCGGAGGTCCGCTGCTCCTGCAGGGCCTCGGCCCAGCTGGCCATGCCGTCGTCTTCTGGCGTATTGTTGTCAGTTGCCATGTCGATCTCCCATCCAGGCAAGGTCATTGCCCCTCAAACTTCTGTCGACGCGCAAAGCGTATTTGGCATTGTGCGTCCCGTAGTGGCATTCAAACACAGGCACCCCGGCGATGGTGGCCTCAATTTTGGACTTTCGGTCCAGCTCGATGAAATCACCCGGTTTGATAGCCATCAATTGCTCGATGGTGGTGTCCGCACGGGCCAACTCGGCCACCAGCACCACCTCAGCCGCCTGGATCTCCTGGGTCAAGACATTCACCCACCGCCGGTCCACCTCCACCGAATCGCCCTGCGTGGACGAATACAGAACGTCGCGAATCGGCTCCAGCGTCGCATACGGCATGCAAAAGTGAATGGCTCCGGCAATGTCGCCAATTTCGATCTGGAAGTGCGTAGAGACAACGATCTCGCTCGGCGTCGCTATATTGGCAAACTGTGGCTGCATTTCAGAACGCTGGTATTCCAGTTCCAGCGGATAAATGCCCTTCCAAGCCTTTTTGTACTCTTCAGTGATGACGCCCAACAGCCGGTCAATGATCCGCTGCTCGGTGGCAGAAAACTCACGCCCCTCGATCCGGGTCTTGAACTTGCCCACCCCGCCGTACAACATCTCGATGATGCCAAACACCAAAGCGGGTTCGCACACAATCAGACCGCTGCCGCGCAGCGGCCGGATGGCCATGATGTTGAAGTTGGTCGGCACCGCCAGCTCGCGCAAAAAAGCGCTGTAGCGCTGCACAGCGACAGGCCCCAAGGAAATCTCGGGGCTACGGCGAATCAGGTTGAACAAACCAACCCTCAGGTTACGCGCAAACCGTTCGTTCACGATCTCCATCGAGGGCATACGCCCCCGCACAATGCGCTCCTGGCTCGAGATGCTGTAGGCCCTGACCTCGCCCTGCTCCTGCAACTCCTCCGAGAGCTTCTGACTTTCGCCAGTCACCCCCTCCAGCAGGGCGTCAACTTCTTCCTGGGATAAAAATGATTCACTCATGAATGGCTCGGCGTATCAGCTTCACTGCACAATGAAGCTGGAAAATAGCACACCCCGCACCGGGTTTTCGTCGGCGGCGGGCTTGTCAGTCGCCTTCTTCTTGGTTTTGGCAGACTCCTTCTTCGGCTTTGCCGCTTCAGGCGGCTCGAACGGTTTGGATGCCTCGCGCAAAATGTCTTCCGCCAGCTTTTCCTTGCCCTCAATGGCCAGCAGCTCCTCCGCCGTACGCTGGGAAACCAGCAACAACACACCGCTACGGATGGACGGCAGGAAAGGCTTGACTTTTTCGGTCGCCTTGGCGTCTGACAACTCCAGTGTGATGCCGATTTGGGCGACTTTTTCGCCACCCGGGTCTGCCAGATTCACCACCATATTGTCCAAGGGCAAGTAGGTTGGCGGGCCTTTGGGCGCCGCCTGCACCACCTCCTCGCCTTCCTCACTGGCGGCATTTTTCTTGCTCAGCATGAAGAACGCACCGCCACCCACCAGCACCAGCACCAAAAACACGACGCCGCCGATCAACAGCATCTTCTTGCTTTTGGGCCGCCCCTTGGCGGGCTCATCAGCGTCTGCCTTGTCAGCGTCTGGTTTCGTCGCCACTGGATTTCCTTGGATTGATCACTATGGACCACATTATTGAGCACAAACGGCCCGACGGTGGCGCAATCAAGGCCGTAAAAGCCAGGCTTTCATTCCCTTGGCCGGATCCGGCGGTCAAACAAACAGATCCAGGCGCTGACCAACCGGCCCCAGCGCCCGAGGCGCAGGCTGAACCATGGCGGTCTCGGCTAGGCCAATGCCCCTGAGCCGACCGCCTGGCCGTCGCGGCGTCTCGCCCGGGCTGCCGTCCTGCCGGCTCGATGTTCCCACCGACACGCCGGCCAGCAGCAGGCCCTGGTTCGCCAGCAGGTCCTTCAACTCGGTCATGGCCCCCTCGATCAACTGACGTGTCTGGGCCAAATCCGACCTGAAACCGATCAGGGCCTCGCCGTTGGCCAACTGGATGCTGACCTCAATCGGCTCACCACCCAAGCCTTCCAGCGTCAGTTCGGCGTTTTGCACCCCCTGCGACACCCAATAGCTGACCGTATCGGCCAGCATCGCGTCCGAGATCAGCAGCGATGGCGTCTCAGCTACCGCTGTTGGGCTGCCAACACCGTCTGCCGCCAGGCTCGCACCGGAGTTAAGACTCTCCAAGCCTGGCTTGCCGGCCATCTCGGGCGCTTTGTCAGCATTCCCTCCTGGCGAGCGGCCAGAACCGTCCCCCATGCCCACGGTGACCGCCAACTGGCTGGGCGGCACAGGCTCGCTGGCCGCGTCTGCGAGGCGCATCCCGCCAAGCGCGTCCGCCTTGCCACCGGACCACGGCGCAGCCCGCGCCGCGCCCGCTTCATGGCCGTTCGGCTGCAGCGCACCACTGGCGGTTTCGGCGGCATCAGCGCCTGGTGTGCCAAGCCTGGGCTGGCCAGCACTCACTTTGCCGCTGCCTTCGGTTTCGGGCCACAGCGCATCGGCACGCCCTGGCGCCTTGGCGCCAGCCGCCGCCAGGGCGCGCAAACCGCTCTTGGTGCCATCACGCAAACCCGGGGCCGTCGGGCCTGGCTTGGTCGCATCGGTCACGGTCAAGAGCGCCGGGGCAGGCGCTTGCGCCTCGCCCAGCCCGGCCAGCAGTGCCAGCATACCCGCCAGATCGAGCGGCGCCGCGTCAGCAGGCAGTGCGGTCAACGCGGGTCCCACATCAGCATCACAGGCTGGCTCAACAGGGTCCGGCTCTTCCGCCGACAAGGACAGCAGTCCGGCGAACCCCCCTGCGTTGGCGCCCTTCCCCTGCGCACCCTCATTCTTGATGCGGCTGTTTTGGCCGCTGTCGAGCCGGGTGCGCGCAGGGTCTGCGGGTTTGGGTGCTGCTTCGACTGTCATCGGGAATCCTCCTGAACGGTTTGCAAGGCCAGCCGGCGTGACTGCATCGCCGCAAACTCGTCCATCTGTTTTTGTTCGCGCCGCGTCTGTACCAGGGCCAAGTCAGCCTGCTTCTGCTTGAGCACCTGCTTCAGGCCAGTCAGCCTGGACTCGGTCTCCAGCCAATGGCCCCGGGCGCGCTCCACCTTGTCCGCCGCCTGCTGCAACACACCCTGTTGCAAGCCAATCGCCTGGTGCAACCGGTCCATGAACTGGTAATGGTGCCGCATCAGCTCGGTTGACACACTGGTCCGTGCCGCCGCTGACCAACGGGTCTGGGTTTCATCCGCGTAGCTCTGCAACTGCGCCATTTGGCCCTGCGCCTGCGCCTGCGCCTGCTGCATGTGGGTCAGCATGGCGGCAGCCTGATCACGCCGCAGCGTGGCCACATGGATCGCCAGCAACACGCTTTTTATGCCAGACATCGTCAAGCACCTGCCGCGTCATGTCTCATGCCACGATATCCATGGCCGCCAACATCCGGCCGCCACTGTCGGCCAGACTCGCCGACTCATGCATGTCCTGCTGCAAAAAGGCCGCCATCGCCTCATGCAGGCGAATCGCCTCATCCAGCGCCGGGTCTGACCCTCCCACATACGCGCCAATCTGTACCAGATCGCGCCCTTTTTCATAGCGGGAGTGAATGGCCCGGAAGCGCCTGGCCATCTCAAAATGCTGTCGTGACACCACGTTGTGCATCACCCGCGAGGCCGACTGCTCGATGTCGATGGCCGGAAAATGCCCCTGCTCCGCCAGTGCACGCGACAGCACAATGTGCCCGTCCAAAATGGCCCGAGCGGCATCGGCAATCGGATCCTGCTGGTCGTCACCTTCAGACAACACCGTGTAAAACGCCGTGATCGAACCCATGCCATGCAACCCATTGCCGCTGCGCTCCACCAGTTGCGGAAGTCTGGCAAAACAGGACGGCGGGTAACCCTTGGTGGCCGGCGGCTCGCCGATGGCCAGGGCTATCTCGCGCTGGGCCATCGCATACCGCGTCAACGAATCCATCAGCAGCAGCACGTGCTGCCCCTTGTCCCTGAAACTCTCGGCGATTGCCGTGGCATAGGCCGCGCCCTGCATGCGCAGCAGGGGCGGTGCGTCGGCCGGGGCCGCCACCACCACCGATCGGGCCCGGCCCTCTGCCCCCAGAATGTCCTCGATGAACTCCTTGACTTCGCGTCCGCGTTCGCCAATCAGGCCCACCACAATCACATCGGCGGCCGTGTAGCGGGCCATCATGCCCAGCAGCACACTTTTGCCCACACCAGATCCGGCAAACAGGCCAACGCGCTGGCCGCGCCCGACCGTCAGCAGCGCGTTGATGGCCCGAATCCCGGTGTCGAGCGGTTCCCGCACCGGCGCCCGGTCCATGGCGTTGATCGGCTGCCGGTTCAGAGGACTGGCGGCCACATTGGCAATCGGGCCCATGCGGTCCATCGGCTGGCCCTGCGCATCCACCACACGCCCAAGCAGACCATCCCCCAATGGCAGGCGCAACATGCCGTAGCCCGACACCCGCTGCACTTGCCGCTGCTCACGCAGCCTGGGCGGCGCCACATCAGCCGCCAGGGGCGCGACGCTGGCGCCGTTGGACAGCCCGTGCACATCGCCCGCCGGCATCAGGAACGCACGGTCATTGGCAAAGCCCACCACCTCGGCCAACACCGGCGGTTGGGATTTCATGCTGACCAGGCACTGCGAACCCACCGGAGCCCGCACCCCGGCAGCTTCCAGCACCAGGCCGGACAGTCGGGTCAGGGTTCCACGTACCTCCAGCCCGGCGTTGGTCCGCACGCGCTCGCAGGCCTCCGCCAAAAATGGTGGCCACGGCGACGGGGCCTCAGGTGCCGGGTTCATCCACCTGCTCCCAGCCAAGGCTGACCCCCAGATCGGCCACGGCCCGCGCCCAGCGTTTGGGCAGGGTGGCATCCACCACGGTGCCAGCAGACTCCACCAGGCAGCCGCCTGGTTCGATCGCCTCGTCGGTCACCAGCGTCAAGGAGAGGCTGGCAAATTCAGTCTCCAGCGTCGGCGCCAAGGCATCCCGGTCAACCGCGTTGAGGCGAACCACCGCATTTTTCCCGTCAGCCAGCAACAGGCCCAGCGCCTCGCGCAGCACCGGCAGCAGGGCCTGCGGGTTCACGGTCAACTCCCGCCGCAGCACCTGCCGCGCCAACTCACAAGCCAGTTCCAGCACACCCTGGGCAATGCCTTGCTCGGCCTTGGCCAGCTCGACCTGTGCACTCTCAAACAATTGGGCCCAGTGGCGCGCCGCAGCCTGACCCTGCTCGGCCATCAAGTCGCTCATCCGGCGCTGCGCTTCCAGTGTGGCCTGGGCCCGACCCTGCTCAAAACCCTCGGCAAATCCCTGTTGCCGCAATGTATCGTCCTGGGCGCGCTCAGCGGCCTGCTGCTGCGCCCTGGCCTGCGCCGCCAACAGCAGCGCACGCGTATCGACCGCGCCAAAATCCCACTGCTCGACGGCGTCAATCTCCTCGCCAGGAATGAACCGCGTGTAATTGCGCATGCTCAGACCATGGCCTCATCGCCGCCGGTGACAATGACAATCGTGCCCTCGTCGGCGAGCCGGCGCACCACCTTGAGGATTTCCTTCTGCTGCGCCTCCACCTCCGACAGGCGCATCGGCCCGCGCGACTCCAGGTCTTCCCGGAAGGCCTCGGCCGCCCGGGTCGACATGTTGGCCATGATCTTCTCCTTGAGCTCCGGCGGCGCGCCCTTGAGCGCCACAATGAAGGTGTCCGACGCGATTTCCTTCAGCACGGCCTGAATCGCCTTGTCATCCAGCTTGAGCAGGTCGTCAAACACAAACATCTTGTCCATGATCTTTTGCGCCAACTCGGGGTCATGGATGCGGATGGACTCGATCACCGTGCCCTCCAGCGCCGTGCCCAGCTGGTTGATCATTTCGGCAGCGGTCTTGACCCCGCCCAACGAGGTTTTGCGTGCGCCCTCGGAGCCAGCCAAGACCTTGAACAAGACCTCGTTCAAATCTTTCAGTGCGGCGGGCTGGATGCCTTCCATGGTCGCGATCCGCAACATCACCTCGTTGCGCTGGCGTTCGGTGAAAAATTTCAGAATGGCCGCCGCCTGGTCGTAATCCACGTGCACCAGAATCGCCGCCACAATCTGCGGGTGCTCGTTGCGCAGCAGCTCGGACACTGCGGTCGGGTCCATCCACTTCAGGCTCTCAATGCCCGAGATGTCGTTGCCGTGCAGAATGCGGTCGATCAACAGTGCCGCCTTGTCGTCACCCAGCGCCCGCTTCAAGACCGAGCGCACATAGTCGCCGGTGTCGGACACCATCAGGCTCTGCGCCTCGGCAATCGCGGTGAACCTGGCCACCACATCGCCCACGCGCTCCAGCGTCATGGATTTGGTCTTGGCAATGGCCTCGCCCAGTTTTTGCACCTCTTTGGGCGACAGGTACTTGAAAACCGCCGCCGCCTCCTCTTCGCCCAGCGACATCATCAGCACAGCGGCATCCTGCAGTCGGTCGGGAGAATTCATGGCAATGTCAACTGAAAAAAGGTTGGTCGGGATCAGGCGGCGGCGTCACCATTGATCCAGGTCTTCATGATGTTGGCCACCGCCGCCGGATTATCCAGCGTCAGCTTGCGGGCGTTGGCCAAGGCCAGTTCATTGGGGGTGGGCTCAACCGGCAGCACCTTGACCGGGGGCGCCACCAGTTGCGGCCGCTGCGGCTCCTCAGACTCCAGGGCGTCCAACTGGGTGGCCAGGGTGTTGGTGGTGACGTGCGGTGTGGCCTTGCTCAGGGCCTGAATAGCCGGCCGAATCACGCCCAGCAGCACCAGGGCGCCGAACAACAGCGTGCCGATCGGCCAGGCAAAGCTGCGCACCAGGTCTTGCACTTCTGGCTGCTTCCACAGCGGCAGCTCGGTCAACACCAGCTTTTCCTGCGCAAACGGTGCGTTCATGAGGTTCACGGAGTCACCCCGGTCCTTGTTGAAACCGATTGTCTCACGCACCAAAGCCGTCATTTTCTCAATCTGCTCGTCCGTGAGCGGGACGGTGGTGACCTTGCCCTTGGCGTCGGTCAGGCTCTGGTGGTTGACCACCACCGCCGCGTTGATGCGCTTGACCACACCGGTGCCGCCACGCACCACCCGGACCGTCTTGTCCACCTCGTAATTGATGATCGACTCGCGCTTGGAGCCGCTGTTGACGCCGCCATTGGCGCCACCTGCCGTCAATGTTTGCGGCGCGCCATTGACCGCGGCGCTGCTGGGCCCCGGCGGCTGGTTGCTGGTGGCGCCCGGCACCCCTGAAGGCGGGGCAATGCCGCTGCCGTTGTTGCTCTCCACCACCTGCTGGCTGCGGATGGCGGTGGAATCGGGCGTCTGGTTCGGCTTGTGCAGTTCGGAGGTCGATTCAGTCTGCGAAAAGTCCAGCTCTGCCGTCACCTGCGCCTTGACATTGTTGCGCCCCACCACCGGCTCCAGAATGTCCAGAATGCGGCGGCTGTACAGCTGCTCCAGCTGCTGCACCATCTGCAACTGCTGGGCGTCGGCCCCGCTGCCGTTGGTGCCGTCAGGCGGCGTGGACAACAATTTGCCGCTGTCGTCCAGCACGCTGACCGCACCCGGCGTCAGCTCGGGCACGCTCGACGAGACCAAATGGATAATGCCGGCCAGCTGGGCCCGGTCCAGCGTGCGGCCCGGGCTCAGGCTTACCAACACCGAGGCCGAGGGCTTTTGCTGCTCACGAAAAAAGCCGTTCTGGTTGGGCAGCGCCAGGTGGACGCGTGCATTCAACACTGACGACAAGGCCTGGATGGACCGCGTCAACTCCCCCTCCAGCCCACGCTGAAACGTGAGCCGCTCCTGGAACTGCGTCATGCCAAAGCGGTTGGACTCCATCATCTCGAAGCCCGCCACCGAGCCCTTGGGCAGGCCCAGCGAGGCCAGCCGCAGCCGGGTGTCATGCACCTTGTCAGCCGGCACCAGAATCGCGCCGCCGCCATCGGCATGCTTGTAGGGCACGTTCATCTGCGAGAGCTGGGCCACAATCGCGCCGCCATCCTTGTCGGCCAAATTGGCGTACAGCACGCGCCACTCGGCTTGCCGCCCCATCATCAGGCCGATCACGCCAATGGCCACAAAGACCAGGATGCCCAGGCCCAGGCGCATGCGCTGCCCCGGCTCAAGGCCGGCCAGGCGCTGGCTCAGGCTGGGGTTCAGGGGTATTGCAGGGGCGGTGGCCATGGCAGGTTCCGGTTCATCGTGGCGCGGCATCGCACCAACACAGAGCGCGATTATTCTGCCAGGCACCAAAAACTTGAGCCCGAATAGCCCGGCCTTTACCCCTTACTTCCGATTCAAGTTGGCCAATGGCGCTTGCTAGTATCCATCCCCACAGCAGCCCCACCCCATCATGGACCTTCGCCTCACCCCCAACACCATGCCCACCGGCATCCGGCCCACACTGGCGCCGCGGCTCGGCGCGGCGCAGGCGCCGGCAGGTGCCGAAAACGGTTTCTCAGGGGCTTTGAAGAGTGCGCTCAGTTCAGTCAGCGCGGCGCAAAACGAGTCCGCCCGTCTGCAACGCGAGGTGCAGCTGGAAAACCCCCAGGTCAGCCTGGAGGAAACCATGGTGGCCATCCAGAAGGCGCAAATCGGCTTTCAGGCCACGCTGCATGTGCGCAACCGCATGGTTCAGGCCTACACCGACATCATGAACATGCAGGTTTGAGCCCCGTTCGCTCAATGAAGCTGAAATGCGGTGCGCGGCCTTAGCAGGCGCTCCAGCTCGCCCACCCAGGGCTCAATCAACAGGCGCACCTGCGCGTCATTGCGCAAGATCTGCTGCATGATGCGCACCTTGTCACGGCGCTGCGCCGGGGACATCTCCTCCAGCTTGGCACGGTGACGCAACTGCTCCACCAGTACGGCACAGGCGCCTTCAAACCGCACCACCTCGTCCCAATCCTGAAGGCGCGCCGCCTCCAGCATTTGCTGGCTGGCGGCCTCGATAGCCAGGTAACAGTCAAACAGACTGCCCGACATGATCAGGCATCCGCCGCTTGCGCAGCCAAGGCCCCCGGGGCAATGGCGCGCCAGGCCTGAGCCACTGGCTCCAGCAACTCGCGCACTTCAATCAGCAGGGCTTCATCATTGCGCGCGTTGGCAAGCATCAGTTTGTGGGCGCAGTAGCTGTACAGGCTATTCAGGTTGCCGGCAAGCTCGCCACCCCGTTCGGCATTCAGGCTGGCTTTCAGGCCTTCGTCAACGATGCGCAGCGCCTTGCCAATCAGCGCACACTTGGCAGGAATCTCACCGCGCTGCATGGCGCCCCGGGCCGCAGAGATGCTTTCCAGCGCCTCATCAAACAGCATTTGCACCAGCCGATGCGAGTCAGCGCCAGGGACCGCCGTGTCGACACCAACACGTTTGTAAGCAGAAGAAGCACGGTAGGCGGAAGGTGTGAACATGAGAAGCTCCTGGGTAGGTATGCTTCATTTATCGGCATTTCAGCTGGCTTCTGAAGGCCTTCTGGTGCTGGCCCGGCGCGGCCGATGCGCCGAAAAGCAGTACTTTAGCCGATACTATCTAAACAATAGCAAGAACACCATGCTGGACGTGGCCTGCACGCCGTTTTGCCACTTAGTCCAGCCCAGAGCATCAGTCCGTGCTCTTGTTCCAGGTGGCGACCTGCTGCGTCACGTAATCGCTGAGCGCGGTCAGGGCGCCCATTTTGGTATCGAGTGCGCTATAGGTTTTGCGCAGCCGGGCTTCAACGGCATCGGCCCGGTCAGTCACTTTGAGCTGCTCATCGGTGTTGGCGTCGATGCTCTTCGACAGGGCGCTTTGTTTGGCCACAACGGCCCCCCTCGACGACAGAAGCCCGGTGGTGAAGGTCTTGAGTTTCAAACCGAAACCGTTGGTGGCCAAATCCTTGTTGTCGATCGTGAAAAAGGTCTTGACCTTGTCCACATCCTGCAACGCATCATCGACTTTGGCCGAATCCAACACCAGCCGACCATCGGGCTGCCCGGCTTCAACTGTCGTCGCAATCTTGATGCCCAGATCGGACAACCGGCTGTAGGCAGCCCCGGCGGTGGTAGAGCCCAGAAGTGATCGAAGGCCATTGCTCAGGGTCACGGTAGCGGTGTCGCCTTGCAGGATGGCGCCGACCTTCTTGACCGGGTCATACCGGGTGTTTTCCATCAAGGTGGCGTTGAGCAGGTTGTAGGCCGTCACGAAGTTGGTAATGCTTTTCTTGATGGCCGCCATGTCCTGCGCAACCGTAACCACCACAGGTGCAGTCGTGACCTGCGCCACCGTCAGGTTCAGGCCAGGCACCAGCCCTGTGAAGGTGTTGCTCGACGACTGCACCGCCACGCCATTGAGTGTGGCCTTGGCATCCTGGCCCAGCAGCGTGGTGGCACTGTTGATGGCCCCCATGCTGACGGCGCCGTTTTCCGGGTCGAAGGCCAATCTTGACAGGCCATTGGCGTCGGTGTTGTTGCCGTCGCCCGTGTCGGTCACCTGCACACGAAAACCCGCTGCCTCGCCTGTGGCCGAAGAGCGCAGGGACAAGCGCTCGCCAGCACTGTCGGTGATGACCGTGGCCACCACGCCGGCGCCAGCGTTGTTGATCGCGGCAGCGATCTTGGTGAGGGTGTTGTCAGTAGGCAAAATATCGACATCCACCGCCGCTGCGGCACCTGCCGTGAAGCTGCCAGGCAGGGTGGTGGCATCCCAGGTGCCGAGTGTGATGGACAGCGTGCCGGTGCCCATGGCCGCGTCCTTGGTCTGAGTGGTGCTGGCCACGGTCTGCGCGCGGGCCAACTGCTGCACCTCCACGCTGTAGCTGGCCTTGGCGGGCACCCCCACAGCAGCGGCGGTCACGCTGTCGGTCTTGGAGGAGCTGACGGTCAAAGGGTTCCACAGCGCCGCCGTGCCCAGAGTCACCGCCGCATCATTCAGCGCCGAAACCTGTGACTTGATGCTGGCATAGGTAGACACCTTGGTATCCAGCGTGGCTCTTTCTGCAGCCAGCGGCTTGAGCCGGGCTTTTTCAAGGCCCACCAGCGAGGTGATGATGTCTTCGACCTTCAGACCACTGCCGAGACCGATCGATGAAATTGTTGCCATCACACATCTCCTGCAGCCACCCAAGGGCCCAAGCTCACAAACACACGAGGCGGCGAGGGGTCAAAACCCGTCGCCGCCCACTCACGCGCCGGGCAAGCCCGGCGCGACATCCTCATACCCCGCCATCAAGTGCGCAGCAGGGCCAGCACACCCTGCGGCATCTGGTTGGCCTGCGCCACCATCGCGGTGCCGGCCTGTTGCAGGATCTGAGCCCGCGACAGGTTGGCGGTTTCGGCCGCAAAATCCGCATCCTGAATGCGCGAACGCGAGGCGCTCAAGTTTTCAGACGTCACACTCAGGTTGGCAATGGTGGCCTCAAAACGCGACTGCAGAGCACCAAACTTGGCACGCTCCCGGTTGATCGTGGACAACGCCGCATCGGCGGTCTTGATCGCCTGGTAGGCATTGGCCGTGGTCGAAACGTCGATCGCTGCCACGGTATTGAGGGTAGAGCTAACCGCGGCCGTGGTACCCGCCAGCACTGTGGTGGTGGTCGGAGTCACCGCAAACGCCCTGTCCGAATCGAGAACGATGGCGCCACTGACGTTGGTGCTGGTGGCTGCCGAGGTCAGCGTCCGGTTGCCAGCCACTGCAGTCGTTCCATCAGAGGCCAGCTTGGTTACGGTCACAGTGGCGGCACCTACCACACCACCGGCGGCAGCGCTCAACACGATGTCGGCGCCAGTCGAGTTGGTGAGTACCAGGTTCGTGCCGGCGGTGTTCACCACGGCGGTCACCCCGGTCTTGGACGACTGGTCGTTGATGGCTGAAGCAGCCACCGCCAGAGAGTCAGCACCCGTAGCGGAAGCCAGGTTGAACGTGATACTTTGAGCCGTACTGGTGTTCGAGGCCAGCGACAGGGTGTAGCCGCCCGCTGCAGAAAACGCCACCTGGGCATTCGTGAGCGCCGAAGCCGTCACGCCGGTATTGGCCGTCACTGCGTTGATGTTGGCCGCAATCGTTTTGGCCGTGTCGTTCAAGGCCACGGATACCGTGGAGGATCCAACGAACCCAGCCACAGAAAGCGTGCCGGCGACGTTGGCATTGGCGCCAAAGGCACCTGTGCCAGCGGAAACGCCCGCATTTGTACCCGCCACCTGGTTATTGCCGTAGGCTGTGGTACGGGCATTCACCGAAGCTGCCGAGATGGTTTGGTTTACATTGGCACCCACTTGGTACACGGCCGTGCCAAACGTGCCGTCAAACAAGTTTTGGCCGTTGAACTGGGTGGCCTGAGCGATACGGTCCAGCTCGGCGGTGAGCTGGTTCACCTCGTTGTTGAGCGCCTGGCGGTCACTGGACGAGTTGGTGGCGTTGGCCGACTGCACCGCCAGCTCGCGCACCCGCTGCAAAATGCCGTTGGCAGAGCCCAAGGCCCCTTCAGCCGTTTGCGCCAGCGAAATGCCGTCGCTGGTGTTGCGAGTCGCCTGGTTCAGGCCGCGCACCTGCGCCGTAAAGCGCTCCGAGATGGCCAGGCCGGCGGCGTCGTCCTTGGCGCTGTTGATGCGCAGGCCGGACGACAGGCGGGCCATGGACACACCCAGCGAAGCCTGGGACTGGTCCAACTGCCGACGCGCCGTCAGGGATGAGATGTTGGTGTTAATGATTGAAGGCATGTGAAGCTCCTGAAGACTGGACCCAAGGGCAATGTCGCCCTGCTCAGCCAACCCGAGGGTTGACCACCTTGCCCAGCTTCGGCTTGGGACCTCTGCTTGGCGGCGGGACCTTCTTGGTACCCGTTGGGTTCTATTTCGGCGCCACTTCATCAAACTTTAGGGTTTCTGCCGCTGTCTGAAAACAAAAGGCGCGACAGGCCTCACAGCCGGTCGCGCCCGGTTACACGCCGCCGCTTCCTTACTGCTTGAGCAGGGCCAGCACCCCCTGTGGCAGTTGATTGGCCTGCGCCACCATGGCAGTGCCAGCCTGCTGCAAGATCTGCGAGCGCGACAGGTTGGCGGTCTCTGCCGCAAAATCCGCGTCCATGATGCGCGAGCGCGAAGCACTGGTGTTTTCGGCCGTCACGTTCAAATTCTGTATGGTGGAATCAAAGCGAGACTGCAGCGCACCAAACTTCGCGCGCTCACTGTTGATGAAGGCCAGCGCCGAGTCAACGGTTTTCATGGCCTGGTAGGCGTTGGTGCTGGTGGACACGTCGATAGCCGCCACTGTACTCAGCGTGGAGCTGACGGCGTTGGTGTTATTGAACACCGTGGTGGTGGTCGGCGTCACGGCAAAGGCTTTCTCCGAATCCAGCACGATAGCGCCGCTGACATTGGTGCTGGTGGCACTAGACGTCAGGGTTTGCGCGGCTCCCACTGCGCTCAAGCCATCAGAGGCCAGTTTTGTCACCGACACGGTAGCTGCGCCAATCACGCCGCCTGCAGCCGCACTGAGCACGATGTCGGAGCCGCTTGAGTTGTTCAAAATCAACGCTGTGCCAGCGGTATTGACCACGGCAGTCACCCCGGTCTTGGACGACTGGTCGTTGATGGCTGCGGCCGCCACAGCCAACGAATCGGCGCCGGTGGCGCTGCTCAAGTTGAAAGTGATGCTTTGGGCGGCACTGGTTTCCGAAGCCAGCGACAAGGTGTAGCCGCCCGAGGCGGAGAAAGTGACCTGGGAATTCGTCGTGGCTGAGGCCTTGACGCCGGTGTTGGACGTCTGCGCGTTGATGGCAGTGGCAATGGCCTTGGCAGTGGCGTTGGCGGTCACCGTCACGCTGGCGCTGCCAACGAAACCAGCCACAGCCAAGGTACCGGCGACGTTGGCATTGGCACCGAAGCCGGCAGCTACAGCGGCGATGCCGGCTGCGTTGCTGCTGGCCACCTGGTTGTTGCCATAGGCCGTGGTGCGAGCGTTGATGGAGGCGGCAGAGATCGTCTGGTTGGCGTTGGCACCCACTTGGTAAACCGCTGTGCCAAAGGTGCCGTCAAACAGGTTTTGACCGTTGAACTGGGTATTGGAGCCAATGCGATCCAGCTCAGCGGTGAGCTGTCCCACTTCATTGTTCAGCGCCTGGCGATCGCTGGCCGAATTGGTGGCGTTGGCAGCCTGCACCGCCAGTTCACGTACCCGCTGCAGAATGGAACTGACAGAGCCGAGCGCACCTTCAGCGGTTTGCGCCAGCGAAATGCCATCGTTGGCATTGCGGGCAGCCTGGTTCAGGCCGCGAATTTGCGAGGTCATACGCTCGGTGATGGCCAAGCCGGCTGCATCGTCCTTGGCGCTGTTGATGCGCAACCCCGAGGACAGCCGCGCCATGGACACGCCAAGCGCAGCCTGTGATTGGTTCAACGCCCTCTGGGCGTTCAACGAACTGACGTTCGTATTGATGATAGAGGCCATGGTCTTTCACTCCAATAAAGGTTGGTTCCAAAATCCGGCATTGCTGCCAATCTCGACACCAGAGGCGCGCTCACGTCGGTACGCCACCACTGATGCGATGACCGGGGCAACCAAAAACACGCCAATTGCCTGCCGGACGGCGAACCCAGACGGGTGAAGCCAGAAGCTCGCTGTGACGCAATTCTCCAAGCAAGCCGTTCGAGTCAATCGGTGATGAAAGCGGGGTTTTCCGGTCAATTTCCGGCTTTTGGGGCCATGGCGGGCGCCTCACAATCGTCGAGCCATCCCGGGCGGCACGTGCGTCGGGACCCCTGCCAGCCTAACTAGAAAGTGATGCCCGCCATGACCACCACACACCACCAAGCCAGCCGTCCTGCTTCAGGCCCGCTGGGTGACAACCGCATGTTTCAGGATGCGGGCACCCAAGCCGGCCGGCAGGCCTTAGACCGGCAGGACTGGCCCGCGGTGCAACGCTTTTGCCACCAGCGACTGCGCCGCAGCGCGAAAGACCATTTTGGCCACCGCTACCTGGGCACGGCCCTGATGATATTGGCACGCCCCAAAGAAGCCCGGGAGGCCTTTGAAGCAGCTCTCAGTCATTTTCCGAACGACCCAGTGGTCTTGATCAACTATGCCGACATGTTGATCGCCGACATGGACTACGACCGCGCCTACTCGCTGACCAAGCTGGCGACGGTGGCTGCGCCCCACCTGCTGAAAGGCTGGATGAACCTGATGCATACCTGCTACTTGCTAGGTCGGCACCAGGAAGCCATCGGAATCGGGCAGGACCTGCTCAAGCAAGCGCTCGAACCCGTCGCCCGCCAAATCGTGCTGAACAACCTGAGCATCAACCTGCGAGACCTGGGGCGCATGAACGAAGCCCTCGAGGCGGTCCGCGAAGCGATCACCCTCAACCCGGCGTGGCTGCCGCCTTACATGAACCAGTTGCTGTTCATGTTATCGATGCCCGACGCCAGCGCGACCCAAATGCGTCAAGTTGCGGACCAATACGCGGTATACGCCGAAGGGCCCCACAGGGCGCACTGGCCGGCCTTCAATGACCGCGACGCTGATCCACATCGTCTCTTGCGGGTTGGATTTCTCTCCCCAGACTTCAACACCCATTCTGTGATGTATTTTCTGGAGGGCTTGTTGCCGCAACTGGACCGCAGGCAATTCAAGGTGGTTGCGCTGTACCTGCAAAGCGCGGAGCATTATGCGACGCAACGTGTACGCCGCCACTGCGACGAGTTTCATCAACTTCACGGGCTGGACGATGCAACACTGGCCCAGCAACTGCAGGCGCTCAACATTGACATCCTGATCGATCTGGCCGGCCATACCGCCGCCAGTGGGTTGGGCGCCATGGCGCGCAAGCCGGCACCCGTGCAGGTGACCTGGCTCGGCTTTCCCGGCACAACCGGATTGACGGCGATCGACTGGCGCATCACCGATGGCATCAGCGATCTGCCGGGCGCCGAGGCCGAATACTCAGAAAAGCTCTGGCGGCTGCCTGATATTTTTTGCGTCTACCGTCCCATGAGCCGGTTCCCGCTTTACCGTTACCAACCAGCGTATCGGGTGCAGCCCACGCCAGCCTTGGCCAATGGCTACATCACTTTTGGCTCTTGCAACAACCTCTCCAAGCTGACCGACGAGGTGCTGATCACCTGGGGCCAGGTGCTGGCCGCAGTGCCCGGTTCACGCCTGTTGGTGGAGGGCAAGGGTTTGGAAGACGCCCAAGCCTGCCAGGAGTTCCAGGCACGCTGCGCCGAGTTGGGCATCGACCCAGACCGACTTGAGCTGCTGGCCCGGGATTCCAAGAATCAGTACCTGACCTACCACCGGATGGACATTGCGCTGGACTCCTTCCCGCTGACGGGTGGCACCACCACCTTTGACCTGCTGTGGATGGGCTTGCCCGTCGTCACCATGCAGGGCGACAGCTTTCGCAGCCGTATGGGCATCACCATGCTGCACGGCCTGGGTGAGACCGGGTGGATTGCCGACACCGCAGCCGACTATGTGCGGATCGCCAAAGAACTGGCGCAAGACGTGGCAGGCCTGGACAGCCGCCGCCTGCAACAAAGGCGCCGCATGGAGCGATCGCCGCTGATGGACGAGGCCCGCTTTACCCGCGAATTTGGCCATGCGCTGCGCCAGATGTGGTACCGGTGGTGTGCCAAACGGCAACCCGGGCTGGACTCTGCCGGCATTGAAACTTTGCTGAGCACATGGGACCAACATCAATGGCCGGCGCAGCCACCCCAGGTGACCATTGGCCCGGGCCGCGTCATTTCGATCCACGAGGCACACGCGCAGTTGCAGAGCCTGACCGAAGCGGCGTTGCGACAGGCCCCGCGCGAGCAGCTGCTGGCGGGCTGCACAGAGCCACCGGAGATCACGCATCAAGCCTGGCTCAGCGTGTTGCAATGGTGCGAGTACCTGCTGGACGCCATCCCCAACGAACCTTTGGCTTTGGCGACCCTGGCCGAGATTGAGCACGCCCACGGGCGCACGGGCTACGCCAGCACCTATCTGCATTATGCGCAGGAGGCCCTGGCTGGATACGGAGGAGCGCGCTTCAGGTCGGCCCGTGGTCCGGCCGACCTGATCGGATACCGGCTTCAGACGTCGCGAAAGAAATCTGCCAGGATATCCTTCTTGGGTGTCTTGATCAGGAGCCCGCGCGAGGGGCCCTGAAACACCAGGCTGTTGGCTTTGGTGTTCTGATTGATCACACTCACGCCCTGCGAGATCACCGAGCGCCGCCCAATTTGGCATTTCCCAATCACCGCCGTGTTGGGATAGAGAATGACACCATCCTCCAGCACCGGCGCGATTCCGTGGTTTTTGCCGACGGTGGAGTTTTGGTACAGCACGAGGTGGTTGCCGTAGGTGGCCTTGGCCAACACGATGCCGACCGAGTGCCCGATGAAGAAAACCTCGGGCAATTCAATTTCGTAAAAACAGTCAATGCCGTTCAAGGCCTTGTTCAAGAGGAAGAGCTTGGTACAAACCGAGCGCGCTTGCTCTGCCCGCCAGATCGTGTGGGACAGGTAGTACAGAAACGTGCAGTACTGCGAGGAGTGCAATATGTCAAACTGCCCTGGCGTCCAGAGCTTGACCTGCGAGACACAGGTGTCGAGGCGCTTCAGGGCGGCGGCGCAGTGGGTGTCGATGAGGGCCAGCTGCGGGTCGTCACCGGTCGGGAAGAAATGCTTGATTTGAGCCTGTACATAGGCCACAAGCTGATTGGCCGGTAGGTTGACGATATTCATGGTCCTAGCCTGGCAGCGCCCGCAGCCATGGTCCGATGGTTTGAAACACACGCTGCGCTCGCCAGTCGAGCGCCGATTGCAGTCGGCGCACATCCATCTGCGGCGGTTGCGCCTGCAGCTGGTCCGACTCGAAGACGATATGACGGTTGCATACCTGGGCGACCCAGTTCGCCAACTCGAGGTTGCGCAGATTTTCGCCCGACGCCACGTTGTACACCGGCTGCGTGCCCTGTGTGGCAATACCCACCAGCGCCCGAACCACATCGCTCACGTGCACATAGTCACGGGCGACATGCGGCGACGATGCCAGGCTCAGCGTTGTACCAGCCGGCGTCCGGGCCAGTTTCCGCAGCAATTCGGGCAGGAAACCCTCGGCATCGGGGGAGTGGTCATAGACGCAGGCCAGCCGGGCAATCCTGGCCCGCCCCTGCCCCATGAGGTGACACAGGTTCTCGCCCGTCAGCTTGGTGAGGTCGTACAAATGGCGCGCATGAGCGGGCTGGACATGAAAATCAGCGTCTTCATCCGCCAAGCTGCCACCTGGCAACCCGTCGTAGAGCCGGGTGGAGGACAGGTACACCAAGGACTGGTAATGCGGGGACTGAAGCACCCGGGACAGCAGGCCGACGTGCGCCTCCACCGTATCCGCCGGGCGGACCAGGTAGTCTGCCGTCAAACCGGCACAGTAAAACACATGGCCCAGGTCACGCTCTGGCTGGGGCCATGGGCTGGCGCGGTCGGGCACCCAGCAGTCCCATCCCTTTTGCTGCAAGGCCGCGACCAGTGCCTTGCCGACGAAACCCTGCCCGCCAATCACGGTCGCCTGGTGTTGAGTCGTGCTCATGGCGGTTCAGCCCGGCGCAGACTCAGACCGGCAGGCCGTCCATGGGATGATGCAGGGCGGGGGCCTTGTGGCGCAGCAGCTTGGGGCTCACGTGGGGCACCATCCTGAACAAGGGTCCGGACACCAAGGCCGTATCGGTGACTGCCAGCATATTGAAGCCGTGGGGCGGCCCGTCAAGGTAGACCGCATCCGCGGGAATCAGCTCGATGCACCGCTCACCCATTTCCTGGTGGGTGTTGAAGTCGCGCACTGCGAACAGCTTGTAACCCGCAGCGGTCAAGAGGCTGCAGATCGGTGTCTGGCGCAATCCTGGCGTCCAATCGACATAGTCGCGATGCACTTCAAAAACAATCGCTGGATGGCTGTGTGCCATCACGCGGGCGGCGCCCTGTAAGGCAGAGAGTTCTGCGCCCTCAATGTCCAGCATCAGCACGCCAAGTTGGCGTTGTTGGGCAGCACAGTAGTCATCGATCGTCACCGTTTCAAACCCCTCCTCGGTGCTGGCGGCAGGAACCGCATTGGCAAAGGAGTCGAAGCCATCCAGCCGCAGCCGCTGACTGCTTTCATGCCAAAGACCGAGCTCCTGGATGCGCAGATTATCCAAATTGTTAAGCCGCCCGTTCTTTCGCAACATACCCGCTTGGGGGCCATTGGGCTCAAAACAATGGACCAGGCGACCACTGCCGCGCAGCTGACAGCCCAGCACAATGGCATGGTCACCAAAATATGCCCCCCCGATCAGAACATCGCCCTGGCAGTTTGCAGTCAGGTGCTTGAGCAGGCGCGTCGTCTGGGGCTCCCACACATGGCTGGGCCGCTCTTGCTCGGCAAGGATGAAATCACGAGCGATTTTGGTCCGGTAGAGGAATTCAAATCGGGTGCCATCCGCCAGCGTTTTGTCGTAGTGATCGTCCTCGGTATGGAGGGCGTCAATGATCGGGCCGCTGATGTCGTCGCGTACCGATCCGGGGTAATTCAAACGGCTTTCGGCCTGTTTCAGCCAGTTCATCAGCTCCAGCCTGAGGGCAGTGTGCCGCCCGAGCTGTTGCAATGCGTTCTGAAGGCGGACGCCAGTGGTATCGCGTGGGTCGTTGGCCATGGTTAAACCTTTTCAAAAATGACGGGTGGTGACACCCGGGGGCGAGCAGATCCGGGTCGTTTCATGTGATCTCCAGCGTCGGCACCGCGGTGACAAAGCGGCCGCCCCACTCCCGGATGTAGGCCAGCTGCGCCATCACCTCGTCGCGCAGGTTCCAGGGCAAGATCAGCACGTAGGCCGGGCGCTGGGCGCGCAGGTGGGCCTCGTCCACGATGGGGATGCGGCTGCCCGGCATGTATTTGCCTTGTTTGGCGGGATTTTTGTCCACCACATAGGGCAGCAGGTGCGGGCGCACGCCGGCAAAGTTGAGCAGGGTGTTGCCCTTGGCGGCGGCGCCGTAAGCGGCCACCGGGATGCCCTGGGTGGCCTGAGTTATCAAAAACGATAGCAGATCACGCCCAATCCGCTCGGCCTGGGGCTGGAAATCGCGGTAAAACGCCGGCGTGGCGATGCCGGCCTGCGCCTCCAGCTGCAGGCACTGGGCCACGGTGTCACTCACCGGCTGGTTGCCCGCGTCCGCCCGCTGGGCAAACACCCGCAGGCTGCCGCCGTGGGTGGGCCAGTGCTGCACATCGAACACCGTCAGGCCGTTGGCGGCAAAGATGGTTTGCACCGCGGTGAGCGAGAGGTAGGAGTAGTGTTCGTGGTAAGCGGTGTCAAACTGGCAGTCCTGCACCATGCGCAGCAGATGGGGAAACTCGAAAGTAGCCACACCGCTCGGCTTGAGCAGCAATGCAAAGCCGGCTACAAAATCATTGATATCGGGCACGTGGGCCAGCACATTGTTGGCGGCCATCAGGTCCGCCTGCCGGCCCTGCGCGGACAACTCGCGCGCCAGCGCCACGCCGAAGAAGCGCTCAACAATCTCGATACCGCGACCTCGCGCAGCGGCGGCGGTACTAGCGGTGGGCTCGATGCCATAGCAGGAAATGCCGTCGGCCTGCACGTACTGCAGCAGGTAGCCGTCGTTGGCGGCCACTTCCACCACGCAACTGCTGGCGCCCAAGCCAAAGCGCTCGCGCATCTCGGTCACATAACGGCGCGAATGGGCCAGCCAGGAGCTGGAGAAGGCGCTGAAATAGGCGTACTCGGCGTCAAACAGGGCTTCGCGACCGGCATGGTCCTCGGTCTGCACCAGCCAGCAGTGCTGGCACACCAGAACGCGCAGCGGGTACCAGACTTCCCCGGCGTTGAGCGCCGCCGGGCTCAGGTAGGCGTTGGAGGGCGGCGCACTGCCCAGGTCCAGAAAAGGCAGGGTCACGGGGTGGGCGCAATGGCGGCACTTCATGGGGCTAGGCCTTCAAATGCAGGGGTCATCAGCGGCTGGCCAGCATCACGCGCAGAGAGGCCAATCACCGGCAGCGGCCAGGCGATGGCCAACCGGGGGTCCAGGGGGTGCAGGCCCGCCTCGGCGGCTGGCTCATGGGCGGCCGAATGGCAGTACAGCAGCTCGACATCGTCACTCAGGGCCTGAAAGCCGTGGGCACAACCGGGCGGAATCAACAGTGCCAGCCCGTTGTCGAGTGACAGGCGCTGGGCATGCCACTGCAAGTAAGTGGGTGAGGTGGGCCGCAGGTCGAGCGCCAGGTCCCACACCTCGCCACGCAGGCAGCTGACCAGCTTGGCCTCAGCATGCGGCGCGCGCTGGTAATGCAGACCCCGCACCGTGCCGCGTAACCGGGTTTGGGTGTGGTTGATTTGCGCCACCGGCCAGTCCCAGCCGGCTTCGGCCAGCGCCGTGGCGCAAAACAGGCGCGTGAGGTGGCCACGCTCGTCGCCCAGACGCTGGCGCGCCACCAGGTGCAGGCCTGGCAAGGGGGTGGCAGTGGGTGTCAGGCGGCTCATGGCTGGGTCGGTTCACGGTCGGCGCAGTAAGCCGCGATGTCGGCCAGGCACAGCGCGCGCGCCTCGGCACCGGCCTGCTGGGCGCGGTACCAGGCCAGGGTGCGGTCCACCGCCACCGGCAGGCTCCAGTGCGGCTGGATGCCCAGATCGGTTCTTGCCTTGGCGGTTTCCAGCGCCAGCCAGGTGGCTTCGTGCAGGACCTTACTATTATTTTGATAGTGAACTTTTCCCGTCCCGTATGACTTGGCGGCCATTTCGACCACATCACGCACGGTGGCGGCCTCGTGGCTGGCGGGGCCAAAGTTGTAGGCGCCGGCCAGTTCGGGGCGGTCCCACAGGCACTGGGCCAGCCGCAGGTAGCCGGCCAGCGGCTCCAGCACATGCTGCCAGGGGCGCACCGCCTCGGGGCTGCGCACCTGCAGGGGTTGGCCCTGCTGCCAGGCCCGCACGGCGTCCGGGATGATGCGGTCCGGTGCCCAGTCGCCGCCGCCGATCACGTTGCCGGCCCGCGCACTGGCCACAGCAACGCCCTGCTGGCGCAAAAAAGCATCGCGGTAACTGGCGATCACAGCTTCGCTGGCCGCCTTGCTGGCACTGTAGGGGTCATGTCCGCCCAGGGCATCGGTTTCCCGGTAAGGGTAGGCCTGCTCGACATTGCGGTACACCTTGTCGGTGGTGACCATCACCGCCACCCGCACGTCAGGCAGGTCGCGCAGGGCATCCAGCAGATGCGCCGTGCCCATGATGTTGGTGTTCAAGGTTTGCAACGGCGCCAGGTAGCTGGCCCGCACCAGGGCCTGGGCAGCCAGGTGCAGCACGATGTCGGGCCGGGCGGCGCGCACCTGAGCAGTCAGGGCCGGCGCGTCGCAGATGTCGGTCAGGTGATGCTGCTGCACCAGCCCCGGACCCATTTGCTCGAACAGGTTGCTGGGACCGGCCGGTGCCAGCGCAATGCCGGTGACTTGCGCGCCAAGTTGCTGCAGCCACAGGGCCAGCCAGGCGCCCTTGAAGCCGGTGTGGCCCGTCAGCAGCACCCGCTTGCCGCGCCAAAAATCGGGGTCAGGCCGCACTACCAGACTTTCCAGGGCGCGCGGCCGGTCTGCCACAGGTCTTCCAGCATGGTTTTTTCCCGCAGGGTGTCCATGGGCTGCCAGAAACCGCCGTGCTCGTAGGCCATCAGCTCGCCGTCGGCAGCCAGACCGGCCAGCGGCGCGCCCTCCCAGGGGGTCTGGTCATTGGCGATGCGGGAGAGGCAGTGGGGCGACAGCACGAAAAAGCCCCCATTGATCAGGCCGCCATCGCCACGGGGCTTCTCGGTAAAACCCTGCACGGCCGAGCCGGATAGTTGCAGGGCACCGTAACGACCGGGCGGCTGCACCGCAGTGACCGTGGCCAGCTTGCCGTGTTGCTCATGGAACTCGATGGCGGCACTGATGTTCAGGTCGGACACGCCGTCACCGTAGGTGAAGCAGAAGGCTTCATCCATGCGGACGTGATCGGCCACGCGCAGCAGCCGGCCGCCGGTCATGGTGTCCTCACCCGTGTCCACCAGGGTCACGCGCCAGGGTTCGGCGTGCTTTTGGTGGACTTCCATCTTGTTGCGGGCCATGTCAAACGTGACGTCCGACATGTGCAGGAAGTAATTGGCAAAGTACTCTTTGATGATGTAGCCCTTGTAGCCACAGCAGATCACAAAGTCGTTGACGCCATGGGCCGAGTACATCTTGAGGATGTGCCACAAGATGGGTTTGCCGCCAATCTCGATCATGGGCTTGGGCTTGAGGTGGGTCTCCTCCGAGATGCGGGTGCCCAGCCCGCCAGCAAGGATGACGGCCTTCATGAGCGCCCAGCCCAAGCGCCAGGCGCGTGCGGGCGCTGCTGATCAACCCCGGTGCGAACGGCTCGGGTGGACCTCAAAAAAGTGCGTAGTGTCAGTCCCATGGCGCAGAGTATGCAGGGACCACAGGCCGGTCAAAGCGTCAATAAATGGGGCGAACCGCCCGCTTTGTAGGAATTTGCCTGACAGGCCCTACCGCTCGGGCTGACAGGACAAACGGCGACTTTCCGATTCAAGTTAATCAGGCAGGGTTTCACAATCCATTTCATCGAATCAACACTTTGATTCAGTCACCCCAACGGAGACCGCCATGGACCAGAACCAAATGCTTGCAGAAATCAGGGAAGCCAACCTCACCTACCTGATGTTGGCGCAAAGCCTGATCCGGCAGGACCGCGCCGAAGCGCTGTTCCGCCTGGGCCTGTCGGAAGAGGCCGCCGACCTGATCGGCACCCTGTCGCCCGCCCAGATCATGAAGATTGCCGGCGGCAATATGCTGCTGTGCCGCTTCCGGGCCGATGACGAGATGGTGTGGCAGCTGCTGACCAACCACACGGTGAACAAGGTGGACAACGACGGCACCACCAAGCTCCACGCCAGCATCCTGATGGCCGGCCGCTACTCCGAAGCCCTGTAAGCCATCGCCCCGAAAGGAACCCATCATGGCCAGCAAAAGCGTTCTCAGTGATTCCAAACAGGTCAGCCGCGCCGTGGCACTGATCCAGCTC
The DNA here is from genome assembly GCA_041182225.1 of Pseudomonadota bacterium. Classification (GTDB taxonomy): domain Bacteria; phylum Pseudomonadota; class Gammaproteobacteria; order Burkholderiales; family Burkholderiaceae_C; genus Rhodoferax. The sequence continues at coordinate 7,343 of JBEGOC010000015.1, read as the reverse complement.
GGCGCCCGACTGCAGGTGCTGGAGAGTGAAACCGACTTGTCGTACGAGCGCCTGCTGCGCCTGTACAAGGAGGTCGCCGGACGCTCGCCGTCCAAGGGGCAGCTGCCCTTTTCAACCGACTGGTTCCTGACCTGGCAGCCCAACATCCACGCCTCGCTGTTTCTGAACATTTACGAGTACCTGACCAAGGTCAGCGCGCTGGAAGACATTGATGCCATCATGAAGGCTTACAAGCTGTACAGCGAACAGATTGCGGTGTGCGGTGTGGAGCCGCTGCTGTCGATCACCCGGGCATGGCGCCTGATCAAGTTTGTGGACAACAACATGCTGGGTACCACCCAGTGCAGCAAATGCGGCGGCCATTTTGTGACCGATCCGTATGAAAATGCGCGGCATTTCGAATGCGGTCTGTGCGCGCCGCCGGCCCGCGCCGGCAAGGGCGCGGCCAGCGGCGGCATCCTGCTGCATTGACCGTCGACGCCGGCCAAGCGCACAAATGGGGCTCCTTTGGAGCCCTATTTTCTTTGGGGACGCCACTTTTGCTCTTTAAAATGAGCTATCGCAAGCTATAGTTGAAATCAACACCCCCGCCTGCCACGATGTTTTACCTCACGCTGTCCCGCACATGATTGTTATTGTTGGCTATGTGGTGTCGATGGGCTGCATCTTTGGGGTGTATGTGGTCCATGGCGGCAACATCCAGGTGATTCTCACGGCCCTGCCGTTCGAGCTGATCACCATTTTTGGCGGCGCGCTGGGGGCTTTTGCCGTGAATAACCAGCCCAAGGTGCTGAAAGCCACCATCAAGCTGATCCCGCAGGCACTCAAGGGCTCCAAGTACACCAAGGCGCGCTTCATGGAACTGCTGGCGCTGCTCTACGACATCCTGCAAAAGGCGCGCAAGGAAGGCCTGATGGCGATCGAGAAGGACGTCGAGGAGCCGCACGAGTCTCCCATTTTCAACAAATACCCCAATGTCGGGCATGACCACCATGTGGTGGAGTTCATGACCGACTACCTGCGCATGATGGTGTCGGGTAACCTGAACGCGCACGAGATCGAGAACCTCATGGACAGCGAGATCGACACCCACCATGCCGAGGCGCACGCACCGGTGGCCGCCATTGCCCGGCTGGCCGGCGCGCTGCCCGCCTTCGGCATTGTGGCTGCGGTGCTGGGGGTGGTGAACACCATGGGCTCGGTGGGCCAGCCGCCAGCCGTGCTGGGCGGCATGATTGCCTCGGCGCTGGTGGGCACGTTTCTGGGTATTTTGCTGGCCTATGGCGTGGTGGAACCGCTGGGCGGGCTGCTGGAGCAAAAATCCGAAGACAGCGCCAAGGAGCTGCAGTGCATCAAATCCACCCTGCTGGCCAGCATGCAGGGCTACAACCCCTCCACGGCGATCGAGTTTGGCCGCAAGGTGCTGTTTTCCACCGAGCGCCCCACCTTTCTTGAGCTGGAAAACCATGTGCGCGGTAAGAAATAGCCAGCAACGGGGCTGACACATGGCGACCGATCCGAACAAGCTCCAGCCCATCATCGTCAAGAAGGTGAAAAAGGGCGGCCACTCGGCCCATGGTGGCGCCTGGAAGATCGCCTATGCCGATTTCGTGACCGCCATGATGGCGTTCTTCCTGCTGATGTGGCTGCTGGGCTCGACCACCGAGGGTGACAAAAAGGGCTTGTCCGACTACTTTGCCTCGCCGCTCAAGGTGGCCATGATGGGTGGCGCCGGCACCGGGGCGAGCAACAGCGTGATCAACGGCGGCGGCAAGGACCTGACCCAACAGTCGGGCCAGAACGCCCGCTCGGACAGCAGCAACCCGATTGAGAAAAAAGCCGTGATGGAGGCGATCAAGGCCGAAATCGCCAAGCAGGACGCGAAAAAGCTCGACGCCCTGAGCGAAAAAATCAGCGCGCTGATCGCCAGCAACCCCAAGCTGTCAGAGTTCAGCCAACAGATCCGCATCGATGCCACGCCCGACGGCCTGCAAATCCAGATCGTGGACGACCAGAAACGCCCGATGTTCGACAGCGGCAGCGCGGTGGTCAAGCCCTACATGCGCGATATCCTGCGCGAGATCGGCGGCGCCCTGAACGGGGTGGACAACAAGATTGGCTTGGACGGCCACACCGACCGCACCCCCTTTGGTGCCGGCGACCGCGGCTACAGCAATTGGGAGCTGTCGGCTGACCGGGCCAATGCCTCGCGCCGCGAGTTGACCCTGGCCGGGCTGCCCGACGAGCGCATGGGCCGGGTGATGGGGTTGGCCTCCAGCAGCCTGCTGGAGGAGGCCGACCCGTTCAGCCCGATCAACCGCCGCATCAGTATTCTGGTGATGTCGCGCGAAGCTGAGGCGCGCCTGACCGGCGCCGGCCGCACCCCGCTGACACCCAAAGTTTCCGGCGCAAACGCCAAACCATGAGACCATCCGATAATCAACCGCTGCGGCCTGGCAACAGCCTGCCAAAACCGCTGCACAGCCACCATGAAAGGGCCGTCCATGGCCAGTGATCTGCGTTTTTTGGTCGTTGACGACTTTTCCACGATGCGCCGCATCGTCCGCAACCTGCTCAAGGAGATCGGTTACGCCAATTCCGATGAGGCCGAGGACGGCGCGGTAGCGTTGCAAAAGCTGCAAAACGGCAACTTCGATTTCGTCATCAGCGACATCAACATGCCCAACATGAACGGGTTCCAGTTGCTCGGTGAAATCCAGAAGATTGACAAGTTGAAAAAACTGCCGGTGCTGATGGTGACCGCCGAGGCGCGCAAGGAGGACATTGTGCTGGCCGCGCAAAAAGGGGCGGCCGGCTTCATCGTCAAACCCTTCACCAAGGCCACGCTGGAGGACAAGCTCAACCTGATCATGGGTAAATATGGCATGAAGCCGGCCTCATGATGGACAGTGCAGCGCCCACCCCGACCGCCACGGGTGAATCCGGACCGGACATCCACCACAGCATTGGCGCGCTGACGCGCCAGTTGCACAATGCCTTGCAGGCCTTGGGCCTGACCGACAAGTTCAAAGGCCTGGCCGGCGAGTTGCCCGACGCCCAAAGCCGGCTGTCGTACATCTCTCGCCTGACCGGCGAGGCGGCCGAAAAAGTGCTGAACCGGGTGGACCTGGCCAAGGCCGACCACGAACAGGTGCTCAACGCCAGCCAGGCGCTGGGCCAGCGGCTGCTCGCCGGCGGGGCCGCGGCGCCCACCACTGCCGAGCTGCTGGCGTTCGTGGCCAGCGTGGAAACCTCGACCCGCCAGGCCGATGAGCATTTGACTGAAATCATGATGGCACAGGATTTTCACGACCTGACCGGCCAGGTGATTGCCAAGGTGGTGCTGCTGGCCGCCAATATGGAGGAGCAGCTGGTGCAGTTGCTGATCCAGACCGCCCCTGCAGAGACGGCGCCCAAACCGTCGGCCTCTGCCCACGACGCGACCAAACCCTACGAACCGGCTTTGTCCGGCCCGGCCATGAACCCGCAGGGCAACCCGGATGTGGTATCGGGCCAATCCGAGGTGGACGACCTGCTGGCCAGCCTGGGTTTCTGAGGCGTCCTCAACGGCAGTCTGGCGCGCCCTGAAGTGCGCCTTGAAACCCCCTCTTTTCCCGCTTTAGTTCGGGGGATGCGTCACGACAATGGCAGCAACGTCACAGTTTGCCCGCCATGGAATCCACCAGTCAGGACCGTAATTTACCGGCATCCGAGAGGAAGCTTGAACGGGCGCGCGAGGACGGACAGGTCACCCGCTCCCGGGACCTGTCCCACCTGGCTGTCTTGGGCGTAGGCGGCCTGGGCATCCTGGCCCTGGCGCCCATGATGCTCCAGCAACTCAAGCTGCAGATGGGGCGGCAGCTGCGGTTTGACGCCAACGTCATGACCGACCCGATGGACATGCTCAACCGCATGGGTCAGATGGTCGGTGTCGGACTGGTCGGCTGCACGGTGTTTGGCGCCATCGTCAGTGTGGCAGCCGTCCTGAGCACCTTGGGCGCGGGCGGCTGGGTAGCCAGTCTCAAACCGGTCATGCCGGACTTCAGCCGCGTCAACCCGCTGGCCGGCTTTGGCCGACTGTTCACCAAAGACAAGCTCACAGAGACGGTGAAGATGACCTTCATCACGGTGGTGTTGATCGCATTGGGCGCCGTGTACCTGACTTCAAGCCTGTCGTCGCTGGCGATGCTGGTGTTGCAACCATCGACGATGGCCCTGGAGCATCTGGCCGACTGGTTGACGCGGGGCATGGGGCTGCTGCTGCTGGTGGTGCTGTTGGTGGCCATGGTCGATGTGCCCCTGCAGAACTTCCTGCACAAGTCGCGGCTCAAGATGTCGCACCAGGAGGTCAAGCAGGAGGGCAAGGAGTCGGAGGGCAACCCGCACATGAAGGGCCAGCGGCGCCAGCGCCAGCGGGAGATCTCCCAGGGCAACAGCATCCGGGCGGTGCCGAAAGCCGACTTCGTGCTGATGAACCCGACCCACTTTGCGGTGGCCATCCGTTACGACGACAAGACCATGCGTGCGCCACAGGTGGTGTCCAAGGGGGCTGACCTGCTGGCCTTCAGGATTCGGGACATCGCCAAGGATCACTCGATCCCCGTGCTGCAGTCACCGATGTTGGCGCGGGCCCTGTATGCCAACGCCGAACTCGACCAGGACATCCCGGCCAGTCTGTACACCGCGGTGGCGCAGGTACTGGCCTACATCTACCGGCTCAAGGCGGCTTTGCGTGGCGACGGACCGATGCCGGGCGAGCCGCCGCAACCCGATGTGCCGCCGGAACTCGATCCCCAGTCCAAAGTCGTCGCTAACGCATCCCCGGCATGAACACACAACTCCAATCGCTGCAAACCTGGTTTGGCGGCCACAAGGCGCTGATCCAGGGTGCCGCCACGCCCATGCTGGTGGTGGCCATCCTGGCCATGATGGTGTTGCCATTGCCACCCTGGCTGCTGGACACCTTCTTCACGCTGAATATTTCGGTGGCGCTGATGGTGATGATGGTGGCCGCCTACATGCTCAAGCCGCTGGACTTTGCGGCGTTTCCGGCCATCCTGCTGCTGACCACGCTGATGCGGTTGTCCTTGAACGTGGCCTCGACCCGGGTGGTGCTGCTGGAGGGGCACACTGGCCCCGGCGCTGCCGGCGCGGTGATCGAGGCGTTTGGCCACTTCCTGATTGGCGGCAATTTTGCCGTGGGCCTGATCGTGTTCTCGATTTTGGTGGTGATCAACTTCGTGGTGGTGACCAAGGGCGCCGAGCGCATTGCCGAGGTGTCGGCCCGCTTTGCCCTGGATGCCATGCCGGGCAAGCAGATGGCGGTGGATGCCGACCTGAACGCCGGCCTGATCGACGAAAAAGAGGCCAAGCGGCGCCGCGCTGAAGTATCGGAAGAGGCGGACTTCTTCGGCTCGATGGACGGCGCCTCGAAGTTCGTACGGGGTGATGCCATAGCAGGCATCCTGATTTTGCTGATCAACATCTTCGGCGGATTTGCCATTGGCGTGCTGCAGCATGGCCTGAGTGCCAGTCAGGCCGCCGACACCTATGTGCTGCTGGCCGTGGGCGACGCGCTGGTCGCGCAGATTCCGGGCTTGTTGATCTCGGTGGCGGCCGCCATGGTGGTGTCGCGCGTGGGCAAGGAGCAGGACCTTGGGCGCCAGATCGTGCAGCAGATGTTCGTCTCGCCCAAGGTGCTGGGCATCACGGCCACCATCATGGGGGTGCTGGGCCTGATTCCGGGCATGCCGCATGTGGTGTTTCTGGGCATTGCCATGGTGTTGGGCTACGGTGCCTGGCTGATTGCGCGCCAGCCGCCGCCTGATCCCGCCACCCTGGAGGCCGAGGCGGCTGCCGCCGCCACCGCAGGATCCTCCCCGGATGGCGAGGCCACCTGGGACGACCTGCAACCGGTCGATCAACTCGGGCTGGAGCTGGGTTACCGCCTGATTGCGCTGGTGGACAAGAACCGCCAGGGCGACCTGCTCACGCGCATCAAGGGGGTTCGGCGCAAGTTTGCCCAGGAGGTCGGCTTCCTGCCGCCGCCGGTGCATGTGCGAGACAACCTGGACCTCAAGCCCAGCAGCTACCGCATCACCCTGCGCGGCGTGATTGTGGGCGAGGGCGAAGCCTTCCCCGGCATGCACCTGGCCATCAACCCGGGCGGCATCACCACGCCGCTGATCGGCACCCCCACCACCGACCCGGCGTTCGGCCTGCCCGCGCACTGGATCGACGACCGGCAAAAGGAAGCCGCGCAAATGGCCGGGTTTACCGTGGTTGATTCCGAGACCGTGATGGCCACCCATTTGTCACACTTGATGCAAGTTCAGGCCTCCAAATTGTTGAGCCGGACCGAGACCCAGCAACTCGTGGAACATGTGGCCAAGCAGGCTCCGAAACTGATCGAAGAAGTCGTCCCCAAAATGGTGTCCATCGCAATTTTCCAGAAGGTGCTGCAGCTGCTGCTGGATGAGTCCGTGCACATCCGCGACATCCGCACCATCATCGAATCGCTGGCCGAACACGCCAGCAGCGTGACCGATCCGGCCGAACTGGCGCGGCGGGTGCGCATTGCCCTGTCGCCGGCCATCGTGCAACAAATTTACGGTCCGGCCCGCGAGCTGGATGTGATCGCCATCGATCCCTCACTGGAGCGGCTGCTGGTGCAGGCGCTGGGCAACGCCTCGGGCCCGGCACTCGATCCGGGCGTGGCCGACATCCTGACCCGTGCTGCCGCCGAGACGGCGCTCAAGCAGGAAGAGATCGGGATTCCGGCCTGCCTGCTGGTGCCCGACACGATTCGCAGTGCCATCGCCCGCCTGGTGCGGCGCGTGGCACCCCGGCTGCAGGTGCTCGCACACAGCGAAATCCCTGAGTCACACACCATCCGCATCGGTCCGATCCTCAGAGGCGCCTCATCATGAACATCCAACGCTTCACCGCTTCCACCTCGCGCGAGGCACTGGCCAAGGCCAGGCTGGCCTTTGGCGACGAAACCCTGATCCTGTCCAACCGCAGCACGGCCAGCGGCGTGGAGGTGTTGGCAACGGCCGAGAACGCGCTGGCACCGCTGGAGCGCTCCGATGCCTTCGCCAGCCGCGTGCGCGATCAGGCGCCAACGCTGCGCCGCGATGGCGGCAGCACGGCGGACAGTCGTGCCCAGGTGGAGGACGATGCGGCCCAGCTGGCCATGAGCACCCTGTCGTTCCAGGACTATGTGCGCGAGCGCATGCTGCGCCGCCGGCATGAGGCGCTGGAGGCGCAGAAGAACGGCACGGACAAGGCCGCCCCCCCGACCGCCACTGCGGCGCCGGCACCCCGGGCCGCCAGCCCGGCGC
>JBEGOC010000014.1:0-2755 GCA_041182225.1 Pseudomonadota bacterium | reverse complement strand
CACCGTGGGCTGAAAACACCAGCGTGGCGCCCAGCGGCACGTCGTCAAGGTCTTCGATGAAGATCGCGCCCTTGGTTTTGAGGTCGTTCACCACATAGGTGTTGTGCACAATCTCATGGCGCACATAAATCGGCGCGCCGAACTTCTGCAGTGCCCGCTCCACGATCTCGATGGCGCGGTCCACGCCGGCACAGAAGCCGCGCGGCTCGGCCAGCAGGATTTCCTGTGGCAGGATGGGGCCGGTGCCGGTGCTCACAGGATGCCGATCAGTTGCACTTCAAACGTCACGGGCTGGCCGGCCAGCGGGTGGTTGAAGTCGAACAACACGGCGTCGCCACGGTCGTCGCTGCGCAACTGGCGCACCGCACCGGCAAACTGGCCCTGGCCGTCGGGCGTGGGGAACTGCACCACATCGCCCACCTGGTACTGGGCGCCGGCCTCCCCCATGTCAGTCAGCACCTGGCGCGCCAGCCACTGCAGCATGGCCGGGTTGCGCTCGCCAAACGCGGCGCCGGCGGGCAGCTCAAAGCTGGCACGGGCGCCTTCGGCCAAGCCCATCAGACAGGCTTCCACCGCCGGTGACAAGGCACCGCTGCCCAAGGTCAGGGTGGCGGGCTTGCTCCCAAAGGTGTTGATCACATCGCCAGCGGGGCCGGCCAGCCGGTAGTGCAGCGTGAGGAAGGAGCCGGGCTCCACACAGACAGGGGTCGAGAGCATAGAAGTCCCACAGAAAAGTCAGGGCCGATGCAGCCTGACCGGGGTTTGCCGAATAAACTGAAGCCATTGTAAAAGCCGATGCCATGCCGCTCCAAGACCTGCCCCCCGATGCCCGCCCGCGCGAAAAGCTGCTGGCGCGCGGCCCCGGCGCGCTGAGCGACGTGGAGTTGCTGGCGCTGCTGCTGCGCACCGGCATCCAGGGCAAGGGCGTGCTGCAGATGGCACACGAGCTGCTGCAGATCAAAAGCGCCGACAACCCCAATGGCTTTGACGGCTTCGCCGGCCTGCTGCACGCCAGTGCCGACGACCTCAAAAGCGTCAAGGGCCTGGGGCCGGCCAAGCGCGCCGAGCTGGTGGGCGTGCTGGAGCTGGCGCGCCGTGCCATGGGCCAGCAACTGCGCGAGCGCGCGGTGTTTGCCACCCCCGAGGCGGTCAAGCAGTACCTGCAGCTGCATCTGGCGGCCAAGGCGCACGAGGTGTTTGCGGTGCTGTTTCTGGATGTGCAGAACCGTCTGCTGGCCATGGAAGAGCTGTTTCGCGGCACCCTGACCCAAACCAGCGTCTACCCGCGGGAGGTGGTGTTGCGCGCCCTGCACCACCAGGCCAGCGCCGTGGTGCTGGCGCACAACCACCCCAGCGGCACCGTGCAGCCGTCGCGCGCTGACGAGCACCTGACGCAGACCCTGAAAACCACCCTGGCGCTGATCGATGTGCGGGTACTCGACCACGTCATCGTGGCGCCAGGCCTGGCGCTCTCCATGGCCGAGCAGGGGCTGCTGTGAGCACCTCGGGCGTCAAGGTCAACAGCCTGGCCGGGCTCAAGGCGGTGCAGCGCGAAATCGCCGCGCGCACCGCGCAAGAGGCCAGGCGGGCCGCCGAACAGGCCCGCGCCCAGCGCCAGGCCCTGACCGAGCGCGAGCTCTTCGTTCGGGCTGCTGGCGCCGTCCAGCCCTTGCCCGACAAGCGTCGAGCGCTATTGAAAAAGGAGCGACCGGCGCCGGTGGTGATGCGCTACCAACATGACGAGCAGGCGGTGTTGCACGAGGCCATCAGCGACGAGTTTGACGTCAGCACCCTGCTCGATACCGACGAACTGCTGAGCTTTCGCCGGCCTGGCATCGGCACCGATGTGACACGCAAGCTGCGTCGGGGCGATTGGAGCATCCAGCGCCAACTCGACCTGCACGGGCTGCGGCGCGACGATGCGCGGGAGGCGCTGAGCAGTTTCATCCGCGAAGCGCACAAGCACGGCATCCGCTGCGTCCGCGTGGTACACGGCAAGGGGCTGGGCTCGCCCGGCAAGGCCCCGATCCTGAAAAGCCGGGTGCACAGCTGGCTGGTGCAAAAAAAAGAGGTGCTGGCCTTTGTCCAAGCCAAACCGGCCGACGGCGGGGCCGGGGCTTTGGTGGTACTGTTGATGACGGCACAATAGCCGGCTCTGGCCAACTTTGAACCTGGGGTACCCATGAAACGTCGACTCCGTGTGGGCGCTGGCGCCGGCCTGCTGGCCAGCCCCGGCTGCTTGCTGGCGCTGGCCACCTACCCGAACAAGGCCATCCGCTACATCGTGCCGGTGGCCGCGGGCGGCGGCAGCGACATGGTGGGCCGCACCCTGACCGATCGCTGGGGTAAGCAGCTGAACCAGACGTTTGTGGTGGACAACCAGGCCGGCGGTGGCGGGGTGATCGCCTGCCAGCTCACGGCCAAGGCGCCGCCCGACGGCTACACCCTGCTGCAGGGCTATGTCGCCACACACGGCACCAGCCCGGCCACCCGCAAGCTGCCCTACGACCCGATCCGGGACTTCACCCCCATCGGCATGATCGGCGGCACGCCCAATGTGCTGGTGGTCAACAGCAGCCTGCCAGTGAGCACGCTGAAAGAGTTTGCCGACTACCTGCGCAAGAACCCGGGCAAGCTCAGCTACGGCTCAGCCGGCGCCGGTTCATTGACGCACCTGACCATGGAGCTGTTCAAGCAGCAGGTCAACAGCTTCATGGTGCACATTCCCTACCGGGGCGTGGCACCGGCCTTCACC
>JBEGOC010000013.1:0-12593 GCA_041182225.1 Pseudomonadota bacterium | reverse complement strand
GCCGCCAGGGCCCTGGCGATGTCGTCGCCACTGCGCACACCGCTGTCGAGCAGCACGGCAAAGTCTGGTCCCACCGCCTGCCGGATCGCCGGCAGCGCCTCGATGGACGAAGGCACCGAGGCCAATTGCCGCCCGCCGTGGTTGGACACCACCACGCCATCGGCGCCCATGGCGGCAATGCGTTGGGCATCCTGCGGGTGCAGCACGCCCTTGACAATGAGCTTGTGCGGCCAGCGCGCCCGGGCTTGGGCCAGCAGGTCCCAGTTGATGTCGGCCTGGGCCAAGGCCTGCAGCATGTCTGCAATGTCGATGCGGCGTGGGTTGCTGGCGCTGGGTTTGAAGTTCTCGAAGGTCGGCGTACCGGCGGCCAAGGTGGCCAGCAACCAGCGCGGGTGCAGCGCCAGATCGGCCAGCAAGCGCGGCGTGGGGCGCAGCGGCAAGGCAAATCGGTTGCGCCAATCCCGCAGCCGGCGCGCGGCAAAGTTGGCGTCGACCGTCAGCACCAAGGTACGGATGCCGGCCGCCAGCGCACGCGCCAGCAAACCATCGGCAACTGGCGCATCACCGCCCACATACAGCTGAAACCAGGTGTGGTCTGGCGCGGCACGGGCCACGTCCTCGATCGAGGTGCTGGCCATGGTGGACAGCGCGTAAGGGATGCCGGCCTTGGCCGCCGCCCGGGCCAGGCCCAGATCGGTGCCGGGCCAGGCCAGGTTGCACAAGCCCATGGGGGTCACGCCAAAGGGCAGGGCATAGCGCTGCCCCAGCAAGGTGGTGGCGAGGTCGCGGCTGCGGCAGGGCGCGAACACCCGGGGCAGCAGGCGCAGGTCCTGAAAGGCGCTTTCGTTACGGCGCAGCGTGGCCTCGTTGCCGGCCCCGCCATCGATGAAATCGAAGATCACCCGGGGCAGGCGAGCCCGCGCGCGCAGCCGCAGCTCAGCAACGCTGTGCATGACTCACTGGCCGCCGCTTTGAGCCGCCTTCAGGCGGACCGACTCGTACCAGGACGGGCTGCCGTACCACTCGACCACGATCTGCCGGTCGGCAATGAGCCAGCGCTCACCATGACGGCGGAAGGTGTCGATATAGCGCCCCGCGTGGTCCATGCCATGTCGGGTCAGCGACAGAAAATAGGTCCAGCCCCGGGCGGTGTCGCTGTCATCAAACTCGACGCGGGAGGTGGTCAGGTTGTGCCGCAGCAAGGGCAGCGCTCCGTCTGGCCCGCGGTCCGGCCGGTCGGGCCCGATCACCGGCGTGTAGAAGGCGCGGATGGCGTCGCGGCCCGAGGCCCTTCGGCCGCTGGAGAGTTCCAGACGACCATCGGGCATGAAAACCGACACCACGCCCTCCACATCCCCACTGTCCACGCTGTTGCAGTACACGGCCATGGTGTACTGGATCTGCGTCCGATCGGCCGACTGGTCCTTGCTCATGCATGTCTCCCCATCAAGATGGCGGCTGGTGGCGCGCCGGGTCTGTGCGCCGAGAGGGTCAGCGCCAGACATTAACCCCTACAACGCTGAAAGTATTTGACCACATGATAATTTATATTGAAAACTGTTTTCCAATATAAACTTGTGGCAAGAAGGGGCTGGTGAGGCCTCCACACTGACCCATAGGAGACACCCTGCATGCGTACCGCTCCGGTTTACCAGGTCCTGGCCGAAGACCTCAAGGCGCTCGGCGTCGACACCGTGTTCGGCCTGATGAGCGACTGCATCTGCCAGATTTTTTCAACGCTCGACGCTATGGGCGTACGGATGATCGGCGCCCGGCACGAAACCAACGCGGTGATGATGGCCATGGGCTACGCCGCCGCCACGGGCAAGCTCGGGGTAGCGCTGGTGGGGCGCGGCCCGGCCATGGCCAATGCCATGCACGGCACGATTTCGACCGCCAAGTCCGGCATGCCGGTGCTGATCATCAGCGGCGACTCGCCCATCGGCCGGGGCGTGGTCAACGGGCTCGGGCCGGACCTCAAGGCGTTTCCGGCGGCCACCGTGGTGCGCGCCTGTGGCATCCCGACCTTTCAACCCAGCAGCGCCGACGCCGCGCGGCAGTCGCTCGCCGATGCGGTGGCTGAGGCCTCATTGGGCAAGACCGCCGTGCTGCTGTTGCCGACCGACGTGCAGGTGGGCTACACCAGCGTGAGCGACGGGCCGTCGCCTGTGAAACTGTCGCCACCGCCCAGACCACAGGCCGGGCGCCAGTCGGCCATCGACACCGCCGCCGGCCTGTTGCGCCAGGCCAAACGGCCGCTCATCGTCGCCGGGGTCGGTGCCCACCGCGCCGGCGCTCGGCAGGCGCTGGAAGCGCTGGCCGACCAGACCGGCGCGCTGCTGGTCAACGCCCTCAAGGCCAAGGACCTGTTTCGCAACAACCCCTACAACCTGGGCATCCTCGGCTCTTCCTCCACCTCGGTGGCGCGCCGTTACATCGAGCAGGCCGACTGCGTGCTGGCGGTGGGCGTGGCACTGAACTCGCTGACCATGAGCTCGGGTATCGCGCTGCCCGCCGTTCCCGTGATCCATGTGGACAGTGTGCGCACCAACATCAACCGCTGGTGGCCGGCCGATGTCGGCATCGTGGGCGATGCCAAACTGGTCGCCGAGCAGCTGGCAACCGCCCTGCCCCAACGCGGCGCCGTGGACAAGCCCTGGCACACCGAGCAGGTGCGCGCCGAGATTGCCGCCTTTGAGCACACCATGGATTTCCAGGTGGCCCACACCGCCCGCACCATCGACCCGCGCATCCTGACGCTGGAGCTCAGCCGGATGCTGCCCGACAACCGGCACATCGTCTACGACGGCGGCAACTTCATGGCCAATTGGGCTTATTTTTCGGTGCCCGACCCGAGCCACTTCACGCACAGCCTGGACTCGGGCTCGGTGGGGCTGGGCCTGGGCACCGCCATTGGCGTCGCACGCGGCCGGCCGGACCGCACCGTGGTGGTCATGATCGGCGACGGTGGCATGCTGATGTCCATGGGCGAAATCGAAACCATCATTCGCGAAGACCTGCCGATGATCGTGGTGGTGATGAACGATGCCGCTTATGGCGCCGAAGTCCACATTCTCCGCGGCCAGAACATGCCGGTGGCCAAGGCCGAGTTTTTTGACGTTGACTTTGCGCCCATGGCCGAACCACTGGGCTTTGACTGCCACACCGTGCGCTCGGTCGACGACCTCAAGAAGCTCGAACCGCTGCTAGCCAAACCCGACGGCCCGATTGTGATCGACTGCAAAATCAACGGCGAGGTAATCGCCCCTTTCATCACCGAATTCATCCACAAAGACACCGGGCCCAAACACTGAGGCGCCAAGTCATCAGGAGACAAGCACCATGACAGGAAGACTCGAAGGCAAGGTCGCGATCGTCACCGGCGCGGCCTCCGGCATTGGCCGGACTACCGCAGAACTGTTCGCTGCAGAGGGCGCGCGCGTGATGTGCGCCGACATCCAGGCTGAGGCGGTGCGGGAAACCGCCCGGCTCGCCGGCCATGGTGCCATCGCGTGCACCGTCGATGTGAGCCAGGCGCAGGACATCGAGCGCATGGTGGCCGAGACCCTGGCTGCCTATGGCAAGCTCGATGTGCTCTACGCCAATGCCGGCATCGCCGAGGCGACCAATGCCATCGACATGACGCTGGAGCAATGGAACCGGATGATCACCATCAACCTGACCAGCGTCTGGCTGTCCTCCAAATACGCATTGCCGCACATGATCGCGGGCGGTGGTGGATCCATCATCAACCAGTCGAGCACGGCCGGGCTGATCGGCATTCCCGACATCCCGCACTACTCGGCGGCCAAGACCGGCGTGGTGGGTCTGACGCGGCAGATCGCTGCGCAGTACGGCCCGCAAAACATCCGCTGCAATGCGATATGCCCGAGCTCCATCCCCACACCGCTGGTGGCCGGGGTCTGGAAAACCCGCGCCCAAAATGCCAATGACAGCTCGAGCTTTGAAGCGCAGCAAGCGGTAGTGGCCGCCAAGCACCCCTTGCGCCGTCTGGGCGTGACCGCAGACTGTGCCAACCTGGCCCTGTTTCTGGCCAGCGACGAATCGTCCTGGATCACCGGCGTCGCCATGCCCCTTGATGGCGGCCTGACGATGAGTTGATGTGATGCCCCCCAAATTCACGATGGCGTTGTTCTGCCCGCCGTTGTGGCTGTCTTGCTGCGCAACCCGGTTCAGTCGCGGTGACGGTAATGGCAAACCCTGAAGGCAGATTGATTAACGAGGAAACACTCCCATGACACCTGAAGAGACGAGCAACCCCATCAGCCGCCGTAGCGCCCTAGGCACCATCGGCGCACTCGGCGCCCTGGCCCTGGCGACGCCCAAAGCAAGCGCCCAGCAAGGCGATGCCAACTGGCAGCGGATTGTGGCTGCCGCCAAAAAAGAAGGCAGCCTCGTGATCTACCACCAGGCTGTGCCCCAGGTGCTGGACCGGGTGACCAAGGACTTCATGGCCCAGTACCCCGAGATCAAGGTTGAATATCGCCGGCTGTTGACCACAGTCACCCACATGCAGGCCATCGAGACTGAAAAGTCCAGCAAGCTCGACGGCGCAGACATCACGCAGTACGCCAACGCCATCTGGTACCGCGAGAAGGCGCAGGAAAACTTCTTCCTCAAACCGGTGGGTCCGGCGACCGCCGAGTATCCCAAGGAGAGCCTGCTCTACGGCGCGGTGCCTATCGTGGCGGTGATGCCCTTCGTGCTCGCCTACAACACCAACTTGGTCAAGACACCGATCACCAGCATGCGCGACCTGTTGCGGCCAGAACTCAAGGGGAAGGTGGGCAGTTCCGATCTGGTGGCCGAGACCGTTTTTGCCTTCTACGAGTGGATCGAGAAGACGCAAGGCGCGGATTTTCTGGCCCAATTCGCTGCGCAAAAACCCAAACTCACGGTCGGTGTGCTGCCGCTGTTCCAGAGCATTGCCGCTGGTGAGACTGCGGCCGGCCTGTACGGCATCCACGCGGTCGCCAACACCCTGATTGCCCAGGGCGCACCGATGAAGGTGGTGCAACCAAACCCCGCCTTTGCCAGTGCCGACGTGATCGCCGCGGTGGCGCATTCCAGACGGCCCAACGCGGCCCTGGTGTTTCTCGATTACATGATGTCTCGGCGCGGTCAGGGCGTCTGGAACGGCACCGGCGAAACCGCCAGCGTGATCCCCGGTATCCCGGGCTCACTGGATGCCAAGACCATGCAGCCCTGGGACGTGTTCCGCTACACGCCGGAGTTTCAGCGCGACTACAAGCTGAAATTCGACAAGCTGTTCAAGGCTTGAGCGGCTTTCAGCCCTTGACCAGGACGCCGTCGGCATAGAGCAAGGCGTGCTCGCCGGCGAATGACACCGTCACGGCGTCGCCGGCGCGGTAGCGGCTGGGCCCTACCGGGTTGGTGACGAACAGCGAGACGCCGCCCACGTCCACCACATAGTCGACCTCCGAGCCGGAGTAGAGCACATCCACCACGCGCCCGCCTTGCAGCGCCAGATGGCCAGGGGGCAGCGGCGCGTCTCCCGAGGCGCCCAGGTGCAGCATTTGGGGCCGCACAAACAAGCGCAGCGGCCCCTTATGACGCTCCAGCGCCTGCAGATTGCCTGCAAGCTGGCCGGCATTGGTGGCCCACCCGGCATCGCGCGTCAGGGTCAGGGCATTGCGGATGCCCAGGAACCGTGCCACATACTCAGTGGCCGGGCGTTCGTACACATGGTTGGCACTGTCGAGTTGCTCGATGCGCCCTGCGTTCATCACTGCGACCCGGGTGCCCAGATTGAAGGCCTCGATCTGGTCATGCGTGACGTAGATGCCAGTGAAACCAACTTCGCGGTGGATGGCCCGCAAATGGGCGCGCAGTTCCACCCGCAGCAAGGCGTCCAGGTTGGACAGGGGCTCATCCAGCAGCATGATCTTGGGCCGCGGCGCCAAGGCACGGGCCAGCGCGATCCGTTGCTGTTGTCCGCCGCTGAGCATGGCGGGGTAGCGGTCGGTCAGATGGCTGCACTGCACCACCTCCAGCACCTCGCGTGAGCGCGCGGCCCGTTCTGCCGCCCCGACCTTACGCGCTCGCAGCGGGTATTCGACATTGCGCTGCACCGACATGTGCGGCCACAACGAGTAGTTCTGGAACACCATGCCGATATCACGCAAGTGCGTGGGCTGGTTCAAGCCGCTGGCCGAATCAAACACCGCCTTGCCTTCGAGCAAAATTCGGCCTTCCTGGGCCTCCTCCAGGCCCGCTACGCAGCGTAGGAGCGTGGTCTTGCCACAGCCACTGGGACCCAGCAGCACCAGCATCTCACCGGCCTCGACTTCAACATCGACCCGATCCACCGCCACCACCTGCTCGCGCCCGGGGTAACGCTTGACGAGCTTTTCAACTTGGAGTTCCTTCACGTATCAGCCCTTTTGTTGTGTCGGGTCAGTGCCGCCCAGCCAGCCCGCAATGCAGACGCCGATGACCGTCACCACGACCATGATCAGCGCCAGCACGGCCACTTGGGAATAGATGCCACCGGCCCAGACGTCGTACATCACACTGCCAATCACTTGCGTCCGCGCAGAGCGCACCATCAGCGAGGCACTGAATTCGTGGAACAGCAGCACAAAGGTTAGCGCGGCAGTGGCCGCAATGCCCTTGCGGCACATGGGCAACAACACCTGGAACAGCGAGCGCATCGGGCCGGCGCCAGAGGCCTTGGAGGCCTCGAGAAACTCCTGCCCGGTCGCCACCAGCGTGGTGAACTGCAGTCGCGTCGAATGCCCCAGCATCAACGTGACATAGGTCACCACCAGCACGGCGGTGGTCCCGTAGATCTGGATCGGCGGCTGCGAGTAGACAAACAGCAGACCAAACCCCATCAACGACGCCGGAACGGCGATCGGCAGGGTCGCAAACAGGTCAATTGCCATGCGCACCGGCTTGGCAATGCGGGTGGACTGCAACAGGGCAAAGGCCATGAAAAAGCCGAGGGGAATCAGGATCGCGATGCCGATCACCGAGGTCTTGACGCTGGTCCAGATCGCATCCACCAGCCCCCGGTTGCTGAGCACCGAGTTCCAGTGTCGCAGGGTGAGTTCCGGCACGATCAGGGAGCCCGTCCAGAAGGGCGACACCGAGACGTAAATCAGGGCCAGCAGGGGCAGCACTGTGGTCACCAGCAGGTAAATGCCGATGACCGCCGCTGCCCACCAGCGGGTCTCCCGCACGTTGTACTTGGACCGCGCCGAAACCACCACGAAGCGGCGCTGCTCGCCCAGCGCCAATTTCTGGAACAGCACCACCATCAGGCCCATCACCAGAATGGGGAACCCCAGCGCGGCGCCCAAACCGAAATCGATCGGGAACCGTTCCGTCAAATAAAACATCTCGGTCGTCAGGACATCGATCTTGGCAGTTCGTCCCAGCAACAGCGGCGCGGTGAACTGACCAAGACCCAGCAAAAACACCACCCCCGTGGCAAAAATGATGGACGGCCGCAGCAGCGGCAGCGTGATGGTGAAAAACCGCATGGCCGGTGTGGCACCGCAGGCCGCGGCTGCAGCTTCCAGCTCCTGGCCCATGTTCTTCAGCCCGGTGAACACGAACACATACACAAACGAACTCAGCAGCATGCCGGTGATGATGATGATGCCAGTCACGCTGTAGATGTTGAACGGCCCCTCCTCCAGGCCGTCCAGTCCGGGCAAACTGCGAAGCGCCATATTGAGGTAGCCCACCCGCGGCGACAGCAGGAAGATCCAGCCGGTCACAGCGGCCACCGCCGGCACCACCAGCGGCAGCAGCGGCGCCAGCTCGCCAATCCGGCGCACCCGCTGCGGCAACATCGAGGCACACCAGGCCAGCAGTGTGCCGATCAACACGGCCAAAGCGCTCGACAGTATCGCCAGGACGATGGTGGTGCTCAGCGTCGTGCCGATGCGCGGCAGTTCTTTCATTCGGGTGAATGCCGAGCCGCCGTCGAGAAAGGCCCGCCACTGAAGCTGCAGCACGGGCCAAAGTACCAAAAATCCGACGGCGAGCGCCAGCAAGACCCACGCCAGCTGAGGTACCGCCTGGCGCCGCACCAAGCCGCCCGGGCCCCACCAAGCCCGAGCCTGGCTGAGAGCGGGCGTCATCCTGTCACGACCCGTGGGGCCAGCGCCCACTGGGTCTCATGATCCACTGACGGCATCAGGAGATCAACGCGCGCCAAAGAGGGAGTTCCAGCGCGCCTCGTAGGCCTTGACACCCTCGGGGGTGACCTTGTCCCAGTCGATCAGCTGGAGGTTGACCTTGGAGAGGTCCAAGGACCCAGGGACACCGGGCACCGGGCTGCCCGCCTCGCCATTGCCAACGATGGCCGCCTGACCCTTGACCGACATGATGAAGTCTTGCGCCACCAGCGCCGCATTCGGGTTCTTGGCCCAATTCACGATGGCGGCGCCATAGGCAAAGCCGTAGGAGGGATTCGGTATCACCGTCTTGAATGGCGCCTTCTGGGCATGCAGGGCGTTGTCGACCGGAATCACCGAGAAGATGCCCGCCGCGATCTCACCCGATGCGGTGGAGTTGGCCGATGCCACGGTGCTCGGGTACATCTTGACCTTTTGTGCTGCGAATTTCTCCATGAAGCCGGGGTTGGTCTCGTCCACCCATTTGTAGAACAGCGTGACCACCTCGGCCACCAGGGACGTGCCGCCGACTTTGCCAGCGAGTTCGGGCCGCAGCAGGTCCTGGTAGCCAGTGATCGGGGTCTTGACCAGATTCGTGTTGTAGTGGATCACCCAGGGCGTGGGCGCCATCAGCGCCACCTGCCCGCCGCGCATCCAGGCGTCGGGATAGGCGGCAGCGGCCGGGCCAACCGGGGTCTTGAGGTAGCCCTTCTTCACGGCATCGCCCGCCCAGCGGATGTCGGCGGTGAGCATCATGTCGCCACCGGCCACATTGGGTGCGAGCCGCTCCTGCTCGATCTTGGCCGTCAGTGCCGAGCCCACGATGCGCACCAGTTCCATTTTGATGCCGGGGTTGTTGGCGTTGAAGGCTTCCACGATGCGGTCGTGCACCGCCGGACCCATAGTGGCGTAGACCACCACCTTGCCCTCCTTGCGGGCGGCCTCCTGGATCTTGGCCCACTCGGCCGGCGGCACGTTGCGTGAATTCGCCTGGGCCAGCGCGTGGCCGGCGGGTACGGCGGCACCGAGCGCCAGCAGGGTGGCGAGCACGATGGCACGACGTTGGGGGGTAAGGCCGTTGGACGAACCCAAAGTGACTTGTTTCATGTCTTCCTCGTTATGACGCTGTTATTCAATACTCGACCCACCTGGGACAGGTCGGCCAAGCCTTTGCATCTGCCTCCAACGCAGAGCCTTGTCAGAGCACCAAGCCCTCATGGGAGCCTGGTTGTATATTTATAACATCGATTGAATATATCGCACCAAATTGGCGTCACTTATCCCACGAATCTTTTGTGGAAATTCCCGGGTTGGCACGGGGCACAAGGCCGCGCCACGGGGCACGCCAGAGCCGACTTGGCGTCAGGCGGCGCGGACCAAGGCCCGCGCCTCAGCCGCCAGCCGCGTGATCCGCGTCCAGTCGCCACTGGCCAGCACATCCCCCGGCACCAGCCAGGAGCCGCCCACACACACCACATTGGGCAGGGCCAACAACTCGGACGCATTTTGCGGTGTCACGCCGCCGGTCGGGCAGAACTTGACGTCAAAGAACGGGCCGCTCCAGGCCTTGAGCATCGCGGGGCCGCCAGCCTGCATGGCCGGAAAGAACTTGAGCTCGGTGAAGCCGTCTTCCTGGGCAAGCATGATCTCACTGCCGGTGGCCACCCCGGGCAGCAGCGCCAGGCCGGCGTCGCGGCAGGCCTGGCCCACCGCCGGCGTGTAGCCGGGGCTGACCGCAACCCGGGCACCGGCGCGGGCTGCGGCCAACGCATCGGCGCGGCTGCGCACCGTGCCGGCCCCCACCACGGCCTGCGGCACCTCACGCGCAATCGCTTCGATACAGGCCAGCGCCTGCGGCGTGCGCAGCGTGACCTCCAGCATGCGGATGCCGCCAGCCAGCAGTGCACGGGCCATCGGCACGGCGTGCGCCACCTCATTCAACACAATCACCGGGATCACCGGCGCATCCTGCATCACTTGCCGGGCGGTCAAGGTCATCTTGGTCATGAGTTTGTCGTTGGTTGAGGGTTCAAGTTACAGCCAGCTGCAGGCGCCCTGCTCCGCCGTCAGGGCGCTGCGCCGCATGCCAGCGAATAATTCCCGGCCCATGCCCAGGCCATTGGCCGCGCGCAGCGGCTCGGGCATGACCGCCACCTCGCGGGCCAGCCACTCGGCCTCCGGCACCAGCACCTCGAGCCGGCCGGCGACCGCGTCGAGCCGGATCACATCGCCATCGCGAACGCGCGCCAGCGGCCCGCCGTAGGCGGCTTCGGGCGAGACATGGATGGCGGCAGGCACCTTGCCCGAGGCGCCGCTCATGCGGCCATCGGTCACCAGCGCCACCCGGAAACCCCGACCCTGCAGCACCGCCAGCGGCGGCGTGAGTTTGTGCAGCTCGGGCATGCCATTGGCCTGCGGCCCCTGCCAGCGCACCACACACACCACATCACGCTCCAGCTCGCCCGCCTTGAAGGCGTCCTGCAGCGCGTCCTGCGAGTCAAACACGCGGGCCGGCGCCTCAATCAGGTGCCGGTCCTCCGGCACGGCGGAGACCTTGATCACGGCCCGACCCAAGGGGCCCTGCAACAGCTTGAGGCCTCCGCTGGCGCTGAAAGGTTGGCTGGCGGGCCGCACCACGCTGTCGTCGCGCGATGGACCAGCGGTCTGCCAGCGCAGGCCAGTGCCGGCCGCCTCAGGGATGCCGGTGAATTCGCGCAGACCACCACTGCGCACCGTCAGCACATCGGGGTGCATGAAACCCGCGTCGAGCAGCTCGCGGATCACAAAGCCGGGGCCGCCGGCCGCCTGGAACTGGTTGACGTCGGCACTGCCATTGGGGTAGACCCGGCTCAGCAGCGGTACCACATCGGACAGGGCGGCAAAGTCATCCCAGTCGATCACGATGCCCGCCGAGCGCGCCACTGCCACCCAGTGAATCAGGTGGTTGGTAGACCCACCGGTGGCCAGCAGCGCCACCATGGCATTCACGATGCAGCATTCGTCCACCAGCACCCCGATAGGTGGCACCGTGTGGGCGGCGCCATCGCTCTGCCGACCCAGCACGGTACGCACCGCTTCCAAAGTCAATGCCTCGCGCAGGCCCTCGCCGGGGTTGATGAAGGCGGTGCCGGGCACATGCAGGCCCATGGCTTCAAGCAGCATCTGGTTGCTGTTGGCTGTGCCGTAAAAGGTGCAGGTGCCGGGGCCATGGTAAGCGGCCGACTCGGCCTGCAGCAGTTCGGCCCGGCCGACCAGGCCCTGGGCCGCTTGCTCACGCACCTTGGCCTTGGCGTTGTTGGACAGGCCCGAGGTCATGGGGCCGGCCGGCACAAACACCGTGGGCAGGTGGCCAAAATGCAGGGCGCCAATCAACAGCCCGGGCACGATTTTGTCGCACACCCCCAGCATCAGCGCGCCATCAAACATGTCGTGGCTCAGCGCCACGGCAGTGGCCATGGCGATCACATCGCGGCTGAACAGGCTCAGCTCCATGCCGGGTGTGCCCTGGGTCACGCCGTCGCACATGGCCGGCACGCCGCCCGCCACCTGCGCGGTGGCACCCAGCCGCCGGGCCTCGGCCTTGATCAGGTCGGGGTAGTGCTGCAGCGGCGCATGGGCCGACAGCATGTCGTTGAAAGCAGTGACGATGCCAAGGTTGGGCGCGCGCTCGGCCACCACGCGCAGCTTGTCGTTGGCAGGCAAGGCGGCGAAGGCGTGCGCCACGTTGGCACAGCCCAGGCGCTCGGCGCCGCGTTGCCGTTGCCCGGCCTGGGCGACACGCAGCAGGTACGCGCGGCGCGAGTCGCGGCTGCGCTCGCGAATACGGGCCGTGACGGCCTCGACGTTGGCATGCAGTTTCATGGCTTTTGGTAACAAAATTACAGCACCTATCGTACGCTGGAATGGTGCGGTTTGGCCAGCAATAGTTACCAGCCGGTTACCAACGGAGCCCCGCCCCGGGCGGCAGGCGGCAAACCTAGAATGGCACGGTGCCTGCCCATACGCCGTCGTTGCAGATCTGGAGCTGACCATGTCCGTCATCAAAGCGGCCGTTGGCCGCGCCTTCACCCAAACCCTGACCAGCCCTGCCCTGCAGCACCTGCGCCGCGGCGGCCATGCGCTCAGGCGCCGCCTGCTGCGGCGCCAGCCCGAGCTGCATTACTTTCACCAGGTGGACGACCCCTACAGCCATTTGACCGCGCTGCAGCTGGCCGCCCTGCAGGCCCGGTACGGTGTGCGCCTGGTGCCGCATCTGGTGCCGGCGCCCGACGCCTCGGCCGCACCCGAGCAGCAAAAGCTGCGCGACTGGTCGCGCCGGGATGCGGCCCGCCTGGCGCAAAGCCTTGGGCTGGCCGCGCCCAACTACATGCAGCAGCCTGGCGCACAGCAGGTCGAGGCCACCCAGGCCGCCATGGCACTGGC
>JBEGOC010000012.1:0-7346 GCA_041182225.1 Pseudomonadota bacterium | reverse complement strand
CCCATGCAACCGCCGCCAGCCCGGGACGCATCGGAGGCACGGCCTGCATCCAGGTCGGAGTACACAACGCGGGCGCCATTGCGCGCCAGGGTGTCAGCGATGGCCTGGCCAATGCCCTGTGCCGCTCCCGTGACCAGGGCGACTTTGCCTTCAAGTTCAACTTTCATTGCAAATCCCTCACGTCAGTGGTGACCGGTTCGACCCATCGCCATCAAAGGCTGCGCCATTCAGAAAGCCGCGAAATCTATTTCACTGGGGCAGTGCCTGCACCCAGTTCGATACATCATATTAATATAATAGCTAAAGCGCAGACACCGATCATTGGTGTTAACCCGAATGCCCCCAAAAAAGGGGCAGTACTACGTGAGGTCGTTGGGTGCGTTGTGGGTGATGCTGAATTGATCACCGCGGTTTTTGGACAAAGTTAGCTCAACGGGTTCCCCCGTGGACGAGAAGTACAGCATTTCCATGGCCAGGATAGCAGCGCCGGGAGCACAGTCCAGGGCGCGGCTGAGTGCCTCGTCAGCCAGTTCAGCCCGCACCTTGATCTGCGCGCGTGAGAGCTTGATGCCCAGGTGCCGCTGCACGGCCCGGAACACCACAACGTCATCAAAATCGGCCCGCTTGAGCCGGCTGCCGATGGCTGGCGGAAAGTAAAAGGTGGACTGCGTGATGGGCTTCTCATTGAGCAACAGCACCGCGCGCAGGCAATAGCAGAGGGTCCCTGGTGGCAGGGAGAAGACCTCACAGGCTTCGGCGGAGGGTTCCTTGCGGTAACTTTTGATCACCAGTCGTCGGTCCACGCTGGAGGCAGCGATGGCCGCAAAACTCTGGAACTCCAGGGTCTTGCTGCCCTGGTTGGGGCTGGCGACGATGGCTGCTTTAGCCGTTCGCTTCTTGATCAAACCCTCGCCTTCAAGGTCCCGCAAGGCCTGGCGTACGGTGATCAGACTCACGCCGAATTCAGAGGCCAACACCGCCTCCTTGGGCAAGGCACTTCCCGGCAGCAGCAAGCCGGCGTCGATGGGGGCACGCAAGCGACTGACGAGCTGACGGTACAAGGGCCCCTGCTCTCGCAGCAAAGCCTGAGGTTTGAGCGCCAGCAAGGCTGCCGCTTGCTGTTGCGCCTCGCTGACCGGATCTTCAGCTGGTCCGAATGATTTTATTTTTCTGGTCGTCATTAAATGGAGCGAGGCGACATGATCTGATTGACCACATTGTCGGGTAATTGACCCCGGACAGCCGCCAAGGCCCGCGCCACAGCCCCCTGGCGTAGAGCCTGCACCGCCGTCACGCTGACGGACGCGATGTGGGGTGCGATCACCAGATTGGGCAAGGCGCGCAAGGCATGCGCCAGCGGCAGCGGTTCAGGATCAAACACATCAAGCGCGGCAGCGCCCAAATGGCCGTTTTGCAATGCAACAAGCAGGGCGTTGGTGTCGACCAGGTCACCCCGCGCCACGTTCACCAACAAGGCGCCTGGCTTCATGGCAGCCAGCGCCACCGACCCGATGATGTGGCGGGTCGCAGGTGTTGACGGGCAATGCAACGAGACGATGTCTGAGGCTGACAGCAGCTGCTGCAAAGGTACGCTCATGCCACCTGCTCGCAGGATTTCGGCCTCAGACACCATCGGGTCGTACACCAGCACACGGCATTTGAAGGCTGACAGCCGGGCCGCCACCTCGCGCCCGATACGACCAAAGCCGACCAGGCCCACGGTCTGATCGCGCAAGACCTTCATGCCGCTGACCGGCACGGCCAAGCGCCAGTGACCCGCCCGAAGGTCGGCCGTGTGGGTCACGACCTGCCGGGTCATGGCCAGGATAAAACTCAGGGTGTGATCGGCGACCTCGTCGATGCAATAGTCGGGGATGTTGGACACCGGGATGCCGAGCTGGCGCGCTGCATCAAGGTCCACGTTATCGACGCCAATACCGTAGCGCACGATCGCCCTCGCCCGGGTCATTGCCGCAATCACCGGGGCACTGAGTCGGGCAAATTGGGTGATGACCGCATCAGCGGCGGCCACCGCTGCCTGCAGCTCCGCCTCGGTTTCGCAGTGGTGGCCGATCAGGGCACAACCCGCTTGCTCGGCCGCCTCCTCTTCCAAGGCCAAATCGGGAAATTTGTAGTCAGTGACAACAATGGTCGGTCTTGAGGGCATGTTTGCTCCAGTCAGGCGGGTTGCCCAAAGCGCCTCTACCAGCCATCCCGGAAGATGTTGAGACAGGCCATGGGGTCATGGGGGTGTGCGCGGGCCGGGTCAAAGTGAACGTCAATGCCCAAACCTGGTCGCTGCGGCAAGATGACATGGTCACGCTCAATCCGGAAAGATTTTGCCTGGATTCATGAGGTTGAGCGGGTCCAGCACCTGTTTGATCTGCCGCATCACACTCACCGCCTCGCCATGTTCGGCCAGCAGGTATTTGCGCTTGCCCAGGCCAATGCCGTGCTCACCGGTGCAGGTGCCATCCATGGCCAGGGCCCGCATCACCAGGCGCTCATTGAGCCGCTCGGCCTCGGCCATTTCGGCCGGGTTGTCCCGCATGATCAGAAAACCGAGGTGGAAATTGCCATCGCCGGCATGGCCGACCAGCGGCGCGGTCAGGAAACTGTGACGCAGGTCCTCTTTGGTTTGCAGGATGCACTCCGCCAAGCGCGAAATCGGCACGCAGACGTCGGTAGCCCAGATTTCGCAGCCGGGCCGCAGCGCCTTGTTGGCGTAAGTCACATCATGCCGGGCTTTCCACAGCGCGTTGCGTTGCTCTGTCTGCGTCGCCCACTGGAAGGCGCCACCGCCATGGTCGGACGCGACGGCCTGCACCGTTTCGGCCTGCTCCTTCACCCCGGCGTCCGAACCATGGAACTCGATGAACAAGGTGTTTTTGACCGGGTGGTCCATGCCGGAGTAGCGGTTGAGCGAATTCATCTGCACCTCGTCAAGCAGCTCGATGCGTGCCACCGGGATACCCAGCTGTATGCTTTGAATCACCGTGTTGACCGCACCTTCCAAGCTGTCAAACGAACAGACCGCCGCGGCCATCGCCTCGGGAATGCCATAAAGCCGGACGGTGACTTCGGTGATGATGCCCAAGGTACCTTCCGAGCCCACAAAGAGCCGGGTCAGGTCATAGCCAGCGGCGGACTTACGCGAACGGCGCGAGGTACGCACCACCCGGCCATCGCTCAACACCACCGTGAGCGACAGCACGTTGTCCCGCATGGTGCCGTAGCGGACAGCGTTGGTGCCAGAGGCACGCGTGGCGGCCATGCCGCCAATCGAGGCATCAGCGCCGGGATCGATCGGGAAAAACAGGCCCAGGTCTTTGACATGGGCGTTGAGCTGCTTGCGGGTGACCCGCGGCTGCACGGTCACATCAAGATCATCGGCGCTGACGCGCAGCACCTGGTTCATGCGCTCCAAGTCAACCACCACCCCACCCAGGTGCGGAATGACGTTACCCTCCAAGGAAGTCCCCGTGCCGTAGGCCACCACCGGGGTGTGATGGACGGCACAGATTTGCACGATCTCCACCACCTCCTCGGTGCTCTCCGGGAACACCACCGCGTCGGGCCGATGCGGATGGTGCCAGGATTCGTCCTTGGCATGATGGTCACGCACCCCGGATAGCGTAGAGAGCCTTGCGCCAAAGCGTTCCCGCAAGCTCTCAATGGCGCGCTGGTGGTGGGTCAGGCTTGGCTGTTCCAGGGGCAGATTCATGGCTTGTACGCCTCGCGATAACTGCAAGACATTATAATAGCATAACCAAACCGAAGCCTACACCGTCACCCTCATCAGCAGCAACCCGGGGCGTTAGGTCTCAGAAGCCCCACCGCAGCGGAAGCCCTACGCCCTCAGATCACGTCAGTCACAAACTCAGACCGTGGCCGGCGCACCTTCTTGAGTCTAGCCAGCCAGTCGCCGGCTTCGTCGCGGTAGCCCAGCGCCAGGATCGCCACACTGCGCAGGCCGCGTGCCGGCAGGCCCAGGATCTCGTCCACCGCCTTGGGCTCAAAGCCCTCCATCGGCGTGCTGTCCACTTCCTCAAAGGCGGCGGCGATCAGGGCAGCGCCCAGGCCGATGTAGGCCTGCCGCGCCGCATGCTGGAAATTGACTTCCGCACCGCGCTTCGGGTAGTTAGCCAGCAGCATCTTGCGATAGTTTTGAGCCGCCTCGCTCACCGCACCACCACGCTCGGACTGGGCCAGGTCAAACATCGTGTTGATGCGCTCGGCGGTGTAGTCATCCCAGGCAGCAAATACCAGCACATGCGAGCCGTCAGTGATGGGGCTTTGGCCATAGGCGGCGCCTTTGATCTTTTCGCGCACGGCGGCGCTGCTGACGGCGATGATCTCGAACGGCTGCAGACCGCTGGAGGTGGGCGCCAACCGGGCGGCTTCCAGGATGCGCTCCACCTTGTCGGCGGGCACGGTCCTGGCGGGGTTCATTTTCTTGGTGGCGTAGCGCCACTGGAGCTTTTGCAAAAGTTCAGACATCAGGTTCTATGTGTAGGTGGTGAAAGCTTGCCCTGTCAGCCAAGGCAAGGGTTAGTGGTTTGGGGCATCGCCTAGCCCACCCAACGCCGTGCGTTGTGCCACAGCTGCATCCAGGGGCTGTGGGCGCTGGGGTCGCCACGGGTCCAGCTCATCTGGATGTTGCGGAACACCCGCTCCGGGTGCGGCATCATGGCGGTAAAGCGGCCATCAGCCGTGGTAACCGCCGTCAGGCCACCGGGGCTGCCGTTGGGGTTGAAGGGGTAGGCTTCGGTGGCGGCACCATGGTTGTCGGTGAAGCGCATGGCGGCAATGGCCTGCTGCGGGTTGCCGCGGTGCTTGAAATTGGCGTAGCCCTCGCCGTGCGCCACCGCGATCGGCAGCCGGCTGCCGGCCATGCCGCTGAAAAACAGCGAGGGTGAGTCCAACACCTCCACCATGGACAGGCGGGCCTCAAAGCGCTCGCTCTGGTTGGTGGTGAAGCGCGGCCAGGCCTGCGCGCCGGGGATGATGTCGGCCAGTTCGGCAAACATCTGGCAACCGTTGCACACGCCCAGACCAAAGGTGTCAGCCCGCCCGAAGAAGGCCTGGAACTGCGCGGTCAATGCCGGGTTGAAGGTGATGGAGCGGGCCCAGCCAATGCCGGCGCCCAGCGTGTCGCCGTAAGAAAAGCCGCCGCAGGCCACCAGCCCCGCAAAATCAGCCAGGCGGGCCCGGCCGCTTTGCAAGTCGGTCATGTGCACGTCAAAGGCATCAAACCCGGCCTCGGTGAAGGCATAGGCCATTTCCACGTGCGAATTGACACCCTGCTCGCGCAGCACGGCCACCCGGGGTCGGCTCAGCAGCAAGGCCGGCGACGCTATGCTTTCAATAGCTACAGCGCCTTTCCCATCAGGGGCTGGCGCCGGATTAGACGGTATAAACACATGCAGGCCGGGATCAGCGGGCGCACCGGCTGCAGCGTGCTCGGCATCGGCACAGGCCGGGTTGTCGCGCAACTGGCAGATTTTCCAGCTGGTGCTGTCCCACACCCGGTGCAGGTCCGGCAGGCTGGCCTTGAACACGGCCTGCGCGTCGCGCCAGACCTGTACCTCGCCCACGCCAGCCTGGATGGCCGACGTCGCCGGCCGGGTCTTGCCGATGAAGTGGCTGTGGCGGCTCAGGCCATGCTCGCGCAGCACCTGCATCACCGCGCTGCGGTCCTCGGTGCGCACCTGCAGCACCACCCCGAGTTCTTCGTTGAACAGCGCCTTGAGCGTGAGCTCGTCACGCCGGGCGCTGACCTGGCTTGCCCAGTTTTTGCTGTCGCCGTGCTCGGCCCGGCTGTCGCTGATGCCGTCGCCTTCCGTCACCAGCATGTCCACATTCAGCGAGACACCCACATGGCCGGCAAACGCCATTTCGCAAACGGTAGCCCAGAGGCCGCCATCACTGCGGTCGTGGTAGGCCAGGATGCGGCCCTGCGCCCGCAGCGCATTCACCGCCGCCACCAAGGCCACCAGGTCGGCGGGGTGGTCCAGATCGGGCACCTCGTCGCCGGTCTGGTTCAGGGTTTGCGCCAGCATGCTGGCGCCCATGCGCATGCAGCCGCGCCCCAGATCAACCAGCAGCAGGCTGCTGTCCACCGTGGCGTCGAGCTGCGGCGTGAGGGTGCCGCGCACATCGTCCAGAGTGGCAAAGGCGCTGACCACCAGCGAGACCGGCGAGCTGACTTTTTTGGCCTGGCCGTCATCCGTCCATTGGGTGCGCATCGACAGCGAATCCTTGCCCACTGGAATCGACACGCCCAGCGCCGGGCACAGTTCCAGCCCCACAGCCTGCACCGTGGCGTACAGCGCCGCGTCTTCGCCAGGCTCGCCGCAAGCCGCCATCCAGTTGGCGGAGAGCTTGACGCGCGACAGCTCGATCGGTGCCGCCAGCAGGTTGGTGATGGCCTCAGCCACCGCCATCCGGCCCGAGGCCGGCGCATTGACAGCGGCCAACGGCGTGCGCTCGCCCATGCTCATGGCCTCGCCGGCAAAACCCCGGAAATCGGCCAAGGTCACCGCGCAGTCGGCCACCGGCACCTGCCAGGGGCCGACCATCTGGTCGCGGTGGCTCAGGCCGCCCACGGTGCGGTCGCCGATGGTGATCAGAAAACGTTTGGACGCCACGGTCGGGCTGGCCAGCACGGCCACACAGGCCTGCTGCAGGGTGACACCGTCGAAATTCAGCGTCGCAAACTGCCGCTGCACGCTGGTCACATCGCGATGCATCTTGGGCGGCTTGCCCAGCAGCACATCCATCGGCATATTGACCGGCAGGTCCGCCGGGGCGGCGGCCTCGGCATCGCTCAGCACCAGCTGGCGCGCCTCGGTGGCCACCCCCACCACGGCAAACGGGCAGCGCTCGCGCTCGCACAGGGCGATGAACAAAGGCAGTGACTCGGGAGCAATCGCCAGCACATAGCGCTCCTGGCTCTCGTTACACCAGATCTCTTTGGGCGCCATGCCGCTTTCTTCCAGGGGCACCGCGCGCAAGTCGAAGCGCGCGCCGCGGCCGGCATCGTTGGTCAGCTCCGGGAAGGCGTTGGACAGGCCGCCAGCGCCGACATCGTGGATCGCCAGGATCGGGTTGCCCTTGCGGTCCGGGCCGCCGTCCTCTCCCAGTGCCCAGCACTGGTTGATGACCTCTTGCGCCCGACGCTCGATCTCCGGGTTGCCACGCTGCACCGAATCAAAGTCCAGCGCGGCCGCATTGGCTCCCGTGGCCATCGAGCTCGCGGCACTGCCGCCCATGCCGATGCGCATGCCCGGGCCGCCAAGCTGAATCAGCAGGCTGCCAGCCGGAAACGCCACCTTGTGCGTCTG
>JBEGOC010000011.1:0-4067 GCA_041182225.1 Pseudomonadota bacterium | reverse complement strand
GCGCTAAAGGGCTGGGTTCAGTCCTCATCCAGCCGAGGGGGGGCTTGCCCCTCGGGGGGTTCGCCGGTTTCCGGGTCAATCCAGTCGGCAATGCCGATTTCGCTTTCGGCCTCCTGTAGCGATTCCCCGGGTGCCGGTGCTTGGTCAGTATCGGTGGCGTCACGGTTGGCTTGCGCCAGTTCCACCGTGGCGAACGGCCCGAACTCCTGATGGCCATCGGGTGCCAGCCAGTAATAGCCGTCCGGGCGCGCGAGGATACTCGGGGTGTCGGCCTCGTCCGGGGCCAGGGCTTGGTCTCGGCTGCGGCGCATCAGGGCTGTCCCTTGCGCAAGCTGCCCTGACCGGGCCGGATGTTGACCTGCAGTCCGCGCAGTCCGGCGACGCGGCGCGCGGTGCGCTCCACCTGAAAACGCGTCTGCCGGTTGTCGACCTCGCCGGTCAGGATCACCTGGCCGTTGTCAACGCTAACCTGGATGTCCGAGGCGTTGAGGGCCGGTATCGCATCCAGTCTCTCCATCAGATCCGCCTTGAGCTCACTGTCCGTCCTCATGATGCGCTTACCTCCAAGGTGTGCCCGGCGCCTGCGGGCTGATTGATTGGCGCCGGGGACAACTTTAGAAACAGCAGGGACAGGTGGCTTGAGTATTCGCAATCGCGCCCGGCTTGGCTGACACAAGATGCGCGCTGCACATGGAGACGCGATCGCTTGAGCTTGGGAGGGCAGCACGGTGGAAATGATCTGGCTTAAACAGTACCCGCAGGGCATGCCGGCCGAGGTGGATGTGGCAGCCTATGCCTCGCTGGCCGATCTGCTGCGGCAAAGTTGCCAGCGTTTCGCCAAGTTGCCTGCCTACAGCAGCATGGGTGTCGTCATGCGTTACGACGAATTGGACCGGGCCAGCCAGGACTTTGCAGCCTACCTGCGCCAGGCCCTGGGTTTGCAGCAGGGCGACCGGGTTGCCATCATGCTGCCCAACCTGCTGCAGTACCCGGTCGCATTGTTCGGCATTCTGCGGGCTGGTCTGGTGGTGGTGAACGTCAACCCGTTGTACACGGCGTCCGAGCTCGCGCACCAGTTGCGCGACTCCGGTGCAGCGGCCATCGTGGTGCTGGAAAACTTTGCCCATACGCTACAGGTGGTGATGGATCGCGATCCGACCCTGCGTCCCGTGGTCATCACCACCGAGGTGGGCGATCTGTTTCCCCTGGTGCGCGAGCTCGTGACCAATCTGACCGTCAAGTACGTGCGCCACTTGGTACCGGCCTGGCATATCCCCGGCGCGATCGGCTTCAATGCGGTGCTGCGCATGGGCCATCTGCTGAGTCATCCGGACGTGCGCCTGACGGCGAACGACCTGGCCTTTGTACAGTACACCGGCGGCACCACTGGCGTGGCCAAGGGGGCGATGCTGACGCATGGCAATCTGGTGGCCAACCTGCAGCAGCTGGGTGCCTGGATTGCGCAGGATCTGCAGGACGGCAAGGAGGTGTTGGTCTGCCCGCTGCCGCTCTACCATGTGTTTGCCCTGACTACCAGCCTGGTGTTCATGAAGATTGGCGCTCACACCGTGCTGGTGGCGAATCCCCGTGACATTCAGCAACTGATCCACACCATGGAGCGACAGCGCTTTAGCGCATTGATTGGTGTGAACACGCTGTACCGCGCCTTGCTCGATGCGCCGGAGTTCGCCCGGGTGGATACGAGCACCCTCAAAGTTGCCAGCGCCGGGGGTATGGCGGTGCAGCGTGTGGTGGCCGAGCGCTGGCAGCGGGCCACGGGCACGGCCATCGTTGAGGGCTACGGCCTGACCGAGACCTCACCGGTGGTGATGTCCAATCGGCTCGACACCGCGCAGTGGACTGGGGCCATCGGATTGCCGCTGCCCTCGACACTGGCCGTCATCCTGGACGAGCAGGGGCGTGAGTTGCCAATGGGCGAGGTCGGCGAGATTGCCGTCCGTGGCCCGCAGGTGATGCGGGGCTATTGGAACCGACCGGACGAGACCGCCGCCGTGTTCACGGCAGACGGCTGGCTGCGTACGGGCGACCTGGGCTTCATGGATGAGCGCGGTTATTTTTGGATGACCGACCGCAAGAAAGACATGATTGTGGTGTCCGGCTTCAAGGTGTATCCGAACCAGATCGAGGATGTGGTGGCCCTGCATCCGGGCGTGGCCGAAGTGGCCGCGATTGGCGTGCCTGACGACAAATCAGGCGAGGCGGTCAAGGTGGTCGTGGTCAGGCAAGACCCGGCGCTGACCGAAGCGGCACTGATCGCCCATTGTCGCCAACATTTGACCGGCTACAAGGTGCCTCAATGGGTCGAATTCACGGCCGGGCCATTGCCCAAGACCCATCTGGGCAAAATCCTGCGCCGCGAGTTGCGCCAGGCCGCACCAGCGGTGGCAGAGTTCAGGCGCGAGCCGCAGCCAGCAGACGCTTGAGGTAGTGGCCGGTGTTGCTGAGCGGGTTGGCGGCCAGTTCTTCGGGCGTGCCCGCGCCCAGCAGTGTGCCGCCGCCGGCGCCACCCTCGGGCCCCAGGTCGATCAGCCAGTCGGCCGTCTTGATCACGTCGAGGTTGTGCTCAATCACGACGATGGTGTTGCCGGCGTCGCGCAGCTGGTGCAGCACGCGCAGCAGCAGGTCGATGTCGGCAAAGTGCAGGCCGGTGGTCGGTTCATCCAGGATGTAGAGCGTGCGCCCGGTATCGCGCTTGCTGAGCTCCAGCGCCAGTTTGACGCGCTGGGCCTCGCCGCCCGACAGCGTGGTCGCCGCCTGCCCAAGCCGGATGTAGCTCAAGCCCACGTCGAGCAGGGTGTGCAGCCTGCGCGCGATGTTGGGCACCGCCTTGAAGAACTCGGCCGCGGTCTCCACCGTCAGGTCCAAAATCTGCGCAATGGTCTTGCCCTTGTACTGGACCTCCAAGGTCTCCCGGTTGTAGCGCTGGCCGGCGCAGACATCGCAGGGCACATAGACATCGGGCAAGAAGTGCATCTCCACCTTGATCATGCCGTCGCCCTGGCAGGCCTCGCAGCGGCCGCCACCGGCGGCTGCGCCGACATTGAAGCTGAAGCGGCCCGGCCCGTAGCCGCGTTCGCGGGCCATCGGCACCTCGGCCATCAGCTCGCGGATCGGGGTGAACAAACCGGTGTAGGTGGCCGGGTTGGAGCGCGGCGTGCGCCCGATCGGCGACTGGTCGACATTGATCACCTTGTCGAAATGCTCGATGCCCTCCATCGCCTCGTGCGGTGCCGGCTCCTCGTGGGCGCGGTAGAGTTGCCGCGCCACCGCTGCGTACAGCGTGTCATTGACCAGGGTGGATTTGCCGGAGCCGGACACGCCAGTGACGCAGGTGAACAGGCCCACCGGAATGTCGACGCTGACGCTTTTCAGGTTGTTGCCGCTGGCGCCCACAATGCGCAGGCACTGGGGCGTGGCCTGGTCCTGCAGCCGGTGCCGTTTTTTCGGGATGGCGATGCTCAGGGTATGTGCCAGGTAGCGTCCGGTCAGCGAATCGGGATTGGCGCGTACGTCATCGAACGTGCCCTGGGCCACTACGCGGCCACCGTGCACGCCGGCACCTGGCCCCATGTCGATCACATGGTCGGCGGCACGCATCATGTCCTCGTCGTGCTCTACCACCAGCACGCTGTTGCCAATGTCACGCAGGTGGTGCAGGGTGCTGATCAGCCGGTCGTTGTCACGCTGGTGCAGCCCGATGCTGGGCTCGTCCAGCACATACATCACGCCGGTCAGGCCCGAACCGATCTGCGAGGCCAGCCGGATGCGCTGCGACTCGCCGCCGCTGAGCGTCTCGGCACTGCGGTCCAGACTCAGGTAGTTCAGGCCGACATCGTTCAGGAACTTCAGGCGCAGGCCGATTTCGCGTACCACCTTGCCGGCAATCTCACCCTTGGCACCGGCCATCTGCAGATGATCGAAGTAAGCCTGGGCCTGGGCCAGCGTCATGTGGCTGACCTCGAAGATGGCGCGCGACTGCGCGCCCTCGCCGATCTTCACGTGCCGCGCTTCGCGCCGCAGCCGGGAGCCTGCGCACTCGGGGCAGG
>JBEGOC010000010.1:0-13365 GCA_041182225.1 Pseudomonadota bacterium | reverse complement strand
GAGCGCGGCCAAGTGCTGTGCAAGCCAGGTTCGATCAAGCCGCACACCCACTTCACGGGCGAGATCTATGTCTTGTCCAAAGACGAAGGTGGCCGTCACACGCCTTTCTTCAACAACTACCGCCCTCAGTTCTACTTCCGTACGACTGACGTGACTGGCGCGATCGAATTGCCAGAAGGCAAAGAGATGGTGATGCCTGGTGACAACGTGTCGATCACTGTGAAGCTGATCAACCCCATCGCCATGGAAGAAGGTCTGCGCTTCGCTATCCGCGAAGGCGGCCGTACCGTTGGCGCTGGCGTGGTTGCCAAAATCATCGCTTAAAGAGGTTCAAGTAGGGGTATAGCTCAATTGGCAGAGCGTCGGTCTCCAAAACCGAAGGTTGTAGGTTCGATTCCTACTGCCCCTGCCACCTGAAGTGGGTGGTGAGTGAATGACAGGCCCGCCATGCAAATGGCGGGCTTCAGCGTCTAAAGAGACAGCGCCGGTTTCATGCGACCCCGTACACGATAAATAAAAATGGCCACCACACAAGTTCAAACCGTCAGTACCAACGCCGACAAGGTCAAACTTGGCGCGGCAGTCGTGCTGGTGATCGCAGCGCTGGCGGGCTACTACCTGGCGGCCAAGCAGGGGCCCTGGGTCCAGTGGGGCGTGCTGTTGGTCGGTCTGGCAGCCGGGATCGCTGTATTTTTTACGGCCGAGTCGGGCAAGGCTTTGCTGGCCTTTGGCCGCGATGCCTGGCGGGAAGTCCGTAAAGTGGTGTGGCCCGAGCGCAAGGAAGCGGTGCAGATGACCGCCTATGTGTTCGTGTTTGTGCTGGTGATGGCTGTGTTCCTCTGGCTCACAGACAAAACGCTTGAGTGGCTGTTTTATGACCTTGTCCTGGGATGGAAGAAATGATGAATGATGTCGTTGACGCCATGGCGGGTGAGGCGCCCAACCCCGCCCAGGTGCTGGTCACCGCGCCGAGCAACCCTGACCTGCGCTGGTATGTGGTGCATGCCTATTCCGGCATGGAAAAAGCGGTCGAGCGCAACATCCTGGAGCGCATCCAGCGCGCCGGTATGCAAGACAAGTTTGGCCGTATCCTGGTGCCCATGGAAGAAGTGGTCGAAATCAAAAACGGCCAAAAGAAAACCGCCGAGCGCAAATTCTTCCCCGGTTACGTGCTGGTAGAGATGGTGATGAACGACGACACCTGGCACCTGGTCAAGCACACCAACAAGGTCACGGGCTTTGTCGGCGGCAGCAAAAACCGGCCGGCACCGATTTCCGAAGCCGAGGTGATGAAGATCGTCAACCAGATGCAGGAAGGCACGGAGAAGCCGCGTCACAAGGTTGAATTCATGGTGGGCGAGTTTGTCCGCATCAAGGACGGCCCCTTCACCGATTTCAACGGCTCGGTGGAAGACGTCAATTACGACAAAAGCAAGGTGCGCGTCTCGGTCACAATTTTCGGCCGCGCCACACCGGTTGAACTGGATTTTTCTCAGATCGAAAAGACCTGAGACAAAGCGAATTCCGCATTTTTCGACTCGGTGCGGATGGTGTTGGTGAGTCGTTAACCCCCGGGGAGCCGGGGCCAGGCCTGAAGTGGGCTTGGTCCAGGCGCTAGCACCCGAAAGGAGAAAAGCATGGCGAAAAAAATCGTCGGTTTTGTCAAACTGCAAGTTCCGGCAGGCAAAGCCAACCCGTCCCCCCCGATCGGCCCGGCATTGGGTCAGCGCGGTCTGAACATCATGGAATTCTGCAAGGCCTTCAATGCGCAGACGCAGGGCGTTGAGCCCGGTCTGCCCTTGCCGGTCGTGATCACGGCCTTCGCGGACAAGAGTTTTACCTTTGTCATCAAGTCGCCGCCTTCATCGATCCTGATCAAGAAAGCCGCCAAGATTGACAAGGGCTCGGCCCGGCCCCATACCGACAAGGTCGGCAAGGTGACCCGCGCCCAGCTGGAAGAAATTGCCAAGACCAAGATGAAGGATCTGACTGCGGCCGACATGGACGCGGCGGTTCGCACCATCGCGGGTTCTGCCCGCTCCATGGGCGTGAATGTGGAGGGCGTTTAAATGACTCAGCTCACAAAAAAACAGAAAACCCAAGTCGGCAAGGTTGACAGCAACAAGCTGTACCCGCTGGCCGATGCCCTGGGCATCGTGAAAGAGTTTGCCACCGCCAAGTTTGACGAATCCATCGACGTGGCCGTGCAGCTCGGTATTGACGCCAAGAAATCAGATCAGGTGGTGCGCGGCGCCGTCGTGTTGCCCAACGGCACCGGCAAGACCAAGCGCGTCGCCGTGTTCGCCCAAGGCGCCAAAGCTGAAGAAGCCCGCGCTGCCGGCGCCGACATCGTTGGCATGGATGACCTCGCGGCCTCCATCAAGGCGGGCAATATGCCGTTTGACGTGGTCATTGCCGCGCCGGATGCGATGCGCATTGTGGGTACCTTGGGCCAGATCCTCGGCCCACGCGGCCTGATGCCTAACCCGAAGGTGGGCACTGTCACCCCCGACGTGGCCACCGCGGTCAAGAACGCCAAGGCGGGTCAGGTGCAATTTCGCGTCGACAAGGCCGGCATCGTGCATTCGACCATCGGTCGCCGCTCGTTTGACAGTGACAAGTTGCAGGGCAACCTCGCAGCGCTGATCGATGCCTTGACCAAAGCCAAGCCGGCTTCGAGCAAAGGCGTGTATCTACGCAAAGTGGCTGTGTCCAGCACGATGGGTGTGGGTGTCCGGGTGGACACGCAAACCATCGCGGCCTGATTGAAGAATTCCGGTCGCCTGCCAAGGCGACTTGAAGTGGTGGGCTGTGCGCCATGTCAATGGCGCACAGGTCATCCAAGACCGTTGGTGTCCAGGGCGTCTCCGGGCGGGCCTGGACTTAATCCGGATTAACCAACGTAGATGGCGATTCCGCTGCTGATGGAATTTATTCCGAAACAGTTGGTCGCTGCAATGAGGCGTACCGGGCAGCAACCGTGCTGACCGGTACATTTTAAGGAGTAGACCTTGAGTCTGAATCGCAGTGAGAAAGAAGCGGTCATCAGTGATGTGACTGGCCTCGCCGCAAAAGCTCAAACGCTCGTGATGGCGGAGTACCGTGGTATCACGGTCGCTGACATGACCAAATTGCGCACGGTCGCGCGCAGCAATGGCGTGAGTCTGAGCGTGTTGAAAAACACGCTGGCTCGCCGTGCTGTCGCTGGCAGTGGCTTTGCGGTGGTGTCCGACCTGATGACCGGTCCGCTGATTTACGGCTTCTCTGAAGACGCTGTGGCTGCTGCGCGAGTGGTGGCTGACTTCGCAAAAACCAATGACAAATTGGTGATTCGCGGGGGTGCCTATGGCGGCAAAGCGTTGGACGTGAACGGCGTGAAGCAACTGGCAAGCATTCCCTCCAAGGAAGTGCTGTTGGCGCAGTTGCTGGGCTTGATGCAATCCCCGATTTCCCGCACGGCCCGCGTGCTGGCGGCCATCGCGGAGAAAAAAGGCGCTGGCGCACCCGCGGCTGAAGCACCGGCTGAGGCAGTTGCAGCCTGACGGCATGCAGCAATGGACAACCCAACTTGTTAGGAAATAAAAAATGGCATTCGATAAAGACGCATTTTTGACCGCGCTGGACAGCATGACGGTCATGGAACTCAACGACCTGGTGAAAGCCATCGAAGAGAAATTTGGTGTGAGCGCTGCCGCCATGTCGGCACCGGCTGCTGGCGGTGGCGCTGCTGCCGCTGCGGTGGAAGAGAAAACCGAGTTCAATGTGGTGCTGCTCGAAGCAGGTGCCAACAAGGTCTCGGTCATCAAGGCCGTGCGCGAAATCACCGGCCTGGGCTTGAAAGAAGCCAAGGACCTGGTCGACGGCGCACCGAAGAACGTGAAGGAAGGCATCGCCAAGGCTGATGCCGACGCCGCGCTCAAGAAGCTGGTGGACGCTGGCGCCAAGGCCGAACTGAAGTAATTCAGGACTCGCGCCAGTGGGTGGGCTCGAACAAGCCCGCCCACTGCGTGGCACAGAGTGCACTGAAAAGCCGGTGATGCGCCAGTTTTTCAGTGTCTTCTGACCCCGACTGCAGAAGATGCCTTGGTTCGGGTTGCATGCAATGTGCGACCGTCCGCCAATGATTGGTAGTGGCCAATCACCAAGCGATGTTGAGACATGACAGACGGAGTGGAGCCAGGCTCCCTTTGTCTTGACGCAGGTTTTCAAGCGACAGTCGCCGAGGACCCCTGGATTTATTAGTCTTTGCCCGGAGATCTCATGGCCTATACCTACACCGAACGCAAACGCATTCGCAAAAATTTCGGCAGTCGCGACAGCGTGCTGGAAATCCCCTACCTGCTGCAGATGCAAAAAGATGCGTACACCGCATTTCTGCAAGCCGACATCGCGCCCAAGAAGCGCACCGCCGAGGGGCTGCAAGCGGCTTTTGAGGCGGCGTTCCCAATCGTCTCGCATAACGGTTTTGTCGAGATGAAGTACCTGGAGTACAGTCTGGCCAAGCCCGCGTTTGACGTACGTGAATGCCAAACTCGCGGGCTGACGTTTGCCTCGGCGGTCCGTGCCAAAGTGCAGCTGATCATCTATGACCGTGAGTCCTCCACCACCCAGAACAAGGTGGTCAAGGAAGTCAAGGAGCAAGAGGTCTACATGGGCGAAGTGCCCCTGATGACCGGCAAGGGCTCCTTCATCATCAACGGCACCGAGCGTGTGATCGTGTCGCAATTGCACCGTTCGCCCGGCGTGTTCTTTGAGCATGACAAGGGCAAGACGCACAGCTCCGGCAAACTGCTGTTCTCGGCCCGCATCATTCCTTACCGCGGCTCCTGGCTCGATTTCGAATTCGACCCCAAGGACATCCTGTATTTCCGGGTGGACCGTCGCCGCAAGATGCCGGTCACCATTCTGCTCAAGGCCATTGGCCTGAACCACGAGTCGATCCTAGCCAACTTCTTTGTCAACGACAACTTCCGCCTGATGGACAGCGGCGCCCAGATGGCGTTTGTCGCTGAACGCCTGCGTGGCGAAGTGGCCCGTTTTGACATCACCGACAAGAGCGGCAAGGTGGTGGTGGCCAAGGACAAGCGCATCACCGCCCGCCACACGCGGGAGCTGGAGCAAACCGGCACCGAGCACATCAGCGTGCCGGAAGACTTTTTGATCGGTCGCGTGGTGGCCCGCAACATCATCGAGGCCGACACGGGCGAAATCATCGCCAAGGCCAACGAAGAGTTGACGGATGCCCTGCTCAAGAAGCTGCGCGCAGCCGGCGTGCAGGAGCTGCCCTGCATCTACACCAACGAGCTCGACCAGGGGGCCTACATTTCGCAGACCCTGCGCAGCGACGAGACGGTGGATGAGTTCGCCGCCCGCGTGGCCATCTACCGCATGATGCGCCCTGGCGAGCCGCCGACCGAAGACGCGGTGCAGGCCCTGTTCCAGCGCCTGTTCTACAACCCGGACACCTACGACCTGTCGCGTGTCGGCCGCATGAAATTCAACGCCAAGACCGGGCGCGCCGAGTCGACTGGCGCCATGGTGCTGACCAATGAGGACATCCTGGCCGTGGTCAAGATCCTGGTGGACTTGCGCAATGGCCGTGGCGAGGTCGACGACATCGACCACCTCGGCAATCGCCGTGTGCGCTGCGTGGGCGAACTGGCCGAAAACCAGTACCGCACCGGCCTGGCGCGGATCGAAAAAGCGGTGAAAGAGCGCCTCGGCCAAGCCGAACAAGAGCCGCTGATGCCGCATGACCTGATCAACAGCAAACCGATCTCGGCCGCGCTCAAAGAGTTCTTTGGCGCCTCCCAGCTATCCCAGTTCATGGACCAGACCAACCCGCTGTCCGAGATCACGCACAAGCGCCGCGTCTCGGCCCTGGGCCCGGGTGGTTTGACGCGGGAGCGCGCCGGCTTCGAGGTGCGTGATGTGCACGTCACCCACTACGGCCGGGTCTGCCCGATCGAGACGCCAGAGGGCCCGAACATCGGCCTGATCAACTCGCTGGCGCTGTATGCGCGCCTGAATGAATACGGTTTCATCGAAACCCCCTACCGGCGGGTGGTCGACAGCAAGGTCACCACCGAGATCGACTACCTGTCCGCGATCGAAGAGGGCAAGTACGTGATCGCGCAGGCCAATGCCGCACTTGACAAGCAGGGCATGCTGACCGGCGAGCTGATCTCGGCGCGCGAAGCTGGCGAATCCATCCTGGTCAGCGCTGACCGGGTGCAGTACATGGACGTGTCGCCGTCCCAAATCGTGTCGGTCGCGGCCTCGCTGGTGCCCTTCCTGGAGCATGACGATGCCAACCGCGCCCTGATGGGTGCCAACATGCAGCGTCAGGCTGTGCCCATCCTGCGGCCGGAAAAAGCCTTTGTTGGCACCGGCATCGAGCGGGTCTCGGCCGTCGACTCC
Source organism: Pseudomonadota bacterium (assembly GCA_041182225.1). Taxonomy (GTDB): domain Bacteria; phylum Pseudomonadota; class Gammaproteobacteria; order Burkholderiales; family Burkholderiaceae_C; genus Rhodoferax. Next base: position 6,945 of record JBEGOC010000010.1, on the reverse strand, counting down.
GGCACCGTGGTCACGGCCACCCGCGGCGGCGTGGTCGACTATGTCGATGCCACCCGCATTGTGGTGCGCGTCAATGATGCTGAAGCGCAGGCGGGTGAGGTCGGGGTGGACATCTACAACCTGATCAAGTACCAGCGTTCCAACCAGAACACCAACATCCACCAGCGCCCGATCGTCAAGAAAGGCGATCGGCTGGCCAAGGGTGATGTGGTGGCTGACGGCGCCTCCACCGACCTCGGCGAACTGGCCTTGGGCCAGAACATGCTGGTCGCCTTCATGCCCTGGAATGGCTACAACTTCGAAGACTCGATCCTGATCAGCGAACGCGTGGTTGCCGAAGACCGCTACACCTCGATCCACATCGAGGAACTGGTGGTGATGGCGCGTGACACCAAGCTGGGTTCGGAGGAAATCACCCGTGATATCCCCAACCTCAGCGAGCAGCAGCTGAACCGGCTGGACGAGTCCGGCATCATCTACGTCGGCGCTGAAGTGCAACCCGGCGACACGCTGGTCGGCAAGGTGACACCCAAGGGTGAAACCACGCTGACGCCAGAAGAAAAACTGCTGCGCGCCATCTTCGGTGAAAAAGCCAGTGACGTGAAAGACACCTCACTGCGGGTCGATCAGGGCTCGCAGGGCACGGTCATCGACGTGCAGGTGTTCACCCGCGAAGGCATTGTGCGCGACCGCCGTGCGCAACAGATCATCGACGACGAACTCAAGCGCTTCCGGCTCGACCTGAACGACCAGCTGCGCATTGTGGAAGCCGATGCGTTTGACCGGATTGAAAAATTGCTGGTCGGCCGGGTGGCCAATGGCGGCCCGCAAAAGCTGGCCAAGGGCAGCAAGATCGACAAGGCCTATCTGGCTGCGGTCGACAAGTTTCACTGGTTTGACATCCGTCCGGCTGAGGACGAGGTGGCCGCCCAGCTCGAAAGCATCAAGAACTCGCTGGAGCAAACCCGGCACAGCTTCGACCTGGCTTTTGAAGAAAAGCGCAAGAAGCTCACCCAGGGCGATGAACTGCCGGCCGGCGTGCTGAAGATGGTCAAGGTCTACCTGGCGGTCAAACGCCGGCTGCAGCCTGGCGACAAGATGGCCGGCCGCCACGGCAACAAGGGCGTGGTGTCCAAGATCGTGCCGGTTGAAGACATGCCTTACATGGCCGATGGCACACCGTGCGACATCGTGCTCAACCCACTGGGCGTGCCATCCCGCATGAACGTGGGCCAGGTGCTGGAAGTGCACCTGGGCTGGGCCGCCAAGGGCATCGGCCAGCGCATCGGCGACATCCTGCAGGCCGAAGCCAAGGTGGCTGAACTGCGCCGCTTGCTGGAGTCGCTGTACAACGGCTCGGGCCGCAAGGAAGACATGTCGCAACTCAGCGACGAGCAGGTGCTGGAGATGGCCGGCAACCTCAGCGCCGGCGCCACCTTTGCCACGCCGGTGTTCGACGGCGCGTCCGAGCAGGAAATCCGGGACATGCTCAAGCTGGCCTACCCGGACGACATTGTCAAGGCCAAGGGGCTGACAGCAGCACGCACCCAGGCCCATTTGTTTGACGGCCGAACCGGTGACGCCTTTGAGCGCCCCACCACCGTTGGCTACATGCACGTGCTCAAGCTGCACCATTTGGTCGACGACAAGATGCATGCCCGTTCCACCGGCCCGTACAGCCTGGTCACGCAGCAACCGCTGGGCGGCAAGGCCCAGTTTGGCGGCCAGCGCTTCGGCGAGATGGAGGTCTGGGCACTGGAGGCCTATGGCGCTTCTTACACGCTGCAGGAAATGCTGACGGTCAAGTCAGACGACGTGCAGGGCCGCACCAAGGTTTACGAAAGCATTGTCAAGGGTGAGCACTCGATCGAAGCCGGCATGCCGGAGTCGTTCAATGTGCTGGTCAAGGAAATACGCTCGCTCGGTATCGACATCGAACTGGAACGGTCCTGATGTTTTGCCTGCCGGACCTGCCTGCGCCGCAGGTCGGTCCGGCCTCGACTGATTAACAAGGAAATAGCGTCATGAAATCATTACTCGACCTGTTCAAGCAATTCACCCCGGATGAGCATTTCGATGCCATCAAGATCGGCATGGCTTCGCCCGAAAAGATCCGTTCCTGGTCCTTCGGTGAGGTCAAGAAGCCGGAGACCATCAACTACCGCACCTTCAAGCCCGAGCGTGACGGCCTGTTTTGCGCCAAGATTTTTGGCCCGATCAAGGACTACGAATGCCTGTGCGGCAAGTACAAGCGGCTCAAGCACCGCGGCGTCATTTGCGAAAAGTGCGGTGTGGAAGTCACCCAGACCAAGGTCCGGCGCGAGCGCATGGGCCACATCGACCTGGCCGCACCCTGCGCCCACATCTGGTTCCTCAAGTCGCTGCCCAGCCGCCTCGGCCTGGTGCTGGACATGACGCTGCGCGACATCGAGCGCGTGCTGTACTTCGAAGCCTATGTGATCACCGACCCCGGCATGACCCCGCTGAAGAAATACAGCATCATGTCGGAAGATGATTTCGACGCCAAGTTCAAGGAATATGGCGACGAGTTCCAGGCCAAGATGGGCGCCGAAGGCATCAAGGACCTGCTACAGGGCATCGACATCGACGGCTCGATTGAAAAGCTGCGCAATGACCCGAGCGGCTCCGAGCTCAAGATCAAGAAAAACGCCAAGCGCCTCAAACTCCTCGAGGCGTTCAAGAAGTCCGGCATCAAACCGGAATGGATGGTGCTCGACGTGCTGCCGGTGCTGCCGCCCGACCTGCGCCCGCTCGTTCCCCTGGATGGCGGCCGCTTTGCCACCTCCGACCTGAACGACCTGTACCGCCGCGTCATCAACCGCAACAGCCGGCTGCGCCGCCTGCTCGAGCTCAAGGCTCCGGAAATCATCGCCCGCAACGAAAAGCGGATGCTGCAGGAAGCCGTGGATTCGCTGTTGGACAACGGTCGCCGCGGCAAGGCCATGACGGGCGCCAACAAGCGCGCCCTGAAGTCGCTGGCCGACATGATCAAGGGCAAGGGCGGCCGGTTCCGCCAGAACTTGCTGGGCAAACGGGTCGACTACTCGGGCCGTTCGGTGATCGTGGTCGGCCCCACGCTCAAACTGCACCAGTGCGGCCTGCCCAAGCTGATGGCGCTCGAGCTGTTCAAACCTTTCATCTTCGCCCGCCTCGAAGCCATGGGCATCGCCACCACCATCAAGGCGGCCAAGAAGGAAGTCGAGACCGGCACGCCCGTGGTCTGGGACATCCTGGAAGAGGTGATCAAGGAGCACCCGGTGATGCTGAACCGGGCGCCTACGCTGCACCGCCTGGGCATCCAGGCTTTCGAGCCGATCCTGATCGAGGGCAAGGCCATCCAGCTCCATCCGCTGGTGTGCGCTGCGTTCAACGCCGACTTCGACGGCGACCAGATGGCCGTCCACGTGCCGCTGTCGGTGGAAGCACAGATGGAATGCCGCACCCTGATGCTGGCTTCCAACAACGTGCTGTTCCCGTCCAATGGCGAACCGTCCATCGTGCCGTCGCAAGACGTCGTGCTGGGCCTGTACTACACCACCCGTGACCGCATCAACGGCAAGGGCGAAGGTCTGATTTTTGCCGATACCGGCGAAGTTCAGCGCGCCTTCGACGCGGGTGAGGTCGAACTCAACGCCCGCATCAACGTGCGGCTGACCGAGTACACCAAAAACAAGGAAACAGGCGAATTCGTCGGCTCCACCAAACTGTGGGAAACCACCGCCGGCCGTGCCCTGCTGTCCGAGATCCTGCCCAAGGGACTGCCTTTTGCCAACATCAACAAGGCGCTCAAGAAGAAGGAAATCTCCAAGCTGATCAACGTGTCCTTCCGCAAGTGCGGTCTGAAGGAAACGGTGGTGTTTGCCGATAAGCTGCTGCAGGCCGGTTTCCGCCTGGCCACCAAGGCTGGCATTTCCATCTGCATCGACGACATGCTGGTGCCGCCGGAAAAGCAGGACATCATCAGCCGAGCCCAGAAGGAGGTCAAGGAGATCGAGCAGCAGTACGTGTCCGGTCTGGTCACGGCCGGCGAGCGCTACAACAAGGTGGTGGACATCTGGGGCAAGTCGGGTGACGAGGTCTCCAAGGTCATGATGGCCAAGCTGTCCAAGGAAATGGTCACGGACCGCCATGGCAATCTGGTGCCGCAGGAGTCGTTCAACTCCATCTACATGATGGCTGACTCGGGTGCGCGCGGCTCTGCCGCCCAGATCCGCCAGGTGGCCGGCATGCGCGGCCTGATGGCCAAGCCCGATGGCTCCATCATCGAAACCCCGATCACGGCCAACTTCCGGGAAGGCCTGAACGTGCTGGAGTACTTTATTTCCACGCACGGCGCTCGCAAGGGCCTGGCCGACACTGCGCTTAAGACCGCCAACTCGGGCTACCTGACGCGTCGGCTGGTCGATGTGACCCAGGATCTGGTGGTGACCGAGCAGGACTGCGGCACCCACGAAGGCTCGCTGATGCGCGCCATCGTCGAGGGCGGCGAAGTGATTGAATCGCTGCGCGACCGTGTGCTGGGTCGGGTCACGGCCGAAGAGGTGATGCACCCTGAAGACCGCTCGGTGCTGGCCCAGGCCGGCGTGATGCTGGACGAGGATATGCTGGAGGTGCTGGAAGCCGCTGGTGTCGACGAAGTCAAGGTCCGCACCGCGCTGACCTGCGAAACCCGGTTTGGTATCTGCGCCAAGTGCTATGGCCGCGACCTCGGTCGTGGCGGGCTGGTCAACGGCGGCGAGGCTGTCGGTGTGATTGCCGCGCAATCCATCGGTGAGCCCGGTACCCAGCTGACCATGCGTACCTTCCACATCGGTGGTGCCGCATCGCGTGCGGCCATTGCCTCCAGCGTCGAAGCCAAGTCCAACGGCAGCATCGGGTTCAACCCGACCATGCGCTACGTGACCAATGGCAAGAAGGAACTGGTGGTGATCTCCCGCTCGGGCGAAATCGTCATCCATGACGAACACGGCCGCGAGCGTGAGCGCCACAAGGTGCCCTACGGCGCGGTGCTGACGGTCAAGTCCGACCAGGTGATCAAGGCCGGCGCCGTTCTGGCCAACTGGGACCCGTTGACCCGCCCGATCATCACCGAATTCGCTGGCAAGACCCACTTTGAGAACGTCGAAGAAGGCCTCACCGTGGCCCGCCAGGTGGACGAGGTCACCGGTCTGTCGACCCTGGTGGTGATCGATCCCAAGCGCCGTGGTGCTGCCAAGGTGGTGCGGCCGCAGGTCAAGTTGATCGATGCTTCCGGCAACGAGGTCAAGATCCCTGGTACCGACCACTCCGTGACCATCGGCTTCCCGGTGGGCGCCTTGGTGCAGGTGCGTGACGGTCAGGACGTCGCCCCGGGCGAGGTGCTGGCCCGGATCCCGATCGAAGGCCAGAAGACGCGCGACATCACCGGCGGTCTGCCGCGGGTGGCCGAGTTGTTCGAAGCCCGCTCACCCAAAGACAAGGGCGTGCTGGCCGAGATGACCGGCACCGTGTCCTTCGGCAAGGAAACCAAAGGCAAGATCCGCCTGCAGATCACCGACCCCGACGGCGCGATCTGGGAAGAGCTCGTGCCCAAGGAGAAGAATATCCTGGTGCACGAAGGCCAGGTGGTCAACAAGGGCGAGAGCGTGGTGGACGGCCCGGCCGACCCGCAGGACATCCTGCGCCTGCTGGGTTCCGAGGAGCTGGCCCGTTACATCGTGGACGAGGTGCAAGACGTGTACCGCCTGCAGGGTGTCAAGATCAACGACAAGCACATCGAGGTGATCGTGCGCCAGATGCTGCGCCGGGTCGTGGTCGAGAACGCGGGTGACTCCAGCTACATCAATGGTGAGCAGGTCGAGCGCTCGGAAATGCTCAACACCAACGACGCCCTGCGCGCCGATGGCAAGCTGCCGGCCACCTTCACCAACCTGCTGCTGGGCATCACCAAGGCCTCCTTGTCGACCGACAGCTTCATCAGCGCGGCCTCCTTCCAGGAGACCACCCGCGTGCTCACCGAAGCGGCGATCATGGGTAAGCGCGATGAGCTGCGTGGCCTGAAAGAAAACGTCATCGTCGGCCGGCTGATTCCTGCCGGCACCGGGCTGGCCTACCACGAGGCCCGCAAGGTGCGCGAGAACATGGACGACGCCGAGCGCCGCGCGATTGCCGATGCCGAGGCGGCCGAGCTGGCGGGCGACACCGAAGTGGCCGCCGCTGACGAAGGGGCCGTGGCGGAATAGTATTTGCTACTAAAGAAATAGCGCCTCAAGCCCGCTGGACGTGGGTTTGAGGCGTTTTTCCTTATAAAAATGTTCGAAGCCAGACGCTCGCCGCGCCGGCCCTGTTGGTGATGGAGGCCCTCTCCGGCTGGGCTGTGCTGGCGGCTGCGCTGCTGTTCTGGGCGGTCGGCGCCTACAACCGGCTGATTCGGCTGCGTGCCCAGGCGATTGCCGCCTTTCACAGTCTGGCGTCCGCGCTGGGCGACAGCCTGCAATTGCTCAGCACCCACCTGGCTCATCCGGTCACGGTCGGCTCGGCGCGTGACCAGCACCGGGCCGATTTGCTCGACGCGGGCGGCGAGGTCGCGGCATGGCTCAAAAACGTGCGGCCCACGCCTCTGGACGGCGAGAAAATGGCGGCCCTGGGCCAGGCATATGCGCAGCTGTTGGCCAGCTGGGACCAACTGGGCGCGCTGCACATTCATCTGCCCGAGCCCGACCTTGCCAATGCGTTGCAGGCCAACTGGCTGAATCGCGCTGCCCAGGTGCAACTCGGCCGCGTCGAGTTCAACCGCCGGGTCGAGGCCTACAACAGCGCCATTCGTCAGTTTCCTGCCGTCCTGTTGGCGCTGGCCTTGGGCCTGCAGCCGGCGCATATTTTGTGATGCAGACCGCGTCCGCCGCTGCCTGGCAGCCGCCCCTGTGGCGCCAGTTGCAGGCGGTG
>JBEGOC010000009.1:0-4971 GCA_041182225.1 Pseudomonadota bacterium | reverse complement strand
TGGCGGCGATGAACATCAGAAAGCCCGTGCCGGATGCGCAATTGAGCCTGCTGTAGTGGAAACTTTGAAGCGGTTTCTATTGAAATCAAGCACTTAGTGCGTTTCGTGTCGAACTTGTGTGTACACGGTGGCCTCGCTGGCGCAGCTGGTGGTGGGCCGGCTGATCGACCGGTTTTCGCTCAAGCGCCTGTACCTGACGGTGGTGGCCCTGCAGATCCCGGCCTTCCTGCTGGCGGCCAACGCCCAGGGCTGGTCGCTGTTCTGGTTGCAGATCGGCTTCATGGTGGCCACGTTCGGCGCAATTCCGTTCACCGACGCCATGATCGTGCGCTATGTGGACGACGCCATCCGCTCGCGCGTCACCGGCATGCGGCTGGCGGTCTCGTTCGGCATCAGCTCGCTGGCGGTGTACGCGCTGGGGCCCTTGGTCAAGGCGGCCGGCTTTTCCAGCCTGCTGCAGGCGATGGCGCTGATCGCCTGCTGCACGGCGGGCTGCGTGCTGCTGCTGCCCGCTGATCCGCCCAAGACCGCCAAGACTATCATCGGCAAAACAGGAGACTGAGATGTACGCCGAGATTTTGCTGGACGCCCGCACCCTGCTGCTGGCGGCGGCAGTAGCCATGCCCGTGTTCAGCTGGGAATTGTTCGCCATGCGCCGCTCGGTGGACGATTCGCCCTCCAAAGGGCTGGGCGTGTTTGCGCTGGCTCACATTCTGCTGACCGTGGGCGTGGTGCTGGTGGGCTTGCGCGGCACCATTCCCTACACACTGTCCATGATCGGCGGCAATGCCAGCGTGATGACCGCCAGCGTGCTCTACCTGATGGCGGCGCGCCGCTTTGATGGCGCCAGCGCACCAGCGGCCTGGGCCTGGCTGGCCGCGGTGGTGGCGACCCTGCTGATGGCCCTGCTGTTGGCGGTGGACGACAACCGGGTGCGTGTGGTCGTCTCCACCGCTTGGATGGCACTGGCCTGTACCTTCACCAGCCTCAACCTGTTCCGCAACACGCGTCGGATCAACCACCACCGCTGGCTGACCATTGTGTCGTTTGCCGGCCTGGCCCTGGCCAACGCGCTGCGCGCGCTGGAGGTGGCAACCGACCACGAATCCGCCTCGGGCCTGTTCAACAGCAGCTCCGGTGCGATCGGGCTGTACCTGTGCGTGCTGGTGTTCGGGTTGGCCTCTTCGACCGGCTTCATCCTGATGGTGACCGACCACATCCAGGCCCGGCTGAGCTTTCTGGCCACTCACGATGTGCTGACCCAGGCCCGCTCACGCGGCTCCTTCATGGATCTGGCCACCCATGAGCTGCGGCGGGCCGAGCGCAACCTGTCTGAGGTCTCGTTCATGATGATCGACGTCGACCACTTCAAACAGCGCAACGACACCATGGGCCACCAGGCCGGCGATGCCGCGCTGCGCGTGTTCTCCGAATGCGTGCGCGCCTCACTGCGGGTGAACGACACGCTGGGCCGCTATGGCGGCGACGAGTTTGTGGTGATCCTGCCCGACACCACCGAAGCCGACGCCCTGCGGGTGGCCGATCGGATCCGGCTGGCGCTGCACACCCACCCGATGCAAACCCGGTACCGCACCCGGCCGCTGACCGCCAGCATTGGCATCGCCAGCTCGCCCCACCATGGCCTGGTCCTGGAAACCCTGATTGCTGCCGCCGACACCGCCGTCTACGAGGCCAAACGCCAGGGGCGCGACCGGGCCTGCGTGGCGCGCGACGCTGCGCCGCTGCTCTGACTCCGGCCATGACCGCCTACCCGCACCTGCTGGCGCCGCTGGACCTGGGCTTTACCCAGATCAAGAACCGGGTGCTGATGGGCTCCATGCACACCGGCCTCGAAGACGGGCGCGACCTGCGCCGCCTGGCGGCCTATTTCCGGGAACGGGCCGAGGGCGACGTCGGCCTGATGGTCACCGGCGGCTTTGCGCCCAACATCGTGGGCTGGGCCAAACCCTTTGCCGGCATGCTGAGCACCTCGGGCGCAGCCCGGCGGCACCAGGTGGTGACCCAGGCCGTGCATGCGGCCGGCGGCAAGATTGCGCTGCAAATCCTGCACACCGGGCGCTACGCCTATCACCCGCTGGCGGTGGCGCCGAGCCGGCTCAAGGCACCAATCTCGCCGTTCACGCCGTTTGAGCTGTCCAGCCGCGGGGTGGAGCGGCAGATCCGCGCCTTTGTGAACTGCGCCGTCAAAGCGCGCGAGGCCGGCTACGACGGCGTGGAAATCATGGGCTCGGAGGGCTACTTCATCAACCAGTTTTTGTCGCGCCAGACCAACCAGCGCAGCGACAGCTGGGGCGGCGACCACAGCCAGCGCATGCGGCTGCCGCTGGAGATTGTGGCGCGCACCCGCGAGGCGGTGGGCCCGGACTTCATCCTGATCTACCGCCTGTCCATGATCGACCTGGTGCCGGGCGGCAGCAGTTGGGACGAGGTGGTGACGCTGGGCAAAGCCGTGGCCCGCGGCGGCGCCACCCTGATCAACACCGGCATCGGCTGGCACGAGGCGCGGGTGCCGACCATTGCCACCAGCGTGCCGCGTGCCGCCTTTGCCTGGGTCACGCAGAAGATGCGCGCCGAATTTGCCGCCGCCGGCATCCGCACGCCGCTGGTGGCCAGCAACCGCATCAACACCCCCGAGGTGGCCGAGCAGCTGCTGGCCGATGGCTTTGCTGACATGGTGTCGATGGCGCGCCCGCTGCTGGCTGACCCGCATTTTGTGAAAAAAGCCGCCGCCGGCCAGTCCGACCAGATCAACACCTGCATCGCCTGCAACCAGGCCTGCCTGGACCACATCTTCAAAAACCAGCTCACCAGCTGCCTGGTCAACCCGCGCGCCTGCCACGAGACCGAGCTGGTCTACCGCCCGCTGGCCAGCGCCGCGGCACGCCGACGCTTTGCCGTGGTCGGCGCCGGACCGGCCGGCCTCACGGCAGCCACCGTGCTGGCCGAGCGCGGCCACGAGGTGCACCTGTTTGACGCCGCCCCCGCGATCGGCGGCCAGCTCAACATGGCCAAGGTGGTGCCGGGCAAGGAAGAGTTCCACGAGATGCTGCGCTACCTGCAGCGCCGGGTCGAGGTGACCGGGGTGCAGCTGCACCTGGGCCGGCGGGTACAGGCGCCCGACCTGCAGGGCTACGACCAGGTGATCGTCGCCACCGGCGTGGTGCCGCGCGACCCGCGCATTCCCGGCCAAGACCACCCCAAGGTGCTGAGCTACATCGATGTGCTGCGACACCGTAAGCCGGTAGGGCCGCGCGTGGCGGTGATCGGCGCCGGCGGCATCGGCTTTGATGTGGCCGAGTTTCTGGTCAGCGAGGGCCATTCCACCACCACCGATCTGCCGGCCTGGCAGGCCGAATGGGGCGTGACCGACCCGGCGCTGGCCGCCGGCGGCCTGCACCCGGCCGGCCCGCAGGCGACGCCACCCGGCCGTCAGGTGACGCTGCTGCAGCGCAAGGCGGGCAAACTGGGCGAGGGCCTGGGCAAGACCACCGGCTGGATCCACCGCACCGCGCTCAAGATGAAGCGGGTGACCATGATCGGTGGCATCAATTACGAGCGCATTGGCGACGAAGGTCTGCTGATCAGCGACGGCGAGAAGCGCGAAAACCCGCGCTGGATCGCCTGCGACACGGTGGTGCTGTGCGCCGGCCAGCTGCCGCTGCGTGAGCTGGCCGACGCCCTGTTGGCGCAGGGACAAACTGTGCACCTGATCGGCGGCGCCCACCAGGCCGGCGAGCTCGATGCCAAACGCGCCATCGACCAGGCCGCCCGACTGGCCGCGACGCTCTAAGGGCTGGCGGGCAGGGGGTAGGCAACCCTATTTCGCGCCGACAATAGGACGTCAAACCCAACCCAACGAGGAGACGCCATGATCAAGTTTTACTTCAACCTTGCACCCAACCCGGCCAAGGTGGCGCTGTTTCTGGAAGAGTCCGGACTACCCTACGAGATTGTTCCGGTGGACACGCGCAAGGGCGAGCAACACGAACCGGCTTACACCGCGATCAACCCGAACGCCAAGGTGCCCGCCATCGTGGACGACGGCGTGGTGGTGTTCGACAGCAACGCCATCCTGTTGTACCTGGCTGAAAAAAGCGGCCAGTTCCTGCCCGCGAACACGCCGCAGGCGCGCGGTGAGATGTTGTCCTGGCTGATGTTCGTGGCCAGCGGCATCGGCCCCTACAGCGGCCAGGCGGTGCATTTCAAGCGTTATGCGCCCGAGCCGATCCCCTATGCCATCAACCGCTACAACTTCGAAGCCTGGCGGCACTGGAACATCATCGATGCCCACCTGGCAGGGCAGAGCCATATGGTGGGCAACAGCTACTCGCTGGTGGACATGGCGCTGTGGGGCTGGGCCCGGGCGGCGCATCTGGTGCTGGGCGACGACGCCATGGCCAAACTGCCCAACGTCAAACGCCTGCTGGACGAAATCAATGCACGGCCCGCGGCACAACGGGTGGAGGCCCTCAAGGCGCAGTTCAACTTCAAGACCGAGATGGACGCGCAGGCGCGCAAGGCGTTCTTTCCACACATGGCCTGAGCCAGCCGGGTGAGCCTGCCGGTGACCGATATATGACCCAAACGACTCAGACCGAAACGATCCCGACCGCCCCGGCGCTGACCGTGCTCTACGACGGCGCCTGCCCACTTTGCCGGCGCGAAATTGGCGTCTACCGCGACCTGCAACCGCTGCAGCCCGGCTCTGCCGTGTGCTTTGCCGATGTGAGCGATTCGGCGGTGCCGCTGCCTGCCGGCACGACCCGAGAACAACTGCTGGCGCGTTTTCATGTGCAAGCACGAGACGGTCAACTGCTCAGCGGAGCCCAGGCTTTTTTGGCCTTGTGGGCGGCCCTGCCCGGTTGGCGTTGGCTGGCCTTGGCCGGGCGCCTGCCGGGAGCAGGCTGGGTGATGGAGCGGATGTACCGGCTTTTTCTAAGGTGGCGACCG
>JBEGOC010000008.1:0-23523 GCA_041182225.1 Pseudomonadota bacterium | reverse complement strand
GCCAGAAATGCCGACTGCTCCTGAAGAACCTCGTAACACGCCGTGTTGGGTGCGAGGAAGTTGCCTTGAGTGATCGCAAACACCACTCCAGGAAACTCCTGGTGAATGAGTTTCACAGGTTCGTCACCCTGGCCACCATGAGCGACCAACAAGTCGGGTGACTGCTTGCATAGGGTGCGCAGCGCTTCGGCACGGTCTTGCGCCGCGAGCGGGGCGATCCAGTGCACCTCGACGGAATGGCCGGCGGCACGGGCCCGCATGGCACCGTCGTAACCGGACTCGTTAAAGCTACCCTGGCCGGGTGGGCCAAACAGCGCCACCATCATGCGCGGCGCGGTCATCGCAAATCCCTGACAAGAACTAAAACGCGGCTCATAAGGTGGCGCCGCTGGCTTTGACGACAGGCGCCCAAAGTGCCGCTTGTTCCTTGATGAAGGCAGTGAACATCTCCGGCGATCGATTCTCGAGTTCAAAGCCCTGGGCCAGCAACTTACTGCGAATGTCTGGCATGGCCATCACATCGTTAACGGCTTTGATCAGCATCTGGGCCACCGCCGGCGGCACTGCCGCGGGTGCAGATAAACCGACAAAATTTTCGGCGACCAAGGAGGGATAGCCGAGCTCAGCCAGAGTAGGAATATCGTTGGCCTGCACCACACGCTTGGCCGAAGTGACAGCGAGCAGCCGCAACTGCCCGGTTTTGCGGAACTGCAGGTTCTGGGGCAAGGCATCTACCGCCACCTTCAACTGCCCACCCAAAAGATCAGTCCGCATCGGCCCCGCGCCACGATAGGGCACATGCAGCACCTTCAGCCCAGCTTGTTGGCCCAGTAACTCACCCACAATGTGCCCAATGGACGCAGCGCCACCGCTGCCAAAAGGAACCGGGTCTTTTTGAGCCTTTGCCCAAGCGACAAAGCCTGCAAAGTCAGTCACCCCCAATGAAGGGTGCACCGCCAGTACGGTGGGCACATCACCGATGTAGCTGAGATGTCTAAAACTCTTCACTGGGTCATACAGGGGTTTTTCCATCAGTGCTGGCGCGATCAACATGGGGGCCGAATTGGACATCAGCAGCGTGTAACCGTTGGCCTCAGCATTAGCGACGTGTACAGCGCCGATGGTTGAGGCACCGCCTGGGCGGTTATCCACGACCATGGATTGGCCCAGCTTCTCGGCCAGCGCAGGGGCGATCAGCCGCGCGACGATGTCGCTAGCACCACCCGGTGGAAAAGTGACAACCAGCCGCAAGGGCTGACTCGGCCACGTCTGTGCCCGGCTGATCGCGGGCGCAATGGCGGCGGCAAGCGACGAAACGGCGAGCAAGAAATTACGGCGACTGGGCATGACATATCCTTGTTGTGTGAGCCAACCAAAAGCACTTTTCGCGCCAGTCTAATCGTCTTTCAAGCAATGGGACTGACCCACGTTGGTCCTCATAGGGTGATAACCAGTTTGCCGAAATGCGAGCGGGTCTTGAAGGCCTGCTGCGCCTGCACCAGGTGCGCCAGCGGGTAGATACCGGCGATCAGGGGCTTGAGCTGACCCGACGCCACATACTGCACGATCTGGCGCGCCTCGGCCTGTGTGCCCATGGTGGCGCCCAGCAGCGTCAGGTGCTTGAGGTAGAGCTTTCGCCAGTCGATCGTCACCATCGGGCCGGCAATGGCACCGGCCGTCACATAACGCCCGCCCACCGCCAACAGGTCCAGCAGCTCGGGCACCTTGTCCCCCGCGACCACATCGGCCACGACATCCACCGCCCCCGCTGGCAGCTGCCGGGCCATCGCAGCCGCGTAGTCAGGCTCATCGCGCCAAATAAAGGCTTCGACCCCCAAAGCCGCCAGATGCGCCTCTTTGCCCCAGCCGATCACCGCCACCACGCGCGCACCGCGGATCTTGGCCAGCTGCACCAGCGCCGAGCCGACGCCGCCCGAGGCACCGGTCACCAGGATGGTTTCACCGGCCTTCAGCGCTGCCCGGTTGAGCATGTGCTCAGCCGTCAGGTAAGACGTCATGAAGCTGGCCAGCTCGTGGTCGGCCAGCGTAGAGGTGACGGCGTGGGCGTTTTCCTCCGGCACGCAAACCCACTCGGCAAAGCCGCCGTCACGCTCGCTACCCAGGTAGGTGGCGTCAAACAGACCATCGCCCGAGGTGCCGTACAGCGTAGGGTTGACCATGACCCGCTGGCCAATGCGCACGGCGTCTACGCCCGCGCCCACTTCCGCAATGCGGCCCACCGTGTCGGCGCCCTGTATACGCGGGAAGCTGAAGGCACTGCCCTGCCAACCCGCCTGCTCGCTGGCACCGTAAGCGCCCTCGCGGGTCCAGACATCGGTGTTGTTGACGCCACAGGCACCCACCTGGATCAACACCTCACCCGGCGCCGGCTCAGGCCGGGGCACGTCGGTGCGGTACTGCAGCCGGTCATAGCCGCCGTAACCGGTCAGCAGCACGGCGCGCATGGTCGATTGTGTAGGCATGGTTGATGGTGTCGATGTGTCTTGACTGAGCTCTGGCCCACAGCATCAGGCTCCTGGCCCGGCCTGCGGCGATGGCACGGGCGTCGGGACCGGCCTGTGATGAGCGGCAAAGGCCGTCATATGAAACGCCGCCACGTCGGCCGGGTAGCGGTAGGCCGCCCCCACCGGGCAGGCGCGCCGGGCCAGGCAGCCCTGCTGCATGCATGGCTCGCTGCCGGCCTGTTGCAGCCAGCCCAGACACGCGTCCACACGGTAACTGGCGCCGTCAAACGCCGAAACAGGGCAAGCCTGCAGGCACGGCTGCCCGTCACACTGCAGACACAGGCGGCCCAACCCGGACGGTGGCGGGGCCGCAGGGGCGGCTAAGTTGGCTGGCGGCGCTTCGGGCAAGGCCAAGGCAAAACGGTAGGCGTGCCACAGGCCGTAGACCGGGTGGATACGCAACATCAAGGGGCTGTTTTGCAGGGGTTCGGCGCGGCTGGCCCACTGCTGGAACGGCCAGTACGGCGGGCCGGTGAAGGGGTAGAGCGCCAGCCCACCCCAGCGCGCCGCCAGCGCATCACCGACGGCGCGGCTCCAGCGGTCCAGCGGGTCGGGCAGGCCGTCCGAAAAGAAGGATGAGGCCGCAAAACTCGCCCAATGCGCAGCGCCGACGACGCCCACCATCCAGACCACGCCGGCGCTCTGCCCGCCAGGTAAAAGCGGCAGTTGGTCCAGCGCCGGGTCCGGCTGCCACCCGCCGCGCAGGACCAGCCCGTGCTCGGCCAGAGCCTCTCCAATGTCATCGGCAGAAGGGCTGACCGCCAGCATCAGACTCAGGGCCCCAGCATCACCGGCGGTCCCGACGCAATGGCCGTGACGATGGCCTCGAAAAACATGTGGCCGTCGATGTCGTTGCTGACACTGTTGTCGCTCTGGGCAAAGCGCACGTCGACCTGGGCCGCACCGGCCTGCAAGGCGCGCAGATGGGCCTCTCCGGCCGCCAGATCGCGCGCCAGGGCCAGGGCAGCGTCGAGGGCCGCGAAATCGCGGGGACCATCCGGGGTGAACACCCGGTACACGCCACGCACCGGCTGCGTGACCGTCATGTGGACGCGTTGTGACACGCGGCCAAACACGGAGCCGACCGCGTTGGCCACCTCGCCAAACGGCGGCAGCACCAACGCGATGCCCAGACCGCGCGCCACCTCGGGGTAATAGCTGGCGGCCGGCGCGCCGACGGCGACCAGCGGCAAGTCGGGGGCAAACTGCAGCTTGAACAGCGCATGGGCGCCAGCCGCACCCTGGCCCTGGCTCAGGGCCAGCTGTGTGAGCAAGGCCGCCACACGCCCGGCATTGGCCTCGTTCATGTGCCCGGCATCGTTCAGGCCGGCTTCGATCAGTTTTTGCGAGATGGTGGCAATGACCAGATCGACCACCTGGCGCGATGGCGCAAGCGCGTCGCCCAGGGCCCAGGTGCCCAGGCCATACAGGTGCCGCATCTGGCGTGCCCAGATCCTGGCGCCAAACACCGCCGCGTCGTGGCTCCAGTGGTCGGACAGGCCCAGCACATGGGCCGCATCGCTGGGTGTGAAGCCGCTGTAGATCGCCAGCCCCTTGCGTTCGAGCCGGGCCAGCGCGCGCGACATCACCCGGTCATGGATGTTGCAGTGCTCCATGTCCAGCGGTCCCTGCGCCAGGTGCTCCCAGGCCCGCAATTCGTCATCGGGCAGCCGGTCGATCATCGCGTCATGGCTTTGCAGCCGCTGCACAAAGCGGATCTGGCTGGCATGGGGCGACTCGTGTTGCTGACGCTCCAACACGGCCAGCACCTTCGGATGCTCATGGGCCAGCAGGCTAAGCGGCAGCACCCGGCGCGGGCCGATGGCCAGGCCCTGGCCGCCGAGAATACGGATCTCGCTGTCGCCACCCAGGCCGATGGCATAGACCTTGACCGCTTCGATCATGGGGCGCCAGTCACCAATCATGGCCCCGTCAAAACTCAGGGCCGGCTGGCCGCCGCGCACAATGGCGATGTCGGTGGTGGTGCCGCCCATGTCGGCCACGATGGCATCGCTCAAGCCGCTCAGCGCACAGGCGCCCAGCAAGCTCGCGGCCGGCCCCGACAGCACGGTACCGACCGGCCGCTGCAGCGCCGAGGCCACGTTGACCAGCGTGCCATCACCCTTGACCATCATCAAGGGGGCCGTCACCGCATGCAGCGCCAGCGTGCGCTTGACAGACTCAATCAGCGCCTTGATGTGGGAAATCATGCGCGCGTTCAAGGCCGCGGTCAACGCTCGCCTGGGCGCGCCCAGGCTGGAGGCCAGTTCATGGCCGCAGGTGACGGGTTTGTCGCAAAGTTCTTCGACCCAGGCGCGCAGCTGCTGCTCATGGGCCGGGTTACGCACTGCAAAGCTGGCAGAGATGGCAAACGCACTCACCCGCGGTGCATGGCGCAGGATCGCCGCGCGCGACGCCGCCTCATCCAGACTGCTCAGCGGCTGGCCGCCCGCGTCATGGCCGCCCGGCAGGGCCACAATCGCCTCGGCACCCAGCAACTCCACCAGACCGCTGGACTTGATCTGGGCCGCCTCATAGCCGGCCAGCAAGACACAGATCGGCGAGCCCTTGCCTTCGACCACCGAGTTCGTGGTCAGCGTGGTGGACAGCGACACCAGCACCACCTGGGCCAACCGGTCCTTGGGCAACCGGTCCAGCGAGGCACTGATGCCGACCGCCAGGTCAAACCGGGTGGTCAGGCTTTTGGCCGCCGCCACCACCTGCTTGTCTTGGTCCAGCAGCACCGCATCGGTGTAGGTGCCGCCGGTGTCGATGCCCAGGAAATACCGCATGCCTCAGCACTCGATCACATTGACCGCGAGGCCGCCACGGCTGGTTTCCTTGTACTTGGTCATCATGTCGCGCCCGGTGTCGCGCATGGTTTTGATCACCTGGTCCAGCGACACAAAATGGGTACCATCGCCGCGCAGGGCCATGCGCGCCGCATTGAGCGCCTTGACCGAACCCATGGCATTGCGTTCGATGCAGGGAATCTGGACGCGGCCACCGACTGGATCACAGGTGAGGCCGAGGTTGTGCTCCATGCCGATCTCGGCGGCGTTCTCCACCTGCTGCGGCGTGCCGCCCAAGACCGCGGCCAAGCCGCCGGCCGCCATCGAGCAGGCCACACCCACCTCGCCCTGGCAGCCCACTTCGGCGCCACTGATGGACGCGTTTTCCTTGTACAGCAGGCCGATGGCGCCCGCCGTCAGCAGGAAGTCACGCACGCCAGCGGCATTGGCACCCGGGCAAAAGCGGTCGTAGTAATGCAGCACGGCCGGCACGATGCCGGCAGCGCCGTTGGTCGGCGCGGTGACGACCCGTCCGCCCGCTGCGTTTTCTTCATTGACCGCCATGGCGTACAGGTTGACGAAATCCAGAATGGTGAGCTGGTCTTTCAATGCCTGCTCGGGCCGGGCACTCAGCGAGCGGTGCAGCTCCGCCGCGCGGCGCTTGACGCGCAGGCCACCGGGCAGATGGCCCTCGGTGCGGCAGCCGCGGGCCACGCAGGCTTTCATGGTTTCCCAGAGCGCGTCCAGCCCGTCGTCAAGCTCCTGATCGGTGCGCCAGGCATGCTCGTTGTGGCGCATCACCTCGGCAATCGACAGGCCGGTGCGCACCGTGATGGCCAGCAGCTCGTCGCCACTGGAGAACGGGTAGGCGACCACGGTGGGGTCCACCACCAGCTTGGGCTGCTCCGCAGAACGATCGGCCTCTTCCTGCGACACCACGAAACCGCCACCCACCGAGAAATAGCGCCGCTCTTCGATGGGCGTGCCGTCGGCGGCAAAAGCCCCCAGACGCACCCCATTGGAATGGAACGGCAGGGTCTCATTGCGTAAGAACAGGATGTCGCTGCGTTCGTTGAAGGCGATCCGCTGTTCGCCGTTGAGCAACAGAGCGGCCTCCTCACGAATCTGCTGGATGCGCGGTTCAATGCTGTCAGCATCGATGGTGTCGGGCATCAGCCCGCCCAGTCCGAGCATGATGGCGGTGTCGGTGCCGTGCCCCTTGCCCGTGGCCCCTAAGGAGCCGTACAGCCGGGCCTCGACGCGGCTGACCCGGCTCAGTTGCCCGCTCTTCGCCAGCCGCCGCACAAACATGGCAGCCGCCTTCATCGGACCAACGGTGTGCGAGGAAGACGGGCCGATGCCGATCTTGAACAGGTCAAAAACACTGAGCGCCATGGTCGCCTTTCAAGCTGACGGGGGTGGTGTCGATCATGCGATCGACTGACAGGATTGTGATGAGCTCGCCTGTTGCTGGTGTCCATGGAACGACATCGAGCATGCAGCGTGCGACCGCCAACCCCAACCCCGCCGAGGGCGCTGCGGCTGACGTCCCAAAACAAGATGGCGTCGCTTGCGGACCATAGGCGGCAGAACAGCCTGCCCATACTGTGTGCAGTTTGGGCATGGTCCTTGCCCTTTGATTCTTCTGGAGAGATGCTATGAACGAAGCGCAAACGGAGATGCAGCCCGTCCGAGCCCGACGCGCCGGTGGCGGACGGGATGCCAAACGGGCAGCGCGCTCGGCGCGCAGCAGCCAGTCGGTGCCCTACATCACGCGCAAGATCCCGTACTACGAGGTCCTGGACGAGGAGGGCCTGCAGATCATCGAGCGCAACGCCGACACCATCCTGGAAGAGACCGGCATTGATTTTCGCGATGACGCCGAGGCACTGGCGCTGTTCAAGGCGGCAGGCGCCGACGTCAAGGGGGAGCGCGTGCGCTTCCCGCGCGGCCTGTGTCGCAGCCTGGTTCAGGCCACTGCACCGCGCGAGTTCACGCAGCATGCGCGCAACCCGGCGCACAACGTGGTCATCGGCGGCAAGAACACCGTGTTCGCGCCGGCCTATGGCTCGCCTTTTGTGCGCGACCTGGACCGCGGCCGCCGTTACGCCACGATCGAAGACTTCCAGAACTTTGTCAAACTGACCTACATGGCCAACGCCCTGCACCATTCGGGCGGCACCATCTGTGAGCCGGTGGACTTGCCAGTGAACAAGCGCCACTTCGACATGGTGTATGCGCACATGAAGTACAGCGACAAGCCCTACATGGGCTCGGTCACCCACCCCGACCGGGCCCGCGACACGGTGGAGATGACTCGGCTGCTGTTTGGCGACAACTACCTGGACCCGCTCACCGGCAAGCCCAAGACCTGCGTGATCAACCTGATCAACGCCAACTCGCCGATGACCTTCGACGAGACCATGCTGGGCGCGGCCAAGGTCTATGCACGCGCC
Organism: Pseudomonadota bacterium; assembly: GCA_041182225.1. GTDB lineage: Bacteria > Pseudomonadota > Gammaproteobacteria > Burkholderiales > Burkholderiaceae_C > Rhodoferax. The sequence continues at coordinate 15,750 of JBEGOC010000008.1, read as the reverse complement.
AATCAGGCCAGCATCATCACCCCCTTCATTCTGGCCGGCGCCATGTCGCCGGTGACAGTGGCCGGCACCGCGGCGCAGACGCTGGCCGAGTCACTCGCGGGCATGGCCTTTGTGCAGCTGGTCAACCCCGGCGCGCCGGTGGTCATGGGCAGTTTTGCCTCGTCCATTTCCATGCAATCGGGGGCCCCGACATTTGGCACGCCAGAGCCAGCCCTGGTGCTGTACGTGATGGCGGCCTTGGCGCGCCGGCTGGGCGTGCCGTTCCGCTCGGGTGGCGGGCTCTGCGGCTCCAAGATCTCCGACGCACAGGCGGCCTCGGAATCGGCCAACACCATGTTGCCGACCTGCCTGGGGGGCGTCAATTTTGTGCTGCACACGGCGGGCTGGCTCGAAGGCGGGCTGTCCATGGGCTACGAGAAGTTCATCATGGACGCCGACCAGGCCGGCATGATGCACACCCTGCTGGCGGGGGTGGACTTGTCCGAGAACGGCCAGGCCATGGATGCCATTCGGGAAGTCGGCCCCGGCAAGCACTTTTTGGGCTGTGCCCACACCCAGGCCAACTTCGAGAGTGCGTTTTACCGCTCCCCGATCACCGACAACAACAGCTTTGAGCAGTGGGAAGCCGAGGGCTCCCGCGATCTCACCGCACGCGCCAATGCCATGTGGAAGAAGCAACTGGCAGAGTACGAGACGCCGGACATGGACCCGGCGACGGATGAGGCCATCCGCGACTACGTCAACCGGCGCAAGGCCTCGTTCCCGGACTCCAACGTCTAACGGCCGCTCCCCCGCCGCCTGGAACCCGCCAGCACCGGGCCGGCCCGGTTTGGGCTTCAGGCGCTGGCCACCGCTGCCTGGGCACGCCGGGCCAACAGGCCGTCGAGCCAGTCGCTGCGCATGACTGGCACGGCGCTGATCAACTTCTCGGTGTAGGGGTGGTACGGGCCGTCGAAAATGGTTTCGGTCTGGTCGAAGGCCACGAAGGTGCCCTTGAGCATCACCGCCGTGCGGTGCGCAATGCGGTGCACCACATCCAGGTCATGGGTGATGAGCACGTAGGACAGACCGAGCTCGGCCTGCAGACGCCGTAGCAGCTTGAGAATTTCTTCGGCCACCAAGGGGTCGAGCGCTGAGGTGGGCTCGTCCAGAATAATCAGGTCCGGATTGGCGGCCAGTGCGCGCGCAATGCACACGCGCTGTTTTTGTCCGCCAGACAACTGCCCGGGCCGGCGTTGCAGAAAATCATCAGGCAGTTCCACCAGGGCCAGCAGGGCCTTGACCCGTTCCAGCACCTCCTGACGACTCGCCCCAAAATAGAACTGCACCGGGCGTCCGATGATGTCGAGCAAGGTTTGCCGCGGATTGATGGCGACGTCGGGGATCTGGTAGACCAGCTGGATGCGGCGCTTGAGTTCCTTGTCGCGCTCACGCAGGCTGGGCGGCATCGGCTTGTCCTGGAACACGATCTCACCACTTTTGGGCGGCAACAAACCGGTCACGATGCGCGCCAGTGTGGATTTGCCTGAGCCTGACTCGCCCACCACGGCCACAGTCTCGCCGCGCCTCACATCCAGCGACACCCCTTTGACCACATGAAAATCACCATAGTAGGCATGGCAGTCCTTGATCGAGAGCACGGTCTCAGGCTTGACCGTGTCTGGCGTTGCGCGCTCACTGGCCGCAGCACCGCGCACCGCCACCAGACGCGCCGTGTAGTCCTGCCGGGCGTGGTGCAGGATCTGGTCGGTCAGGCCCTCTTCCACCTCTTTGCCATGGCGCAGCACCTTGATTCGATCGGCCACCTGCGCCACCACGGCCAGGTCATGGGTGATGTAGAGCGCTGCCGTACGGTATTCACGAATGAGGGACTTGAGCAGAATCAGCACCTCGATTTGTGTGGTCACATCCAATGCGGTGGTGGGCTCATCGAGCACCAGCACGTCCGGGCGGCAGGACATCGCCATGGCGGCCATGGCGCGCTGCAGCTGACCACCCGACACCTGGTGCGGGTAGCGGTCGCCGAAATGCTCCGGATCGGGCAGATCCAGCGACGTGAACAATTGGCGCGCCCAGGCCTCGGCCTCCGCGCGGGTCATCAGCCCGTGGATCAGCGGCGCTTCACAGACCTGGTCCATCAGGCTGTGCGCGGGGTTGAAGGCCGCCGCTGCTGACTGGGCGATGTAGGCGATGCGCTTGCCGCGCACATCGCGCCGGCCGTCGGCATTCAACGCCCGGATATTGACACCACCCAGCAGCACGTCACCCCCTGCGATATGCACCCCGGCACGGGCATAGCACATGCTCGCCAAACCGATGGTGGATTTGCCAGCGCCGCTTTCGCCAATCAAACCCAGCACCTCACCCTGCTTGAGTCGGAGATCGACGTTGTCGATGATGACTGCACCGGCCACGCTCTCCAGCCGCAGGCCCTTGATTTCCAGAATGATGTCGTCGGCCATACCCGCACCTGCTCCCTTAAAGTTCGGCTTGGGCGCCGGATGGACGGGCGTCAATCGACAGCATCCAGTCCACCACCAGGTTGACCGAGACGGTCAGCAAGGCAATGGCGGCGGCCGGATAGATCGGTGCCATCATGCCGAAGTTGATCGCGGCGGCATTCTCACGGACCATGCCACCCAGATCGGCATAAGGCGGCTGGATACCCAGCCCGAGAAACGACAGGCCGGCGATAAACAGGAAGTTGAAGCAGAAGCGAAGGCCGAATTCGGACACCAGTGGCGCCCGAGCATTGGGCAGGATCTCACGGCTGATGATCCACCACAGGCCTTCCCCCCGCAGCCGGGCCGCTTCCACATACTCCATCACCGACAGGTTCATGCCCAAGGCCCGCGCCAACCGGAAGACCCGGGTCGAGTCCAGCACCGCGATCGTGAGAATCAGCACGGGGATGCTCGAGCCGAACACCCCCAGAATGATGAGGGCGAAAATCAAGCCGGGAATGGACAGCATCACATCGACCAGGCGAGTGAAGAAAATATCAATCCAGCCACCCAGCACCGCGCTGATGAACCCGAGCACGATGCCAATGAAGAATGACAGGGCGGTGATGGCCAGCGCAACCGCAATCGTCATGCGGGAGCCATACATGACCCGGGTCAACATGTCACGGCCAATCTGGTCTCCGCCAAGCCAGGAGGTGGCGGAGGGCTCGTCCCAGGTACCGCCCACATTGGCAGATTCTTCGTAGGGTGCCAGCCAGGGCGTGAACAACGCCACAATGATGAAGATGGCCATCACCACCAAGCCAAACCAGGCCGACGGCGTGGGTTTTTGTCCGAACACTTTCACTCGTTACTCCTCAATCCGGTCGGTGCTTATTGCTTGTTGCGCAGCCGCGGGTTGACCAGGATCACCAGGATGTCCGCCAGGGTGTTGAGCACCACGAACACCATCGCGAACACCAGCCCGCAGGCCTGGATCACCGGCACGTCTCGCTTGGAGACTGCATCCACCATCAGCTGACCCAGCCCAGGGTAGACAAACACGGCTTCGATCACCACCACCCCGACCACCAGATAAGCCATGTTGAGCGCCACCACCGTGATGATGGGCGCCGCCGCATTGGGCAGGGCGTGCCGGACGATGACGCGCTGGCGCTTGGCGCCTTTCAAAAAGGCCATCTCGATGTAGGGTGTGGACATCACCGACAACACCGAGCTGCGTGTCATGCGCAGCATGTGGGCTGCCACCAGCAGCGTCAGTGCGATGGCGGGCAGGGTGGACTGGTAGATGCGCTCCCCAATCGGCATGCCAGCCGACACCGTAGAGAGGGAAGGGAACCAGTCGACATTCACAGCGAGGGCAATGATCAACAGGTAGGCAATGAAAAACTCGGGCAGCGAAATGGCGATCAGCGTCAGCACATTGGAGATCTTGTCAGACCATTTTCCTTCGTTGATTGCTGAAAAAATACCGAGGCCAATGGCCAAGGGCATCGCGATCAAAGCCGAGTAGCCCGCAAGAAACAAGGTGTTGGCGAGGCGCGGCATGATTTCATCGACGATGACTCGCTTGTTGGTCAAGGCGACGCCAAGGTCACCTTGCAGAGCGCCAGCCAGCCAATTCCAGTAGCGGGTGTACGCGGGCAGGTCGAGGCCGAGCTCGCGGCGAAACACGATGAGCGCCTCGGGCGTGGCCCCCTGCCCGAGCACGGCCGAGGCCACATCCCCAGGCAGAATCTCCGTGCATATGAAAATTAGCACCGAGACTGCGAACAAGGTCAAAACCCCGAGCAGCAGCCGGTTCACGATCAACCGCATCATCGGCAGTCATTCCCAAGAAAAAGCGCACTTTTGTAACGCCGTCACCAGCGAAGCAAAAAGCGCGCCCAGGAGTTGAAGGACTGGCGCCAGCGGGTACCCCCGCCGGCGCCCGGGTTCAGACGATCAGGCGAACCAGCCTTTTTCAGCGATACGTGCATCCGCCATGTCGTAGCGACCTGATGGGGTCAGGCCCATCAGCTTGGTCGTGTGAGCGTCGAGGTAGTCTTGAACCGCAAAGCAGATCATGCCCGAGTTCTGGCTGATCAGCTCTTGGCACTTGGCGTACATCGCTGCGCGCTTGACTTGATCCAGCTCGACACGCGCATCGGTCAGCAGCTTGTCAAATTCGGCGTTGACAAAGTGCGTGTCGTTCCACGTGTTCTTCAAGCCACCACCAAAGGTGCTGGTGAGTTGGTTGTCGATGGTCGGACGGTTGCCCCAATAGACGGCACAGAACGGTACCTTGAGCCAGACGTTGTCCCAATAACCATCACCGGAGACGCGCTTCAAATCAATTTTGATGCCGGCCTTGGCCGCAGACTCCTGGAACACCTGGCCAGAGTCAGTGGCGCCAGAGAAGGCACCTTCAGACACCTGCAGCTCGATGGGTGCGCTGATGTTGGCCTTCTTGAAGTGGAACTTGGCTTTGTCCGGGTCGTACGCGATCTGCTTCTGCTTGGTGTCGTAGTACTTCATGCGTGGCCCGACGGTATGGTCATTGCCGACGGTCGCGTAGCCTGAAAACACGTTCTGCACGATTTTCTTGCGGTCGATGCCGTACTTCAAAGCCAGCATCAGGTCTTTGTTGGTGTACGGATCTTTGTCGGTATGCGCCACAAAAGCGAAGCGGTTGCCCATGCCCGGCGTCCGTGCCACTTTGAGATTCTTGTTCTTGGCCAGCAGCGCTGCGGTCTTGGGATCGACGCGGTTGATCAGGTCCACCTGACCCGTCACCAGCGCCTGGGTCCGTGCAGCCGAGTCGCCGATGTAGCGAAGTTCGACCCGGTCGAAATTGCCGCGGTTCGGCTTCCAGTAATCACCCGCCTTGCGTTTGAACACATTGCGCACACCAGGCTGGAACTCTTCGAGCGTGTAGGCGCCAGTGCCGTCCGGCTTGCTCCAGTCGGTAAATCCATTGGGCACCACGATGATGTGGTAGTCGCTGAGGTTGTAGGGCAGGTCGATGTTGCCCTTGCTCATCGTGATCTGGATTTGCGTTGGCGAGGTTTTCTTGATGTCAGTGATGTCGGCCAGCAGCGCCTTGGCGGGCGACTTGGTCTCGCCGCGGTGGAGGTTGATGGAATAGATCACGTCATCCGCATCCAGCGTCTTGCCAGATGTGAAGGTGATGCCCTTGCGGATGTTGAATGTCCAGTCGGCACCGCCCGGCTTGACCTCCCAGTTCTCGAACAGTTCACCGGTGGCGTTGCCGTTGTCGGCCACTTCCACCAGGTTGTTCCACAACATCAGGCTGGTGGAAATGGGGATGGAGTCGGCATAGGTCCTTGGGTCAAGGCTGTCCGATGCCGAGCCGCCTTCCAGGCCCAAGCGCAACGTGCCGCCCTTTTTGGGTTTGCTCTGCGCCATGGCCGGGCTGATGCCGAAGGCAGTGGACAGGCCGAGTGCTGACGCACCGGCAATCAGTTGGCGCCGATCCAGGATGAGTCCCGATTCGGTTTGGATTTCGTGTTTGTCCATTTTTCTAAAACTCCTTCAAGATCGCTACACAAAAATCCCGCCGCACCATCAAGGGTTGATGCCGTCGGCAGGTAGTCAGGGGCAACATGCTGTGCACTCCAATTTCATCTTAACGGAATACTTGGGGCTTGTGGCATCCAGACATTCCCTTAGGCCGTTGGCCGATCTGCCGCCTTTCGGGTCAATTATTGCAATTGATCGCTGGCTTTGGCGGCGACCAGCGAAATCGCCCGCTGCAACAGCGGCTCCCGCAAGACCCTGATTTGGGGTTGCCGGGACCGGTCAAACGGGTCCGGTTGAGGTCGCCGATGGTGATGCCCTGACCAGGGGTGGCTGCAGTCAACGCCAGTTCCCTGGTCTGTCTTGACATGCAGGACCAGGCCTTCGCCCCGGGCTACTCCCAGTCATGGGGTAGGACACCTCGGGGGCCACACCAGAATCGGCACCCGGCTACCGGCAAAATCAAAGGTCAAATCCGGTCTTAGGCCCCGTGATCATTGACGATTTAGCTATTATTTAAATAGCAAATTTCTCAGGCGCCACGCCAGACCGGCGAGCGCTTGTCGGCAAAGGCCCGCGGCCCCTCCTGCGCATCGGCCGAGGTCAGCATCGCGCGGTAGGCCGCCAGCCCGCCGCCACGCAACACACGGTAGCCGTCTTCCACCGACACCGCCTCGGTCGCGCGCAGCACCTGCTTGACGGCAGCCAGGGCCAGCGGGGCGGCGGCCACCAGTGCGCGCGCCAGGTCTTGCGCCGCGGCGGCCAAATCGGCCAGCGGCACCACCCGGTTCACCAGCCCCCAGCGCTGGGCCGCCGCCGCGCCCATGCGCCGGCCGGTCATCAGCAGCTCGGCCGCAATCGCGCGTGGCAGGCGTCTGGGCAGGCGCAATACGCCGCCGGAGTCGGCCATCATGCCAAGCTTGACCTCGGGCAGGGCAAACTCGGCGGTGTCGGCCGCCAGCATCAGGTCGGCGGCAAGCGCCAGCTCAAAACCGCCGCCGATCGCCAGCCCGTTCACCGCCGCAATCACCGGCTTGTCCAAGGTAAACAACTCGGTCAGGCCGGCAAAGCCGCCCGGGCCATGGTCGGCGTCGATGGCTTCGCCCGCCACGGCGGCGGACAAATCCCAACCGGCCGAAAAAAACCGGCCGGTGCCGGTGATGATGGCGACGCGCAAGGCAGGGTCCTGCTGCAGCCGCACAAAGGCGGCGTGCAGCGCCTGGCTGGTGGTGACATCAATGGCATTGGCCTTGGGCCGGTCCAGGGTGATGGTCAGGACACCGTCATCGACGGCAGTGCGCACGGCTGGGTTCATCCCTCACTCCTCATCGGCAAGTCGAATCAATGCATCCACCGCCAACACGCCCTGGCCCAGCGGCAGCACCAACAGGGGGTTGACGTCAAGCTCGAGCAGGCGGTCGGCGTGCGCACTTGCATAGGCCACGATGGCCTGGACCGCATCCAGCAGGGCGGGCACATCGCCCGGCGGACGGCCCCGATAGCCGGTCACCATCGGCCACAGCTTCAAGCCGGCGAGTGCCTGTGCGATGTCGGCCCGGCTCAGCGGCAGCAGCAGGGTCACGCTGTCGCGCAGCAATTCCACAAACACCCCACCCGCGCCCAGGGTCAGGGTCAGGCCAAATTGCGGGTCACGCTGCACCCCCACCAGCAGCTCGGCCAGGGCGCCACGCACCATCTGTTCCACCAAAAAATGCGCCGACAACGGTGCCATCCCATCCAGGGCGGCCGCCAGCTCGGTGCTGTTTTGCAGGTTGAGCCGCACCGCACCAGCTTCGGTCTTGTGGGCCAGCCCCGGCGCCAGCGCTTTCAGCACCACCGGGTAACCCAAAGCCTCAGCAAACGGCAGCGCCTGTGCCCGGCTCAGTACCTGTCCGGCCGGCACCGGCACGCCAAACCGGGCCAGGGCCTGCTTGGCACTGGCTTCGTCCAGCAGCCGGCTGCCAGCCCCCAGCAAGGGTACGGGCGCCTGCAAGGCCGTGATGGCCGCCAGCCGGTGCTGTGCCACGCCGATGTCGGCCGCGTGCCGAATAGCGTCCAGACAATCGGCCAAGCCCTGCATCGGGGCGATGCCCTGGGCCAGCAACTGACGGGCCACAGACTCTGGCAGGCCCTCAGGCAATGAGGCCACCAGCACCCCGCGCGCGCCGTGGCCGGTCTGGGCCGCGATGAAGGCGTCGACCGTGGTCTGCCAGGCGTCCGCCGTACAGCGGTCCTGCCGGGGGAAATCCAGCACCAGCAAGTGGGCATCAAAACGGCAGTCCAGCAGGCCGGCAAAACACGCGGTCTGGGCCGGCAGGTCGCCCCAGATGTAGGTGTGGTAATCGAGCGGGTTGGCCACATTCACCTTATTTCCCAGCACCGCCTGCAGGCGCTGCTGCGCTGGCGGCGGCAAGGCCGGCATCGCCAAACCACGGGCCTGCGCCAGGTCGGCCACCAGCGAGGCCTCGCCCCCGGAACAGCTGGCCGAGACGATGCGTCGGCCCGGCAGGGCGCCGTGCACATGCAAAAACTTCAGGGTCTCCAGTAAACCGGCAGGGTCATGCACCCGGGCCACCCCGAGGCGCTGGAACAAGGCCTGGTACAGCACGTCCGGCCCGGCCAGCGAACTGGTGTGGCTCATGGTGATTTGGGCGCCCAACTCCGAACTGCCGGCCTTGAGCGCCACCAGCGGCACCCGCTGGCGCAGCGCTTGCAGGGCCACCCGCGAAAACGCCGCCACGTCGTCCAGGCCTTCAATGTGCAGGCCGATGGCACTGATGCGGGGGTCCCGCAGCAGGGCCTCAATGATGGCTTCGATGCTGGCCCCGGCCTTGTTGCCTACCGTGATCAGGCAGGCCAGCGGCAGACCGCGCGTCTGCATGGTCAGGTTGAGCCCGATGTTGCCGCTTTGGGTCACGATGGCCACGCCGCGCGCCAGCCGCTGGCCGCCATGCTGATCCGGCCAGAGCGCCACGCCGTCGAGGTAATTGAGCATGCCGTAGCAGTTGGGCCCGAGCAAGGCCATGTCGGCTGCCGCAGCCACCAGTTGTTGCTGCAGGGCGATGCCCTCGCCGCCGACCTCGGCAAATCCGGAGGCGTAGCAGATCACCCCGCCCGCACCACGGGCCGCGAGTTCGGCCACCAATTGAACAGTGCCTTGGCCCGGCACCGCGATGAAACTGGCATCAGGCGCCGTGGGCAGGGCCGCCACATCCGGGTAACAGCGCAGGCCCGCCATGAATTCGTGGCGCGGGTGCACCGGCCAAATCTCGCCGGCAAAGCCCAGTTGGCGGCATTGCCGCACCACCTCGGCCGCGGCCCGGCCGCCAAACACTGCCACATGACGCGGCGACAGCAGGCGCCGCAAGGGGTCGGCGGCGGCGGGGACAGGCAGCATGCTCAGGCGCCGTGCGGGCGCAGCATGGCCCGGGAGATGATGTGGCGCTGGATTTCACTGGTGCCGTCCCAGATGCGCTCCACCCGGGCATCGCGCCAAAAGCGCTCGATGGGCAGCTCGCTCATCAGGCCCATGCCGCCGAAAATCTGCAGCGTCTGGTCGGTGATGCGGGCCAGGGCCTCGGAGGCGAACAGCTTGGCCATGGCCGCGTCCGAATCGGTCATGCAGCCCTGGTCGCACTTCCAGGCGGCTTGCAGGGTCAGCAGCTCGGCGGCTTCGAGCTCGGTCGCCATATCGGCCAGTTTGAAGCCGGTGCCCTGGAAGCGTCCGATCGGCTGGCCGAACTGCTGCCGCGTCGCCGCCCACTGGGTGGCCATGTCCAGCACGCGCCGGCCACGGCCGACGCTGGTGGCCGCCACCGTGAGCCGGGTGGCGCCCAGCCACTCGCCCATCAAGTCGAAGCCCTTGCCTTCCTCGCCCAGCCGGTTGCCCACCGGCACCCGGCAGTCATTGAAGAACAGCTCGCTCTGGTGGTAGCCGCGGTGCGAGACACAGGCCGGGCCGCGCCGCACCGTCAGACCCGGGCTGTCCAAGTCAACCAGAAACCCGGTGATCTTTTTCTTGGGGCCGCGGGCGGTTTCTTCCACATCAGTCGCGGCAAACAGCACCACGAAATCGGACTTGTCGGCGTGGCTGATGAAGTGTTTGCTGCCGTTGATCACATAGTCATCGCCCTGGCGCACCGCCCGGGTGCGCATGCCCCGCACATCCGAGCCGGCATTGGGCTCGGTCATGGCCAGGCAGTCGTGGCGTTCGCCGCGGATGGTGGGCAACAAATAGGTCTCGATCTGCCCGCCCTGGCAGGCGCGCAGGATATTGCTGGGCCGGGCCACCAGCATCTGCAGGCCGTAGGAGGCGCGCCCGAGTTCGCGCTCCATCAGGGTGATGTCAAAGTTGTTGAGTCCGCCGCCGCCCAGGGCTTCCGGCATGTTGGCCGCGTACAGGCCGAGCTCGATCGCGCGGCCCTGCAGGTGGCGGGCCAGATCGGCCGGCACCTCGTCGAGCCGTTCCACCTCGGCCTCGTGTGGGTAGAGTTCTTTTTCGACAAAGCTGCGGACGGTGTCCACCAGCATGGTCTGTTCGGTGGTCAGGTCGAAATTCATGCCGGAAGCCTCCGTGTCTCAGGTTCGCGCCGGTTGGCGCCGGATGCCGATGCTGCTGCCGGCCTGGGCCGGACGCGGCAAAGCCGCATGGGCCTGCAAAATGGCCTGCAGGTGTTGGTGAATGGGCGGCAAGATGGGCGCCGCCCGCCCCTGCTGCATGTCGACGTGCACCAGCATCTGCTCGGCGGTGGCCAGCAGGTCACCGGTGTCGCCATGGTGCATGGTGTGAAACAGGTGCACCCGCTTGTCGTCCAGGTCCAGCAGCTGCAGGCTCAGCCGCAGCGGCGCCGCCAGGGCCACCTCGCGCAGGTTATGCAGGTGGGTCTCGACCGTGTAAAACGAGTGGCCGCCGACATCGCGGTAGGTTTCATCGATGCCGATGAAGCGAAAAAATGCGTCGGTGCTGTCGCCAAATACCAGCAGGTAACAGGACTCGCTCATGTGCCCGTTGTAGTCCACCCACTCTGGCAATACCCGGGTCTGGTGCAGTTGAAGCGGCGCAGCGATGACGGCGTCCGGGTTCCATGGCCGGTGGCCGCTGCCTTCCAGCGGGGTGCGCAAGCGTCGGGTGGCGTCGGACGGCGTCATAGGCTGGTAGCGGATGGCGCCGTCAGCGGGCCAGCCGGATGGCGCGCCCGGCAAATTGCGGTGACGGCAGCCCCTGGTGGGCTCGGGCCAGCGCCGCCACCCGGCTTTGCACCGGTTCGGCAAAGGGGGCCGCGCGGCTCAATGCGGTGGCGACATTGAGCAGCAGCTGTTCGCTCGCGGCCAGCAGCGGCGCTTCACCGTTCAGGTGCAGGCTGTGGTTCAAATGCAGTCGCTTCTGATCGTGGCCGAGGATTTGCGTGCACACCTCCACCTGCTGACCGAGTTTGACTTCCTGCACAAAGTTGAGGTGGCACTCCAGCGTGTACAGCGAATGGCCGGTGGCGGCACGGCCGGCCTCGTCCAGGCCCAGTTGGTCCATCAGGGCGTCGGTGGCCAGGCTGAACAGCAGCAGGTAATAGGCATCGCGCAGATGCCCGTTGTAGTCCACCCACTCGGGTAAAACCTCGCTGCGGTAAGTGCTCAAGGGCTCTGCCATCACCATCACAGTCACTCGTCCAGGGGGATGCCGTGCTTGAGCTTGGTGGTCCGCACCGCCGCCTGCACCGCCAGCAGGCAGTCGTCGCGGTAGCGCTCCAGGTCGGCGATCGAATGCCGGCCCAGTTGGGCGGCTGTGCCATCCACCACCTCGTCAATCAGGCCGTCGGTCAGCTCCGGCGCCTCCAGCTTGGTCCAGGGCAGCTTGAGCGCCGGACCGAACTGCGCCATAAAGTGCCGCATGCCGGCGTCGCCACCGGCCAGGGTGTAGATCAAAAAGCTGCCCATGAACGACCAGCGCAGACCAGCACCATAGCGGATGGCGTCGTCAATCTCGCCGGTGGTGGCAATGCCGTCGTTGACCAGGTGCAGCGACTCGCGCCACATGGCTTCCAGCAGCCGGTCGGCGATGAAGCCCGGAATCTCTTTGCGCACATGCAGGGGCTTCATGCCCAACGACTGGTAAAACGCCATGGCCGCCTGGATGGCATCGGGCGAGGTCTGGTCCCCGCCCACCACCTCCACCAGCGGCAGCAGGTAGACCGGGTTGAACGGGTGGCCCACCACACAGCGGTCAGGGTGCTGCGCCTTGGCATAGAACTCGGACGGCAGCAGGCCCGAGGTCGATGAGCCGATCAGCACATCGGGCCGGGCGGCGGCGCTGACTTTGGTGTGCAGGTCGATCTTCAGGCTGAGCGTCTCGGGCGCGCTCTCCTGAATGAAATCAGCCTCAGCCACACACGCCTCAATGGTGTCGACAAAACGCAGTCGGCTCGGCGATGCCCCGGCTTTGAGGCCCTGCTGCTCCAGCGCACCCCAGCACTTGGCAATGCGGGCGCGCAGCTGCGCCTCGGCGCCGGGTGCCGGGTCCCAGGCGACCACGTCCAGCCCATTGGCCAGGGCCCGTGCCACCCAGCCGCTGCCAATGACGCCGCTGCCCAGCGCGGCAAAGGTCTTGATATCCGTGACGAATGACATAAATCAACTTCCTTTGAACAAACGGCGATCAGCCGCGCGCCTTCAGACCCATCTTGACCCGGCCCTGAGCGGGCGTCATCGGCCGGGCGCCCATGCACTCGATCAGCTTGATCACACGCTCCACCAGCGAACCGTTGCTGGCGGGCACCCCCTTGTCCAGCCACAGGTTGTCTTCCAGCCCCACCCGCACATGGCCGCCGAGCAGCACTGCCTGCGCCGCCATCGGCATCTGCATGCGGCCGATGCCGAAGCCGGCCCAGGTGGCGCCGGCGGGCAGGTTGTCGACCATCGCCTTCATGGTGGTGGTGTCGGCCGGTGCACCCCAGGGGATGCCCAGGCACAATTGGAACAGCGGATCGCGCAACAGGCCCTCCTTGATCATCTGGTTGGCAAACCACAGGTGGCCGGTGTCAAAAATCTCCAGCTCGGCCTTGACGCCGAGTTCGGTGATGCGCCGGGCACCGGCGCGCAGCGCGGCCGGGGTGGAGACGTAAATGGTGTCTCCGTCGCCGAAATTGAGGGTGCCGCAATCGAGCGTGCAGATGTCGGGCAGCAGTTCTTCCACATGCACCAGGCGGGTGAGCGGGCCGACCAGGTCGGTCGCCGGGCCGAACGCCAGCGGATTCTCGCCGCCCCCGATTTCCAGGTCGCCGCCCATGCCGGCGGTCAGGTTGACGATGATGTCCACGCCGGAGTCGCGGATGCGCGCCATCACCTCGCGGTACAGCGCCGGGTCGCGGCTGCCCTTGCCACTCTGCGGGTCGCGCACGTGGCAGTGCACCACGGTGGCGCCGGCATTGGCCGCCTCCACCGCCGCCGCCGCGATCTGCGTCGGCGTGACGGGAATGGCGGGGTGCTTGTCCACCGTGTCGCCGGCCCCGGTCAGGGCACAGGTGACGATCACATTGGGGTTCATGGGTCAGTACTCCTCATCAGGGTTGCGTCAAGGGCTGGCGGTTCAGCGCAGACTGTAACGCCGGCCGGAATCGTGTTGGCGCCCGAGCACGACCCCCTCTTGATTGGCGACGACTTTTTTTACACCCAAACGGGTCGCATCAAGAACGTTGCGGGGCGGGCGGCTGTGGCAGACTGCCAGGGTTTGCGCGGGTCCCATGGGCCTCGAAGGGATTGCATTGAACACTTTGTTGCTGCCACTGGCCTCCCTGCTGAGTGGCGTCAGCCTGCTGGTGGTGGGCACCGGTCTGCTGTTTTCAGCCATCGGCGCCCAGGCCGGTTCGGCCAAGTTTTCCGGCTTGGTGACCGGGCTGGTGATGTCCGCCTACTTTGCCGGCTTCGTCTACGGCACCTATGCTTGCCCGGCCATCATCCGCCGGGTCGGGCACATCCGGGCCTTTGCCGCGATGGCGTCGATTGCTTCGGCGCTGCCGATTCTGCACGCGCTGTGGCTCAACCCCTGGTTCTGGGCGGGCCTGCGCTTCACCAGCGGCGTCTGCATCGTCGGGCTCTACATCGTGGTGGAAAGCTGGCTCAATGTGGTGGCCCAGAGCCATCAGCGTGGCAAAGTCTTCGCCGCCTACATGGCGGTCAGCGGCGTTTCACTGGCGGTCGGCCAGTGGCTGATCCTGGTTGGTGACCGCTTTGGGTTTGTCCCCTTTGCGCTGGTGTCCATCCTGTTTTCCTTTGCCCTGTTGCCGCTGACCCTGACGCCGGTGGACGAGCCACAGCCTTCCGAGTCGCCCAAGCTCGGTCTGCTCAAACTGTTTGCCATTTCGCCGATCGGCGTGATCACCGCCATCGGCTCAGGCCTGTTGAGCGGCGCACTCTTCAGCCTGGGCCATGTGTTCGGCCAGGGGGTGGGCTTCAGCGAGGTCGGCATCGCCACCTTCATGGCCGCCACCATCCTGGGTGGTGCGGTGTTCCAGTGGCCGGTGGGTCACCTGTCCGACCGGCGTGATCGGCGTTGGGTGCTGTTTTGGGTGTGTGTGACCTGCGCCACCGTAGCCGGTGCCGGCTTTTACCTGGCGCGGGAATACGAAGGCGCCCTGATTGCGCTGGGCGTGGTCTACGGTGGGCTGGCCTTCACCATCTATGGCTTGAGCGTGGCGCACGTGAACGACCTGATCGACCCCTCGCAGGTGATCGAGGTCACGGGCGGCTTGCTGCTGCTGTACGGCATTGGCGCCACCATCGGCCCGATATTGGGCGGCAGCATGATGGACTGGCTCGGGCCGGAGAGCCTGATGCTGTATTTCTGTCTGGTGCTGGCGGCGCTGGCGCTGGCGATCTGGCGTTTTGCCGGCGGCATGGTGCAGGGCCTGGGCGCGCTGCCGCAAAAATCAGACTATGTGCTGATGGGCGGCGGCTCCCAGGCGGTGCTGCAGATGGACCCGCGCCGGCGACAGGATGCCCAGGCGCCAGCACCGGTGGCCGCACCGCCGGCCGTGCCGAGCGACTGACGATCAATTACTTGGATTGACCGAATTGAAACGCCGGGCAGCCCACAGCCGCTGCCCTACACTTCGGCGGCAAGCCTCACACCCAGTGCGGCGGACAATTCCCTGAAGGTGGCAAGTGACAGTCGATGAATACGACTACATCGTGGTCGGCAGTGGCTCGGCCGGCTGTGTGTTGGCCGACCGGCTCAGCGCCGACGGTCAGGCGCGGGTGCTGGTGCTGGAGGCCGGCGAGCACGACCGCCGGCTCTGGATCAACATACCGATCGGCTACGGCAAGTCCTTTTACGATCAGCGGATCAACTGGAAGTTCGAAGCCCAACCCGACGCCGGCCTGAACAACCGGCGCATTTACGTGCCGCGCGGCCGTGTGGTGGGCGGTTCCAGCTCGATCAACGCCATGGTCTACTGCCGCGGCCTGCCGCAGGACTTTGACGACTGGGCCGCGCTGGGCAACCCGGGCTGGGGCTGGCGCGATGTGCAACCGGTCTACGAAGGCTTTGAGCGCCGGGTCGATGCCGATGGCCGGGCCAGCGCCAGCGGCCAACTGTTTGTGAGCGATGTGCGCCGGCAGCTGCACCCGATGGCGCAGGTGTTTTTCCAGGGCGCGGCCGAGGCCGGCCTGCCCTTCACCGACGATTTCAACGGCCCAGCACCCGAGGGCGTGGGGCGCTACCAGATCAACACCCGGCACGGCATGCGCTGGTCAGCGGCGGACGCCTTCCTGCGCC
>JBEGOC010000007.1:0-5736 GCA_041182225.1 Pseudomonadota bacterium | reverse complement strand
GTGCTGCAGGCGCTGCTGCAGTCGCTGCAGCACAACACCCGGCTGGCGATCTGCAGCGGCCTGACCCTGAGCACCAGCCAGTGCGTCAGCCAGACCGTCAAGCACTGGCGCAACCAGAGCCCGGCACCCGGCCCGGACAAACACACCCCGGCGATCTTCGCGCTGGGGCGCTGAAAGGCGTCAGCGCAGCGCCGGGCTGTGACCAATGGCCCGCACAGCCGCATCGCCCATGGCCGCGCCAAAGCGCTTGACCAGGCGCTCGGCCACGTTTTCGCGCCGGGTGTAGTCAACCAGGTCCTCGGCCTTGACGATTTCACGCGCGACGAAATCCAGATTGCCCAGCTGGTCGGCCAGGCCCATCTGGATCGCCTGCTCGCCGCTCCAGAACAGGCCGCTGAACATTTCGGGTGACTCCTTGAGGCGGTCGCCACGGCCGGTGCGCACCACCTGGATGAACTGCTGGTGAATCTGATTCAGCATGGACTGGGCGAACACCCGCTGCTTGTCGGTCTGCGGGCTGAACGGGTCCAGAAAGCCCTTGTTCTCGCCGGCCGTCATCAGGCGGCGCTCGATGCCCAGTTTGTCCATCAGCCCGGTGAAACCGAAGCCATCCATCAACACGCCGATGCTGCCGACAATGCTGGCCTTGTCGACAAAGATCTTGTCAGCGGCAACGGCAATGTAATAGGCCGCCGAGGCGCAGGACTCTTCCACCACGGCGTACACCGGCTTCTGGTGCTTGGCCTTGAGGCGGCGGATTTCGTCGTTGATGATGCCGGCCTGCACCGGGCTACCGCCAGGCGAGTTGATCAGCAGCACCACGGCCCGCGCGCCCTCGTCCTCGAAGGCACTGCGCAAAGCCGAACCGATCAGATCGGCGCTGGCTTCAGCGCCGGAGGCAATTTCACCTTTGATCTCAACCACCGCGGTGTGCGGCAGCGACACATCCTGGGACGGACCTGAGCGGCTGACGCCGACCCAGAACACCACCACCAAAAAGCCCAGCCAGGCGAAGCGCAGGGCATTGCGCCAGCGGCGCGCCCGGCGCTGCTCTTCCAGCGTCGCAAAAGCCAGCTTTTCCAGGGTGGCGCGCTCCCAGCCCGGCTCACGCGGCGGCTGCGGGGGGTTGGGGCTGGCGTCGGAAGGGCTGGGCTCGTTCATTTAAAACTCAAGGGGTTGCAGGTTGGGGGCAGTATGCCAGTGCACGACCCCGTCCCGCTCGGACAGGGTGATTTTGATCAAGCCACCGCGACAGGGACCACCGCGGCATTGGCCGGTCTGCGGCTGGTACAGGGCGCCATGGGTGGCGCAGATCAGCCAGTCGCCACTGCTGTCAAAAAACTGGTTGGGCTGGAAATCCATTTCCATCGCCACGTGGGCACAGCGGTTCAGGTAGGCGTACACCCCGCCCTGGTACCGGATGGCGAAAGCGCGGCAGGTCTGGCCGCCGAACACCACGTCAAACGGCACCGCCAGGCCGCCATTGACCAGATCGGCCGAGCGGCACAGCGCAATCCCCGCCTGGTTCGACACGGTCAGGTCCCCGGCTCAGCCATGGTGCAGCAGCCACTGGTGCAATTCCGGCACCGAATGAGCGACAAACTGCGGCCCCAGCGCGCCAAAGGCATCCGGGCTGTGTGCGCCATAACTCACCGCCACACTGGCGCAGCCGGCATTGCGCGCCATCTGCAGGTCATGGGTGGTGTCGCCAATCATCAGCGTGCGCGCCGGCGGCACACCAAACTCGGCCATCAGCTCGTGCAGCATGCGCGGGTGCGGTTTGCCAGCGGTCTCGTCAGCGGTGCGCGAGGCATCGAAGAGGCCGCGCAGCTCGACCGCCTGCAAGGCCACATCCAGGCCGCTGCGGCTTTTGCCGGTGGCCACCGTCAGCAGGTGCTGGCGCGCCTTGAGCGCCACCAGCATCGCCAGCGTGCCCTCAAACAGGCTGATGCGGTGCTGCTCGGCCATGTAATGGTGGCGGTAGCGCTCGCCAAGCTCAGGATGGCGTGTCTCTGGCACATCGGGCGCCGCATGCGCCAGCGCGGCTTTGAGGCCCATGCCAATCACAAAGGCGGCATCGCGGTCGCTCGGCACGGTGCCGCCGACATCGCGCACCGCCTCCTGAATGCTGCGCGTGATGATGGCGGTGGAATCGAACAGGGTGCCGTCCCAGTCAAAGGCAATCAAATCGAATTGCCGGGGTCGGGCAGCGGGTTCAGGCGGTGACAGGGGCAACATGGTGGTAAAAAATGTCCAGTTCGGGGGGCAGTTGAGCGAGCAGGGTCTGGCGCGCGCCGCTTGAGGGATGGGTGAACTCCAGGCGCCAGGCATGCAAAAACATGCGCTTGAGCGCGGCACTGCCGGGTGCGCGCAGCAAGGCCTTGTTGAGTTCGAAATCGCCGTATTTGTCATCGCCGGCTATCGGACAACCTTCGCTGGCCAGGTGCACCCGGATCTGGTGCGTGCGGCCGGTGCGGATCGTGACCTCCAGCAGGCTGAAACCGGCAGCCTGTTGGCGCACCTTGACCAGGGTCAATGCGCTCATGGCGTCGGGATCATCTTTGGCCACCACCCGTACCCGCCGCTCACCGTCGGGCAACAGGTACTTGTGCAGCGACTTGTCGAGCACCTTGCGATGGGCGGGCCACTGACCGGCCACCAGCGCCAGGTAGGTTTTGCCGGTGTCACGCTGGCGAAACTGGTCCTGCAGCTGGCGCAACGCCGAGCGCTTCTTGGCCAGCAGCAGGATGCCGCTGGTCTCGCGGTCCAGCCGGTGCACCAGCTCCAGAAACGGCGCCTGCGGCCGCGCCATGCGCAGCTGCTCGATCACGCCAAAACTGACCCCGGAGCCGCCGTGCACGGCCACCCCGGCGGGTTTGTCGATCGCCAGCAGGTGCTCGTCTTCAAACAACACCGCAAACTCGCGGGCCGGCGCTGCCAGCGCGGTCGTGACCATGTCCTGGGCTTTCTCGGCCGCGCGCTCGGACACCCGGACCGGCGGCAAGCGCACCAGGTCGCCGGCCTGCACCCGGGCATCGGCGCCAGCGCGACCCTTGTTGACCCGCACCTCACCGCTGCGGATGATGCGGTAAACATGGGTTTTGGGCACGCCCTTGAGGTGGCGCATCAGGTAGTTGTCCAAGCGCTGGCCGGCGCTGTCGTCATCGACGGTCAGCGTTTTCGCCTGGGGCGGCGGCGGAGCCGGATTGGCCCCTATAATGTGTTTCACTAGCGCTGAGCTGTAAGTGGTTGATTTGTCTGGAGTTTAGTCCACACGCCACCCACAGCCCCGCTGGCAGGTCGATACCGCCAGGCATGATGTACGCAAATCCCAAGCCAGTTGTTTGGGGTGGCCTGCACCCCGCCCGGTCAAGACGACGCCTAGAACTACTGATACGGAATACCCCCAAGTCCGCAGACCACAATGCCTGCGGATGGAATGAAGCGAGATGTTTGTGTTGATGCGCCTGTTCCCCTTGTGCCTGCGGCGCGTATGCGCGCCGTCGTCTGGCATGGGACGGCCATCAGTGTCCACCCCATGGACGCAGCCAGCTATGCAATGGATAGCAATTCCACAACCCAGGCTCCTTGCTCCCCTCCACGCGCCTACGCCCGGACTGCTCGTTTGAGTCCTGGTTCTCCGGCAATTCCTCCTCAGTTCAAAGCGTCAGTTCCGGTATCAATGGCTCGTCATGAGCCGGTTGAATGGTATGAACTGAAGGAACGCTACCCATGAAACGGATGCTGATCAACGCCACGCAGGCTGAAGAACGCCGCCTGGCCATTGTCGATGGACAAAAACTGCTCGATTACGAAATCGAGATCGAAGGGCGCGAACAGCGCAAGGGCAATATTTACAAGGCGGTGGTGACCCGGGTCGAACCCTCGCTGGAAGCCTGCTTTGTCGACTACGGCGAAGACCGGCACGGCTTTTTGCCGTTCAAGGAAATCTCCCGCCAGTATTTCCAGCCCGGTGTGGCCGCCAGCCAGGCCCGCATCCAGGACGCGATTCGCGAAGGCCAGGAACTGCTGGTTCAGGTGGAAAAAGAAGAGCGCGGCAACAAGGGTGCCGCGCTGACCACCTTTGTCTCACTGGCAGGCCGGTATGTGGTGCTGATGCCCAACAACCCGCGTGGGGGCGGTGTGTCGCGCCGCATCGAGGGCGAGGACCGCACCGACCTCAAGGAGGCGCTGGACCAGCTCGAATACCCCAACGGCATGAGCATCATTGCCCGTACTGCCGGCATTGGCCGCAGCGCGCCCGAGCTGCAGTGGGACCTGAACTACCTGCTCAAGCTGTGGACGGCGATTGACGGCGCGGCCAAGGGCGGCAAGGGCGCGTTCCTGATTTACCAGGAATCCAGCCTGGTGATCCGCGCCATCCGTGACTACTTCAACCATGACATTGGCGACATCCTGATCGACACCGACGATGTGTACGACCAGGCCCAGCAGTTCATGGCGCACGTGATGCCCGAGCATGCGGCCCGGGTCAAACGCTACCGGGACGACGCGCCGCTGTTCTCGCGCTTCCAAATCGAGCACCAGATCGAGTCAGCCTATGCCCGCACCGTGCAGCTGCCCAGCGGCGGCGCGATTGTGATCGACCACACCGAGGCCCTGGTCTCGGTGGACGTCAACTCGGCGCGCGCCATCCGCGGCGGCGACATCGAGGAAACCGCGACCCGCACCAACCTGGAAGCTGCCGACGAAGTGGCGCGCCAGATGCGGCTGCGCGACTTGGGCGGTCTGATCGTGATCGACTTCATCGATATGGAAGAAAGCCGCAACCGGCGCGAAGTGGAAAGCCGGCTGCGCGACGCGCTGCGGCAGGACCGCGCCCGGGTGCAGTTTGGCACCATCAGCAAGTTCGGCCTGATGGAAATGAGCCGGCAGCGGCTGCGCCCGGCGCTGAGCGAAGGCGCCTCCATCCCTTGCCCGCGCTGCGGCGGCGCCGGCCACATCCGCGACACCGAATCGAGCGCGCTGCAGATCCTGCGCATCATCCAGGAGGAGTCGCTCAAAGACAACACCGCCTCGGTGCTGTGTCAGGTGCCGGTCGAGGTGGCCTCGTTCCTGCTCAATGAAAAGCGCACCGAGATCGCCAAGATCGAACTCAAGCAGCGCATCAACGTGTTGATGGTGCCCAACAAGGCGCTGGAAACACCCAACTACAAGCTCGAACGCCTGAAGCATGACGACCCGCGACTGGACAATATCCAGGCCTCGTACAAGATGGCCGAGGACATGGAGGACGCCACCTCGGTGACGCGCCGCTCGCAGGAACCGACCAACAAGCAGACCCCGGTGATCAAGGGGGTGCTGCCCGATGCGCCCGCGCCCGCCGCTGCACCACGGCCCGAGGCGCCGAAGCCAGTGGCCGAAGCCGCCGCACCAGCGCCAGCCCCGGTTGCCGCCAGCGTGACAGCGACGGCGCCGGCCGCAGAAAAAGGCTTCTTCGGCTGGGTCAAGCAATTGTTTGCGCCGGCACCCAGTCCGGCCCCGGTGGTGGCACCGAAGACCCAGCCCGAGCCCGCGCGTGACGACAAGCGCGACGGCAGGGGCCGCGATGGCGCCCGCCGCAACGAACCCCGCGCCGACGGCCGGCCTGAAGGTCGCGGTGAACCGCGTGCCGACGGCCGGGGCGGTCGGGTTGAAGGACGTGCTGACGGTCGTGGTGAGGGCCGGGGTGATGGTCGCGGTGGCCGTGGCGGCCGTGGTGGCCGTGGTGAACGC
>JBEGOC010000006.1:0-22350 GCA_041182225.1 Pseudomonadota bacterium | reverse complement strand
GGGCGGGGTGGGGCTGGGGCGAACTTGACTACGCGCATTTCATCACGCTCTACCCTGGGCCGCGCTTTTGTGACATTCTGGATAACGCCCACAACCTGCCGCTGCATTTGGCGGTGGAACTGGGTCTGCCGGCGGCTTTGACCATCTGTGGCCTGGCGCTGTACCTGCTGGTACGCGCCAGGCCCTGGCATGACACCGACCCGACACGGCAGCTGGCCTGGGGGGTGCTCGCGGTCATTGGCCTGCACAGCCTGCTGGAATACCCGCTCTGGTACGGGCCGTTTCAGTTGGCATTCGGCGTCTGCCTGGTGCTGCTGTGGCTCACGGGCACAAGATTCCCGGCCCTGCATCCCCATTTTCTGGCCACGACCTACAGCGGGCCGCGGGCCCGCCTGGCCCGTGGCGCTGTGGTCATCGGGCTCGTACTCGGGACCGCCTACACCGCGGTGGACTATGTCCGTGTGCAACAGTTTTATCTGCCGCTGGCAGAACGCGTCAGCCTGTTTCGTGATGACACTTTGCGCACCTCGTCCCGCTCGGGCTGGTTCGGACATTGGGTGGATTTTGCCGAGCTGACCACCACCGCGTTGGATGCGAACAACGCCGCACGTTTGCAGGCGATGGCTGAACGCGTGCTGCATGTGGCGCCCGAGCCGCGCGTGATTGAAAAGCTCATTGATAGCGCCGTCTTGCTGCAGCAGCCGGAACGGGCACGGTTTTACCTGGAGCGCTACCAGGCCGCCTTCCCGCGCGAGCACGCGGACTGGGTCAGGCGTCATCCCGGATAGCTGGCCAGCCCTACGCTGACCCGGCCCGTCAGAACGTAGAATGAAAGGCGGTTTCGGCGGTGCGAGACCCTTCACTCTGGAAACCCTGACATGGACAACAACCACGCGCGTTTTGGCAGCGGCCAGGCCGTGCTCCGCATCGAGGACGACAAGTTGCTCGCAGGTCAGGGGCGGTTCACCGATGACTTGACCGATGACCCCGGGTACGGTGAGCACCTGCGCCTGGTTTTTGTGCGGTCTGTCTACCCGCACGCCCGCATCCTGCGCATTGACAAATCGGCAGCCCTCGCCATGCCGGGCGTGGTCGCCGTCTTCGACGGCGCAGACCTGGTCGCGGCTGGGGTCAAACCGATTCCCGGCCCAGCCGCATTCAAGCGCGCCGGCGCTGCGCCGAGCGTCACCCCGCTGCGCCGGCCCTTGGCTTTTGAGCGGGTGCGCTACGTGGGCGAGGCGGTGGCGGTGGTGCTGGCCACCACGCTGGAGCAGGCGCGCGACGCGGCAGAAGCGGTGCTGATCGACTACGAGGAACTGCCGATGGTGGTGGACCTGCATCAGGCGGTGGCTCCTGGCGCACCGGTGTTATGTGATGAGGCCCCCGACAACATTTCCGCCGAAATGCGCCATGGCGATGCCGAGGCGACGGCCCGGGCCTTTGCCACGGCGGCGCATGTGGTGCGGCTGGAACTCAGCAACCAGCGGCTGGCCGCGTTGACGCTGGAGCCACGCTCGGTGTTGGCGCTGGTGGACCCGGGTGACGGCCGCCTGGTGGTACGCATGAGCACCCAGATGCCATCGGGCATCAAGACCTCCCTGTGCAAGGACATCCTGGGTCTGCCGCGCGACCAGGTGCGGGTGACGGTGGGCGACGTCGGTGGCGGCTTTGGCATGAAAGGCGGCATTCACCCGGAAGACGCGGTGACGGCCTGGTGTGCCTGGACGCTGAAACGCCCGGTGAAATGGATCGCCGAACGCAGCGAAGAGTTTCTCAGCGGAGCCCCTGGCCGCGATATCGACAGCCAGGCCGAGCTGGCGCTGGCGGGCGATGGCCGCATTCTGGCCTTGCGCGTGAACACGCTGGCCAATGTGGGCGCCTATGCGACTGGCACCGGTGTGGCCATTCAGCTGCTGATCGGCCCCTGGGTACAGACCAGCGTCTATGACATCCAGACCATTGACTTCCACTTCAAGGCGGTCCTGACCAACACCGCGTCGGTTGGCGCCTACCGCGGCGCGGGCCGGCCCGAAGCGATCTACATCATGGAGCGCCTGATGGACGAGGCCGCGCGCCAGACCGGCATCGACCGCGTCGCACTGCGCCGGCGCAACATGATTCGCCCCGACCAGATGCCCTACAAGAATCCGATGGCGCAGGTGTATGACAGCGGTCGCTTTGAACACCTGATGGACCAGGGCCTGGCCTTGGCCGACTGGAACGGCTTTGCCGCGCGCGAGGCAGAGTCAGCGCGGCACGGCAAGTGGCGTGGTCTGGGCATAGCCACCTTTCTGGAATGGACCGGCGGCAATGTCTTTGAGGAGCGCATGACGGTCACCGTGCTGGCCGACGGCGTGATCGAGGTGTTTTCTGCAGTCAATGGCATGGGGCAAGGCATCGCCACCTCGCTCGCGCAGTTGGTGGTGGATGTGTTTGATGTGCCGCTGGCGCAGGTGCGGGTGGTTTTGGGCGACACCGACCGGGGCGAGGGCTTTGGCAGCGCCGGCTCGCGCTCGATCTTTGTCGGTGGCTCGGCGGTCAAGGTGGGCGCCCAGCGCACCGTGGAACATGCCCGGGCCATGGCCGCCAGCACGCTGGAAGCCGCGGTGCAGGACATCGACTACCGGGCCGGGCGTTTCCAGGTCAAGGGCACGGACCTGGGCATTGGTCTGTTCGAGCTGGCGGCGAGCCAGCCCGGCGGCCAGATTTTCTTTGAGTCCACCAGTTCGGTCAGTGGGCCGTCCTGGCCCAATGGCTGCCATGTGTGCGAGATCGAACTCACCCCCGAGACCGGCGAGGTCGCGGTGGTGGCCTATGCCTCGGTCAACGATGTCGGTCGGGTGGTCAACCCCGCGATCGTGATCGGACAGCTCGACGGCGGCGCCATGCAGGGCATTGGTCAGGCGCTGATCGAGCAGGTGGTGTATGACGCGCAGAGCGGCCAGTTGCTGACCGGCAGCCTGATGGACTATGCAGCGCCGCGCGCCGACATGACGCCGCCTTTCCGCACCGCGATGGACCAGTCCACCCCCTGCCTGAATAACCCGCTGGGTGTCAAGGGCGTGGGCGAGCTCGGCACCATTGGTGCCACGCCCTGTGTGGTCAACGCGGTGGCGGACGCCCTGGCCCGCCACGGGCAGGGCCACCGTACCACGCAACTGCAGATGCCGCTGACGCCGGCGCGTTTGTGGACGCTGCTGAATTCGTCTGGGGCACTGCGTTGAAGCCTGGTTCAGCCGCCTGGGCAGGCGCTAACATCGACTCCGTTGTGATCCAAGAAAGCAAGTGATGGCATTCAACAGGCAGAGCGTTTTTCTATTTTTGACCGGTGCGGTCGTCCTCGGGGCGCTGTTGTTCGGGGCCTACATTGCGGTGGTTCTCAACTGGAGTTACTCCCAGGGTGAGCGCGCAGGGTTTTTGCAAAAAATGTCGCTCAAGGGATGGATTTGCAAGACGTGGGAAGGCGAACTGTCCTTGATTGCCCTGCCAGGCGCCTCGCCCGAAAAGTTTTTCTTCACAGTGCGCAGTGCCGAGGCGGCGGCACAGGTGAATGCGGCCATGGGCAAGCGGGTGACGCTCACTTACGAGCAGCACAAGGGCCTGCCCAGCACCTGCTTTGGTGAAACCGAATACTTTGTGAGCAGCGTCAAGGAAGTCGGCCCCTGAGTTGCCGCTGCGCCAGGCCGGCATGTCGTTCTGAAGCCCCTGTGCCCCGGATCGAACCCACCCGTTTCGTAGGCCAAGCCGTGCATCTGGTGCGGCCCAGTGAGGTGGTGGCCTACCGCCTCACCGAGGCCATCCGGGCGGGAGACGTCAAGGTGGGCGAGCCGCTGCCCTCGGAGCAAAGTCTGTCCAGGCGATTGGGTTGACACATTGGGCGGACACTTGCGCCTGCCACTGGCAGTATCATTTCGGCTGCCATGCCCGACGACCTAGCCAACCCCCGGCTCTCACCCGCACGGCGCCGCATTGGCCTGATTGGACACGGACGCATCGGCGGCATCGTAGGACGGGCGCTTGCGGCGGACCAGTGCGGCAACTGGGATGTCGCAGCCCTTCTGACCCGTAGCGCCTCGCCCACCGGGGACATACGCCACCACACCGACGCAGAGCGCTTCTTTGCCGTACCTGTCGACCTGTACCTGGAGTGTGCAGGCCCGGATGCGCTGACCCGCTTGGGCGAAGCCGCGCTTCAGCGCGCCGATGTTTGGAGTGTGAGCGGTGTCGCACTGGCCAACGACGAACTTCGTGCGCGCCTGCAGGCCACGGGCGCCTTGCACGGGCACCGGCTGCGGCTGGTGGCCGCAGCAGCGGGCGGGTTTGATGCGGTGCAGACGCTGGCGCAAGCCCCTGGGCTGGAACTGGAGATCGACATCGTAGCGCCCGAACGCTGTGCGTCGTTCCACAGCCCTGTGCGCGAAGCCGCTCGGCGACTGCCGCACGGGGTGAATCTGGCGGTGGCTGCGGCCCTGGCTGGTAACAGGCTGGACGAGACTCCGGTGCGGCTCACGGCTGACCCGGACCGCACGCACCATGCGATCAGCTTGCGTGCCCGCAGTGCCCTGGGCCACTTTGAATCGCGGCTCATGCCGTTGACCGATCCGGCGCGCGACCTGCACGTGGTTGCCGCAGGAATACTGGCGGCGCTGCGTCAGGCCGACCAGGTCATCTGGGTTGGCTGAACGGCGGCCTGCCGACGTACCTCGCGCGCCAGCACACCCTGCGGATTGGACAACTCGTCCAGCAAGGAGAAATGGTGGTGGCCCGGCAAGTCGATGACGCGCGGCGGTACACCGGTTCGCTCGCCCCAGGCAGCGCAGAAGTGCTCTTGGTGCCAGTGAAATTGCTCGCTCTCGCGTCCCCCCACGGCCACGGTGAGTGCCCCACGGGCATGCTGCAGATGGCGCGCGGGCGACAGCGCCTCGGCTTCCGCAGGATCCAGGCGCAGATGGGCATTGACGTAACTGAGGCGCACCGGTTCAAGCTGGTACAGGCCGCTGAGCGCCAGGCCGGCCTTCACCATATCGGCCGGACGTCCCGGTGCGAAGGCGGGCCAGTCGGTGGCCATTGCGCTGGCCACCAAATGGCCGCCAGCCGAGTGCCCCGAGATCGTCAAACGGTCCGGGTCACCGCCCCATTCGTGCGCGTGGGCGTGCACATGCGCGATACCGGCACGCACCTGCCGCACGAGCTCGGTCATCGTCACGCCCGGACACAGCGCGTAGTTCAGCACCACCGCCATGAATCCGGCTGGCACAAGGCCCTTGGCGACAAAGGAGAACTCCTTGCTGCTCATCGAGTACCAGTACCCGCCGTGAATGAAAATGTGAACGGGCGCCTTTGTCGCGGCGGGCCGGAACACATCGTAGGTTTCTGCTGGGTGCGGGCCGAACCGCCTGTCCAGCAGGCAGTCACTGGTGGCCCGCCAGGTGACGCCATCAGCACGCCAGCGGGCCAGGTACTCCTCCGGATTCCGGATACGGGTGCCGCTGGCCTTGTACTGGTCGTCCAGCGCAGCCTGATCGTAACCATGCCAGATCGGATCACCCATGGTCACGCACTCCGTCTCAGGTGCCGGTCTTGGCCTTGATCTCGGCCACTTCCTGGGCGGTCACGTTCTTCTTCTGAACGTAGGTCTTGTTCTCGACCTGCCAGCCGACAAACGGCGTGGTCACGTCGCCGAACTTGTCGTGCGTCATCGCCCCGGACGCGCCCACATAGCGGATGGTCTTGCCTTCGCCGAGCAACTGCACGGCTTTCTTGAAGTCCTCCGGCGTGGCGGTGATCGGTGTGCCATTGAGGTCAGTGACCTTGCCCATGGCCGCGGCGATGGCCTTGCCGTTCTTGTAGTCCTTGGCCGCCATCATGGCCAGCGAGATCAGTGCCGCGGCGTCATAACCGGTATCGCGGCCCGGGCCCACACCCTTGCCCGCTTCCAGGTTGTAGCGCTTTTCGTAGGCCTGGAAAAAAGCGGCGCGGCTGTTGGGCTGCGGTGCGCCTGGCGACACGAACCAGGCGTCTTTCAGGTACTGCTCGCCGATCTGCTCGATCAGCTTGGCATCGTTCATGCCCAGCGGGAACAGGAACTTTTGCGTCCCGCCGAGGGCGATCCAGTCGCGCAGGATCTTGCTGCCGTCGATGACCGTAGAGACGATGAACGCGCTTTGCGGCTTGGCATCAAGCGCCTTGTTCACCTCAGCCCGGTAACTCGACTGTTCGGCGTTGTAGGCCACCTGCGAAACCACTGTGCCGCCCAGAGCCTTGAAGGTTGCGGCGAATTGCTTGGACAGGTTGTTGCCCCAGTCGTTATTCAGATGCACGATGGCGATACTGCGGTTGCCCGCGTCCCAGGCCAGCTTGGCGATGGCCACGGCCTGCAATGCATCGGAGGGCTGAACGCGGTAGAACAGTCCGTTGAGCTTGCCGTCACGTGCCATTTCGCTGAAGGTCGGAGACGACGATGCCGAGGGCACCATCAACACCCCCTTCTCGACGGTCACCGAGGACAGGACCGGGCCGGTCACCCCGGAGCTGATCGGGCCGACGATCGCCGGAACCCCGTCCACGTCGACCAGGCGACGCGCGGCATCCACCCCCACCGAGGGCTGGGTCTGGTCATCACGCACGATGTACTCGAGCTTGCTGCAGTCGCCGACCTTCCATCCCGCCGCATTCATGTGCTCGACGGCCAGCGCTGCCGCATTGCTGATCGGTGGCCCGAAGGTGGCGTAGGAGCCCGTCAGGGACAATGTCGCGCCGATCTTGGCTGGGCATGCCAAGGCGGGTAGGGCCATTGCGAGACTTGCAACGCCAGTACAGATAACTCCGGTGAACTTGACCATCTGAACTCTCCTGTTGATAAAGGTGAACGTTAGTGAGGGGTAAATGTCCGGCCGCGGGCGGGGTTGTCGCCATCGGCCTCAGGGGGTGCCCGGCCAGGGTTTGTCTTCCAGCGAATTCTGGTTGGGCCGCATGATGCTCCCGTGTCGACCGGTCCGGTCGTTCTCGAGCTCATAGCAGTCGCCCTTCGGCCCGGTGCTGCGATTGCAAATGCTGGCCAAGAGCGCCCGGTCGGCATCCTCCAGGGCAATACTGAAGACTTTCTGATTGCGTGCGAGATGGCGCGTCGAGGTCGCGCCCACGATACAGCCGGCAATGCCTGGCTGGTCCAGCGTCCAGCGTAGGGCGACTTCGCCTGCTCCCACGCCCAGTCGTGCGCCAATCGTACGCAGCGCCGCCAGCAGTTCCTGGAACAGCGCCCAGCCGCCAAAGTCTTCGATGATCAGTTTGTATTTCTTGAGCGAACGGTTGGCGAATGGCTCGCTCGCCTCGGGCATGCCAATCCAGTCTTCAGCCATGAAACCACCCAGGAGATGACCATACGTGACCACGGCAATACCCTTGGACCGGCAGTAGGGCAACTGCAGTCGCTCGGAGCGCCGGTCGACCAGCGAATATTGCAGCTGGTTGACAACGATGGGTACGCCGGCATCGACGAGTTGCGCCAACTGCGGGGTCGTGAAGTTCGTGACGCCGATATGACGGATCTTGCCCTGGCGCTGCAGGTCCTTCAACACCAGGGCGGTCTCGATGGCCCCCGGCGTCTTCCAGTTCCACCAGAAGAACTGCACCAGATCCAACCTATCCACGCCAAGGCGCTGGAGGGAACGGTCGATGATGCGCACGGTGTCAGCCGGCTTCAGCGTGGGCAGGGCGTCCCAGTCGGGCACATATTTGGTATGCACCTGCAGCTTGCGCGCGAGTTCGGGGTGTTGTCGGCGGAAGTCACCAATCAGTTGTTCCACCCCCAGGTAGTGGTCTGCGCAGTCGAAGGTGGTGACGCCGGCCTCGACGAAGGCGGCCATGTCACGGATGGCTTGCTCACGCTCAATGCCCGGTCCGTGGCCGCTGGACAGGTGCCAACTGCCCTTGAGGATGCGGGAGATGCTGTAACCGGGGAGTATCTCGCGTCGTTCAATGTGCATGGTGTCTTTCAGGCCACGGGAATGGGAACTGCGGAACCGATCGGGGTTGTGAGCGACGCCTGTGGTGGGAATGGTCAGGCTTTCCAGAGACGTACGCGAGGGTAGAAGTCGTCGCTGGTGACCAGCGCACACAGGCGGTCGATGTCCTGCTCGATGGCCTGCCGCACGGCCGCCGGATCGCGCGCACGCAAGGCGTCGAGCGCCAGTGCGTGGAACTCGGCACCCCGGCCATCGCGCGCATCGAAATAGTCGGCGGTCTGGCGGATGTAGGGGCCCAGTTGAAGCCACAAGCTCTCGATCAGCGGTAGCAGGGCGCTGGAATCGGACAGCCGGTACAGCGTGAAATGGAAATCGAAATTCTGACGCACCCGCAGTTCGACTTGGTGCTGATCACCCGCCCGGGTCTCGCGTTCGACGATGGCCACCAGCGCGGCCAGGTCTGCATCGGTGGCGCGTTGCGCGCCGAGCTCCGCGGCCAGCCCTTCCACGGCGCGTCGCGCCACCCGCAGATCCTCAAGCCGCTTGCGATTGAGTACCGGCACGCGGGTGGTGCGGTTGGGCAGGGTTTCCAGCGCCTTTTCGGCACACAGCTTGCGAATCGCTTCCCGCACCGGCTGGGCACTGGTGCCAAAGGCGTCAGAGAGTTCGGTGATCGTCAGCGGCTGGCCCGGCGCAAACCGGCCGCTCATGAGCAGATCGCGCAGGTCGGCATGCACGCGCTCATTGACGGTGGCCCGGACAACCGGCAACACCCCCAACTTCGCGATCGACAAACTGGGCTCTCTCTCTTCCATCAAACTGCACGCTCCAAGTTAGATCAAATATATACTATTTGTGAGATCATCGGCAAGATTGCGATCAAGACTGACCAAGACAAGAGGTGCGGATGCTCGAACTGAAGGGAGTTTCAAAGGCGTTTGGCGGCCTGCGGGCTGTCGATGACGTCAGCTTGAGCCTGACCCGCGGTGCCATCACCGGATTGATCGGTCCGAATGGCGCTGGCAAGACGACCCTGTTCAACACCATCGCAGGTGCCCTTGCACCCAGCAGTGGAACCATCCATTTCGAGGGTCAGTCGATCCAGGGTCGGGCACCCCACCAGATCTACCGCCGCGGCATCGCCCGCACCTTCCAGATCCCGCGCCCCTTCGGCGCGCTGTCCGTGCTTGAGAACGTGATGCTCGCACCGCTGGCGCAATCGGGAGAGCAATTCTGGAACAACCTGATTCGCCCCGGGCGGGTCCAACAGGAAGAGCGTGCCAACCGCGAAAAAGCCGTTCAGGTGCTCGATTTCCTGAACCTGACCCGCCTGGCCGACGAACCCGCGCGCAACCTGTCAGGCGGCCAGCTCAAGCTGCTGGAGCTCGGCCGAACGTTGATGTCCGACCCAAGGCTGATCCTGCTCGACGAGCCTGGTGCAGGCGTCAACCCGACTTTACTGGGCCAGATCATCGAGCGCATATTCGAGCTGAACCGGCGTGGTATCAGCTTCCTGATCATCGAACACAACATGGACATGGTGATGAACCTGTGCCGACCGGTCATCGTGATGGCGGGCGGCCGGGTGCTGATGCAAGGCGAGCCCGAGGCCGTGCGACGCGACCCGAGGGTGCTGGACGCCTACCTGGGGGGCTCGGCATGACCGCTGCGCCGCACCTGGAGGTGACCGATCTGGTTGCTGGTTACGTTCCCGATGTTCCCATCTTGCGCGGCCTGAGCCTGAGCGTGCACACTGGCGAGATCGTTACCGTGCTGGGCCCCAACGGCGCGGGCAAGTCCACGCTGATCAAGGCCATCGCCGGTCTGGTGCTCACCCGCTCCGGGGCGATCCGGGTGCGCGGCGACAGCATCACGGGTCTGGCCACACATCGGCTGGTGGGCGCCGGTGTGGCCTATGTGCCGCAGGTCGACAACATCTTCACGCGCCTGTCGGTGGAAGAGAACCTGGAGATCGGCGGCATGGCGGCGCCGCGCGAACTGCAGCAGCGCATGGCCGAGATGTATGCACTTTTCCCCGACCTGGCCCGGCTACGCAAACTCGCGGCCGGCAAGCTATCGGGGGGTCAGCGCCAGATGGTCGCGGTAGCACGCGCGCTGATGGCACGCCCCCACCTGATCATGCTGGACGAACCCTCGGCCGGCCTGTCGCCCAAGCTCACCGAGATGGTCTTCCAGAAGCTGTTGGACGTGCGCGCACTGGGCGTGACCGTGCTCGTGGTGGAGCAAAACGCCAAGGCGGCCTTGGCGATCTCCGACCGCGGCTACGTGCTGGCCGAGGGCCAGCAACGCTTCACCGGGACGGCCAGCGATCTGCTGGGCAGTCCCGAAGTTGGCGAGTTGTACCTGGGCACCCGTACAAGGCTTGCACCATGATGGTCCAAATGCTCGTGGACGGCTTTGTCGCGGCCTCCTTCATCACGCTCGGTGTTGTTGGCCTGAGCATGGTCTACAACATTCTCAACTTTCCGACTTTCGCCCAGGGCGATCACATCGCCACCGGTGGCTACATCGCGCTGGGGCTGGTGGCGTTGATGGGCACTGCCGGCTCGATCGCGGGCCTGAGCTTCGGCTGGCCGCTGATCCTGGCCCTGCTTTGCGCCACCGTTCTCAATGGCGTGGTGGCCTTGGCACTTGACCGCGCCATCTTCAACCGGCTGCGGCGGCAGAATGCCTCCCGCATCAGCCTGATCATGGCCTCCTTCGGTGTGGCACTGATGCTGCGCCACCTGATCATCGTGTTTGCGGGCCACGAGCCACACTACTTCTCGTTCGCGATCCAGCCGGCGCTCGATCTCGGCGGCGTGCGCATCACGCGCAACGAGCTGGTGTCGGTGGCTGTCACCACCTTGCTGGTGATCGGCCTGCACCTGTTCCTGACCCGTACCTGGCTGGGCAAATCCATGCGTGCGGTGGCGGAGAACCCCTCCCTGGCCCGCGTCAACGGCATCGACGTAAACCGGGTCATCCTGTGGACCTGGATCATCAGCGCCGGCCTGGCCGCCGTGGCCGGAGTCTTGATCGGGCTGGTCGTGCAGGTTCACCCGTTTATGGGTTTCGAACTGCTGCTGCCGATGTTCGCCGCACTGATCGTCGGCGGCATGACCAGCATCTACGGTGCGGTGCTCGGGGCGCTGCTGATCGGTCTGGCCGAGGGCATCACGGTGCAATACCTGCTGCCTGAATACCGCCAGGCGGTCTCCTTCATCGTGGTCATCGCCGTGCTGATGGTGCGGCCCAACGGCATTCTGGGGGATAAAGCCTGATGGACCTGTTGTCCTACATCGTGTTTTTCTCGGTGACCGCCGGCATCTTCGGCATTGCCACACTGGGTCTCAATCTGCAGTGGGGCTTCACCGGCATCATGAACGTGGGAATCGTGGGCTTCTTCGGCATCGGTGCCTATACCGCAGCCTATATCACCGGCCCGAACTATCCGGGGGCCTTCGGCGGCTTCGGCCTGCATCCGCTGATCGGTTACATGGGCGCGATGCTGGCCTCGGGGCTGCTGGCGGCCATCGTGGGCATGCCCACGATCCGCCTGCGGCACGACTTCTTGGCCATCGCCACTTTCGGCATTGCCATCTGCATCCAGCTCGTGGCCATGAACTGGAAGTCTGTCACCCGCGGATTCGACGGGCTGCATAGCCTGCCCAAGCCCTTTGCCGCGCTGGCCGGCACACCGTTCCTGGCCAATCTGTACTATCTGATCATGGTGCTGACGTTCATCGGGCTGATCACCTTTGCACTGGAGCGTATGGTGCGGTCGCCTTGGGGCCGCATGCTGCGTGCGATCCGCGAGGACGAGGATGCGGCTGCCGCATTGGGCAAGAACGCCTTCGCCATCCGGTTGCAGACCTTTGTGCTCGGCTCGATGCTGATGGGGCTGTCAGGCGCGCTGTATGCGAACTTCCTGGGCTTCGTCAGCCCGCAGGACCTGCTGCCCATCTTCACCTTCCAGGTCTTCGTGATGCTGGTTGTGGGCGGCAGCGGCAACAACTATGGCGCGCTGCTCGGCGCCGTCATCATCTGGGCCTTGTGGACCATCACCGAGTCGGTGCTGGGCGCCATCCTGCCGCCCGCCCTGCGTCAGCAGGTGTCGGCAATCCGGGTCGTGATGGTCGGGGCCATCCTTGTCGGCATGTTGCTGTACCGCCCGCAAGGCCTGCTGCCGGAGCGCCGCAACGTATCGCCCGTGGCCCGGTTGCAGCGCTGATCTGCGCCACCTAACGAGTCAGGAACTGTACCGTGCCCAACGATGAATTCGAGCTCTACGACCTTCGGGTTGAGGTTGTCGCGCCCCCCGGCGCGCGCGTGCTCTGCAATGCCAAAGTCGGCGATTGGTTCGAGGTGCGTGGCGAGGTACTGCATTTCCCGCCCGGCCAGGGTTTCTCGATGTACTCGCTGGCCTCGATCATCCCGCTGCTGCCCGCCAAGCAGCGGCCAACCGATGCCAACGACTGGATGAGCACCGATGCCGAGCTGGCCTGCCCCGACCCGCATTGCCCGACCCGCTTCCGGATCACCCGGCTGGGCAGACGCACCTTCCGCCATGCCGATACCACCGTGGTGCCGCTGCCCCCGCCGGGCTGACCACGGCAGCCGGCGAAGCCGGTCATGGCAGCCTCTTCAACCAAACCTGTCTGCGCCCGGCCTGAGCGCGAGGGTCACACATCCCGGTTGGCGGCACTCAGGCGCGCGGGCGCCAGGGCCGCACCGTCGCGCCGGGCACGCCACCCTTGGGCCGGGTCAACCGATCAAGGCACTTGACGGCAAGCCGCCGGACGTCGTGCTACAGGCGCTCCAGCGCCAGCGCAATGCCCTGGCCGCCGCCGATGCACAGCGTGACCAGTCCGCGGCGCAGGCCGTCGCGCTGCATCGCGTGCAGCAGGCGCGTGGTGAGCACCGCGCCTGTGGCGCCGATCGGGTGGCCATGGGCGATGGCGCCACCGTCCACATTGACCACCTCCTCGCTCAGGCCCAACTCGCGCAGGCAGGCCAGGGTGATGGCGGCAAAGGCCTCGTTGATCTCGACCCGCTCAACCTGTGTGTTCGACCAGCCGGCGCGTGCCAATGCCTGGCGCACAGCGGGCACTGGTCCCAGCCCAAACCAGCCAGGTTCGACGGCGCCCAGGCCGTAGCTCACCAGCCGGGCCATCGGCCGCAGCCCCTGGGTTTCGGCCCACTGGCGTTCGGCCACCACCATCGCGGCTGCGCCCGTGTTCAGGCCGGGCGCGCTGCCCGCGGTGATGCTGCCATCCGTGCGGAACGCCGGCTTCAGCCGTGCCAAGGACTCGGCGCTGGTGTCGGGTCGGTTGTGTTCATCCTTGCGAAACAGCGTGTTGCCCTTGCGGCCGGACAACTCCACGGCCGCTATCTCGGCGTCAAAGCGGCCCGCCGCCTGCGCTGCGGCGAAGCGCTGTTGGGAGCGCAGCGCCCAGCGGTCCTGGTCCTCCCGGGTGATGCCCTGCCGGGTCGCCAGGTCCTCGGTGTGCCAACCTGAGTGCTGGCCGCTGAAGGCGTCGTTCAGGCCGTCGGCCAACATGCTGTCGTGCAGCGTCACGTCGCCCATGCGCGCACCCCAGCGCCCTTGCGGCAGCAGATAGGGCGCGCGGTCCATGTTTTCCATGCCACCGGCGATGCCGCATTCGCTCATGCCGGCCCAAATCTCCTGCGCCACGCTGACGATGGCCTGCGCGCCCGAGCCGCACACCCGGTTGACCGTGAGCGCCGGGACTTCGACCGGCAGCCCTGCGCCAATGCCCGCCTGGCGTGCCGGGTTCATGCGCGCGCCGGCCTGAATGACCTGGCCCATCACCAGCGTCTGGATCCGGTCGGGCGCCAGCCCGGCGCGTCGCACGGTTTCCCGGATGGCCACCGCCCCCAGGTCGGGGGCGGGCAGATCTTTCAGGCTGCCGCCATAGGTGCCGATCGCGGTGCGGACCGGGTGGCAAAGAACAACGTCACAGGGGGTCATGGCGCGGGCTTTCTGAAAATGAGGAACAGCCCGTTATTTGACGCAGGCGTGGCCACCGCCTGCTTGATCCACCTCAGTCCAGCGGGCTGTTCTTCAGGGCCAGCGCAGTCTCGTACAAACCATTGCGTGCTGCGCCGGTGATCTCGGCGGCCAGCCGTACTGCCGTCTTCAGTGGCAGCTCGGCCAGCAGCAGTTTCAGCACACGGGTGTCGCGGCCGCTGTCTGCCGGCACCGGAGCCGGGTGCAGCACCAGCACAAATTCACCGCGACGCCGGTTCGGGTCGCCTGCCAGCCAGGGCGCAAAACCCGCTGCCGGCAGCTGGACAATCTGCTCGAACTGCTTGGTCAGTTCGCGCCCCACGGTGATGGCACGGTCGCCCAGCACCGCCAGCGCGTCGGCCAGCGCCTCGATGCGGTGCGGCGCCTCCAGCAAGACCACGGCGCGTGGTTGCTGCGCCAGGGCCGCCACGGCGGTGGTGCGCTCGCCGGCTTTGCTCGGCAAAAAACCCACAAAGACAAAGCCACCTGCCGCCGGATCATCGTCAGCGAGGCCGGCCACGCTGAGCGCGGCGGTCACGCTGCTGGCGCCGGGTAGCGGCACCACCGGCAGCGCTGCCGCCAGCGTGGCGGCCACCAGGCGCGCACCGGGGTCGCTGACGGCAGGGGTACCGGCATCGCTGACATAGGCCACGCGCTGGCCCTGGCCCATGCGCCGCACCAGCTCTTCGGCAGCCTGCGTCTCGTTGTGCTCATGCACCGCCAGCAATTGCGCGGCGGGTTTGTCGATGCCGTAGGCCCGCAGCAGCGCCTGGGTGTGACGGGTGTCCTCGCAGGCCACGGTATCGGCCAGCGCCAGCACATGCAGCGCACGCAATGTGATGTCGGCCAGATTGCCAATCGGGGTGGCGACCACATACAGCGCGCCAGGCGGATAATCCTGGCCACTTGCAGCGGCGGCGGCGGCGCTCAGGGCACGGGCATAGGTGGAGCTCAATGGTTTTTCCTCATGACAGGGCGGCAGGTGCCACAGCCAGCACCAAAAGCGTGGGCGATGCGGCGGAAGACGCCGCCCTGCGCCACTTGCAGCAGGCCGGCCTGCGGCTGGTGCAGCGCAATTATCGGACGCCCGGCCGCGGTGGCGGTGAAATCGATCTGATCATGCGCACGCCGGGTGGCACCACCGTGTTTGTCGAGGTGCGCCGGCGCGCCAACACCTCTCATGGCGGCGCCGGCGCCAGCATCAGCGCCACCAAGCAGCGGCGCATCGTGTTTGCCGCCCGGCATTACCTGATGCGCCTGGCCGTGGTGCCGCCCTGCCGCTTTGACGTGGTGTTGCTGGAGCCGCAGGGCCTGCAATGGTTGCAGGCGGCCTTCGATGCGGGCTGACACGGACTGACCCCGACTGACGCGGAGCGCAGTCGCTCCAGCCTGTAAGGCCCGGGTATCATCGCGCCATGCTCGAGCAACGAATTCAACAGCATTTCATCGACAGCGCCGACCTGAAGTACCAGGCGGCCCAAGTCCTGAGCGGCCCGATTGCGGCCGCCGTGCAGGCCATACTGGCCTGTGTCACCAGCGGTGGCAAGGTATTGGCCTGCGGTAACGGCGGCTCGGCCGCTGACGCCCAGCACTTCGCGGCTGAATTTGTCGGGCGCTTCGAGCGCGAGCGGCCTGAATTGGCCGCCGTCGCCCTCACCACCGACAGCTCGATCATCACTGCCATTGGCAATGACTACGACTTCAGCGTCATTTTTTCACGCCAGGTGCGAGCGCTGGGCCAGCCGGGCGATGTGCTGCTGGCCATCTCCACCAGCGGCAACTCGGCCAACGTGTTGGCCGCAATTGAAGCCGCCCATGCGCGCGAGATGGTGGTGGTCGGGCTGAGCGGCCGCAATGGCGGCAAGATGACGCAGGCCTTGCGCGATACTGATGTGCATATTTGCGTGCCGAGCGAGCGCACGGCCCGGATTCAGGAGGTTCATCTGCTGGTGTTGCATTGTCTGTGCGACGCCGTGGATGCCCAGTTACTCGGCGACCAGGATACCAACCCATGAACCCTTACACCCGTACTTCTCTTCTCGCCCTGGCACTGGGGGCCAGCATTGTGGCCGGCCTGAGCGCTTGCGCGCCGGTCATGATCGGCGGTGCGGTGATGGGCTCGCTGGTCGCGACCGACCGGCGCACCGCGGGTGCCCAACTGGAGGACGAGGGCATCGAGCTGCGGGCGCAGAGCCGCCTGCGCGAGGCCTTGGGTGACCGTGCCCACGTCAATGTCTCCAGCTACAACCGCCAGGTGTTGTTGACGGGGGAAGTGCCGAGCGCGCAGGACCGTCAGCTGGTGGAGCAGCTGGTGACCAAAGTGGACAACGTGCGCGGCACGGTCAATGAGCTGGCGGTGCTGGGCAACACCACCCTGTCGCCGCGCTCGCCCGATGTGCTGGTGACCGGGCGGGTGCGGGCTGGGCTGGTCGACGCCAAGGATTTGTACGCCAATGCCTTCAAGGTGGTGACCGAGCGCGGCACCACTTACCTGATGGGCCGGGTCACGCAGCGCGAGGCCAACCGCGCCACCGAGATCGCCCGCAGCACCACTGGCGTGCAGAAGGTGGTGCGCCTGCTCGAAATCATCACCGAGGACGAGCTCAAGGCCCTGCTGCCGAAACCGGCACCCTGACGGCTCTGAGGGCGTCGGTGCCCCAGCGGCCTACTTCAGCCGCTTGATCAGGCTGGAGGTGTCCCAGCGCCGGCCGCCCATCTGTTGCACATCGGCGTAAAACTGGTCCACCAGCGCAGTCACCGGCAGCCGGGCGCCATTGCGCTTGGCCTCGTCCAGCACCAGGCCGAGGTCCTTGCGCATCCAGTCGACCGCAAAGCCGAACTCGAACTTGCCCGCCACCATGGTCTTGCCGCGGTTGTCCATCTGCCAGCTCTGTGCCGCACCCTTGCCGATCACTTCCAGCACCTGCAGCATGTCCAGGCCCGCCTGCTCGCCAAAGGCGATGGCTTCGCTCAAGCCCTGCACCAGCCCGGCGATACAAATCTGGTTGACCATCTTGGCCAGCTGGCCAGCGCCACTGCCACCCAGCAGCGTGACCGCGCGGGA
Source organism: Pseudomonadota bacterium (assembly GCA_041182225.1). Lineage (GTDB taxonomy): Bacteria > Pseudomonadota > Gammaproteobacteria > Burkholderiales > Burkholderiaceae_C > Rhodoferax. The sequence continues at coordinate 5,288 of JBEGOC010000006.1, read as the reverse complement.
AAACGCCATGGCCACCGGTTGGGCTGCATCAAACGCTGACTGATCGCCGCCACACATCACGGTCAGCAAGCCATTCTGGGCGCCGGCCTGGCCGCCCGAGACCGGCGCGTCGACAAAGCGCAGCCCCAGTGTCTTGGCCGCGCCATACAGCTCCCGCGCCACCGTAGCCGAGGCGGTGGTGTGGTCGACGAAGACCGACCCGGCGGCCATGCCGGCAAAGGCGCCATCCGCGCCCAGCGTCACACCGCGCAGGTCCTCATCGTTGCCAACGCAGCAAAACACCAGCTCGGCGTCGCTGGCCGCCTCACGCGGCGTGGCTGCATGTTTCAGGGCGCCCGGCCCGGTGAACTCCTGACACCATGCGATCGATTTGGACGTGGTCCGGTTGTAGACCGTGACATGGTGGCCGGCGCGCGCCAGGTGGCCCGCCATGGGATAGCCCATGACACCGAGGCCGAGGAAAGCGACTTTGCGTGGCGCGGTGGCGTCGTAGTTTTTGGGGTTCAGACTGCTCATGGGTTTTTTAGACAATGGCGAAGTTTTCGGTGCCAGCGTTCAAATCCTGGGACTTGGCACGCTGGCTGTTGAGTTTGATCTGCAGCCGCAGGTCGTTGACCGAGTCGGCGTTGCGCAGCGCATCTTCGTAGCTGATCGATTCGGCTTCAAAGGCGTCAAACAGGGCCTGGTCAAAGGTCTGCATGCCCATGTTGCGGCTTTTCTTCATGACCTCCTTGATCTCGGCCACCTCGCCCTTGAACACCAGATCGGAAATCAGGGGCGAGTTCAGCAGCACCTCGACAATGGCCGCCCGGCCCTTGCCGCTTTGCTTGGGCACCAGCCGCTGCGAGATGATGGCCTTGAGGTTGAGCGACAGGTCCATCAGCAACTGGGCGCGCCGCTCCTCGGGAAAGAAGTTGATGATGCGGTCGAGTGCCTGGTTGGCGCTGTTGGCGTGCAGCGTGGCCAGGCAGAGGTGACCGGTTTCGGCGAAGGCCACCGCATGCTCCATGGTCTCGCGGTCACGGATTTCGCCCATCAGGATCACATCGGGCGCCTGGCGCAGGGTGTTTTTGAGCGCGGCCTCCCAGTTGTCGGTGTCGAGCCCGACCTCGCGCTGCGTCACCATGCAGTTTTTGTGCGGGTGCACGAACTCGATCGGGTCCTCGATGGTGATGATGTGGCCGTAGGACTGCTCGTTGCGCCAGTCCACCATGGCCGCCAGCGTGGTGGATTTGCCCGAGCCGGTGGCGCCCACCAGGATGCACAGGCCGCGCTTGGTGGTCACCACCTCCTTCAGCACCTGGGGCACGCCCAATCCGTCAATGGTGGGGACGGTGGTCGGGATGGTGCGCAGCACCATGCCTGCATGGCCCTGTTGCACAAAGGCGTTGACGCGGAAGCGCCCGATACCGGCCGGTGAAATCGCGAAATTGCACTCTTTGGTGGCCTCGAACTCGGCCGCCTGGCGTTCGCTCATGACCGCGCGCACCAGCGCGGCGGTTTGCGCCCCGCTGAGTCCGTCGGGCGAGAGTTTGGTCATCTTCCCATCGACCTTGATCGCTGGCGGAAAACCGGCGCTGATGAACATGTCGCTGCTCTTGCGGCTGAGCATCAGCTCCAGCAGTTGCCGGACAAAATCGGCGGCCTGGGTCAGTTCCATAGCATCTCCGGGACTTAGGCTTCAGATCCGGTCACTGAGCCGGGCACCCACCACCCGCAACCGCAGCGACATCTTGCGCGCCATCAGGGTCATCAGGCCGGCCACCAGCTCGGCGTCATCCACCAGCATGTGGTTCATGGCGTCGGCCGTCAGCACCGCCAGCTCACAGCGGCTGCGCGTGACGCAACTGGAAAAGCGCACGCCGCCGTCGAGCAGCGACATTTCACCCAGCATCTCGCCGGGCACCACCTCGGCCAGGCGCAGCCGCTCCCCCCAGGACTGGGTGCGTTCCACCGCGACCCGGCCCTTGAGCAGCACGGCCATGTAGTCGCCGTGCTCGTCCTGGCGAATGAACTCCTGGTCCGGCGGCACCAGACAAAAATTCAGAAAACCCTTCATCCGTCCGATGGTCTGCTGGGTCAGCTGGCCCATGTACTTGTCGGCGCCCCACAGCGCCTGCAGCTGCCCCATGCCCAGGCTCGGGGCCAAGGGTTCGGCGTTGATCTCGACGGCGCGGGCTTCCCAGGGGACCGGGCGCCGGACATCGGCCGCCAGGTGGTCCAGGGTGCCGCCGAACAGCCGTCGGCCTGCCGGCTCTGGCGCGGCCTGCAAGCCGAATTTCTCGCCGATCTGGCGGAGGATGTCTTTCATGTCGTGCTCCAGTGCAGTCCGAACCTCAGCCCGGGAAATTCTCGGGAATCTTGGCTTTGGTGCGTGCTTCGGCCGGACTGATCACATTGCGTTTGACCAGATCGGTCAGATTTTGGTCCAGCGTTTGCATGCCCACGCTGTTGCCGGTCTGGATGCTGGAGTACATCTGCGCCACCTTGGCCTCGCGAATCAGGTTGCGGATGGCGTTGGTGCCCAGCATGATCTCATGCGCCGCGACCCGGCCCTGACCGTCCTTGGTCTTGCACAGCGTCTGCGAAATCACCGCCTGCAGCGACTCCGACAACATGGCGCGCACCATCTCTTTTTCCTCGGCCGGGAACACATCGATGATCCGGTCGATGGTCTTGGCCGCGCTGGAGGTGTGCAGCGTGCCGAACACCAGATGGCCGGTTTCGGCTGCCGTCATGGCCAGCCGGATGGTTTCGAGGTCGCGCATTTCGCCGACCAGGATCGCGTCCGGGTCTTCACGCAGTGCCGAGCGCAGTGCCGAGGCAAAGCTCTGGGTGTGCGGCCCGACCTCGCGCTGGTTGATCAGGCATTTTTTGGATTCATGCACGAATTCGATCGGGTCTTCCACCGTCAGGATGTGGCCGTATTCGTTTTCGTTGAGGTAATTGACCATGGCCGCCAGGGTGGTCGATTTGCCCGAACCGGTCGGGCCGGTGACCAGCACCATGCCGCGCGGCTTGAGCGCGAGGTCGGCAAAGATCTTGGGCGCGTTGAGCTGTTCCAGCGACAGGATTTTGCTCGGAATGGTGCGCAGCACCGCGCCGGCGCCGCGGTTGTGGTTGAAAGCGTTGACCCGGAAACGCGCCAGCCCGGGGATTTCGAAGGAAAAGTCGATTTCCAGAAACTCTTCGTACAGCTTGCGCTGCGAATCGTTCATGATGTCATACACCATGGCATGCACCTGCTTGTGGTCGAGCGGCTCGACATTCAGGCGGCGCACATCGCCGTGCACCCGGATCATCGGGGGCAGCCCGGCCGACAGGTGCAGGTCGGAGGCCTTGTTTTTGACACTGAAGGCCAGCAGTTGGGTGATGTCCACGGTGGTCCTGATCCTTTGTTACGCTTACAGTCAATTATGACGACGATTCCGACCCAACTCCAAGCGGTTCGCGCCCGCATTTTGGCCGCTTGCCAGGCCGCCGGCCGTGATCCGGCCACGGTCAGCCTGCTGGCGGTGTCCAAAACCTTCGGCCCGGAGGCAGTGCGGGCGGCCTGGGCCGCCGGCCAGACCGCGTTTGGCGAGAACTACATCCAGGAAGCGGTGCAGAAAATCACCACGCTGCGCCAGCACCCGCTGCCCGGCCAGGCACCGCTGCAATGGCACTGCATCGGCCCGATCCAGAGCAACAAGACCCGGCTGGTGGCCGAACATTTTGATTGGGTGCACACCGTGGACCGGCTCAAGATTGCCGAGCGCCTGAGCGAACAGCGCCCGGCCGGCCTGGCGCCGCTGCAGGTCTGCATCCAGGTCAATGTCGATCGCGGCCCCACCAAGTCCGGCGTGCTGCCGCAGGACGCGCTGGCGCTGGCGCAGCAGCTGGCCGCGCTCCCGGGCCTGCGCCTGCGCGGGCTCATGAGCATCCCCGAGCCTGCTCCTGATTTTGTAGCTGCTGTGCAAGTATTCATGCGGCTTAGCGCCGTATTTGATGCCTTGAATGCACAGGGGTTGGGGCTCGATACGCTGTCCATGGGCATGAGTGCCGACCTGGAAGCGGCCATTCACGCCGGCAGCACCCTGGTGCGGGTTGGCAGCGCCATTTTTGGTGCGCGCTAGGGCCGGCCGACCCGCACCGTCCCTCAAGTGGGCCCAGCTTGATGGTACCGTGCAGGGTTTTCATCCCGAGCAGGCAAACCCCCAATGACACCCAAAGACATCGTGTGCGCCGCCCTGGTGCCGGTTTGCTGGGGCTGCGGCTACACCATGGCCAAGCCGGCGATCGACCATTTTCCGCCCCTGTTCATGGTCGGCATGACCTACCTGGCCAATTTTCTGGTGATCAATGCCCTCTGGCCCGCCAAGACCGTCACGCCGCACCGGCACGTGATGCTGATGACCAGTTGTGTCGTCACCATACAGGCCGGACTGGGGTTCTATGGCTACCGGTATGTGTCGGCCAGCCTGGCCATTCTGGTGGTGCAGGTGCAGGTGCCGATTGCCGTGCTGTTTGGCTGGTGGCTGCTGAAGGAGGAACTCAGCCTGGCACGCGCCTTCGGCATCGCGGTCGCTTTCGCTGGTGTGGCGCTGGTGGTGGGCCTGCCCAGCCAGCCACCCCCCTGGTTGCCGGTGACGCTGCTGATCATTGGGGCCGGGGTCTGGGGTTTCGGCCAGGTGCTGGTGAAAAAGCTCAGCCGCGATGCCGGCCTGCCGCTGCTGCGTGCCATCTCGCTGCATGCGGTGCCACAGTGCCTGCTGGCCAGCCTGCTGTTGGAGGGCGGCCAGTGGGAGGCGATCCGCAGCGCCAACGCCATGCAGTGGGCCGGTTTCCTGACCTTCAGTGTGGTGGGCTTTTTTTGCGGCTATGTGCTGTGGTACTCGGTGCTGTCGCGCAACCGCATCGATGAGGTCACGCCCTACGTGTTGCTGATGCCGGTGGTGGGCGTGTTCGCGGCGGTGCTGGTGCTGGGGGAACGGCTGACCGCGCCCAACCTGATTGGCGGTGGCATCGTGACGCTGGGCGTGGCCATCGTCTCCGGCCTGCGGCTGCCGGACCGGCTGCGGCCCAGACTGCTGCGTCGCTGATGGACGACCAGACGCAACTGCTGACGCTGCTGCGCGCACAGTGTCTGCCGCGAGCCAGTGCGGTGCAGCACCTGAGCGGTGAGCGCGACCTCAATTTTCTGGTGACACTGGCCGACGCCCCGGATCGCTATGTGCTCAAGCTCAGCGACAGCCAGGAAAACCCGCTGGCGCTGGCCTTGCAGAACGCCGCGCTGGACCACCTGGCGC
>JBEGOC010000005.1:0-11106 GCA_041182225.1 Pseudomonadota bacterium | reverse complement strand
CCCACGACCGCGGCTACAAGCTGCAGACGGTGGTGGCCTGGCTGCGCAGCCAGCTCAAAATTCCCGTGCTGACCAATTTGCCCTTCGGCCACGTGGCCACCAAGGTGCTGCTGCCGGTCGGCGCCCAGGCCCAGTTGCTGGTGGAAGGGCGAGATGCGATGCTGTACTGGGGTTGAGCCATGCCATGTCTGAGCCAGGTCAGGCTGGCCGGTCGGGCGGCCCAGCTACACGTATTGACAATCTGTTTATTAACATAATATACATCGTATCAAATAAATTCACCAACAAAGAGGGTGTCGCAAGGCTGCTCACCAAACCCCTTTCGGTTGCCGCCCCCGGATGAAGGCGCTCAGGATGGCTGCGGATTCGAGTCGGTTGGCGCGGTGGGCAAAGTCCATCGCCGTCAGGCCCAACTGGTTTTTGAGCATCGGGTCGGCGCCGGCCTCCAGCAGCAGCTTCACTGCCGACGGCGTGCCGTAATGCGCTGCCATCATCAGCGGCGTGGTGCCGTTGGGTGACGCCGCGTCGATGTAGGCGTGTTCATCGAGCAGAAGCAGCATCACCGCCACATGGCCGCGGGTGGCGGCGTAATGCAGTGGCGCCCAGCCCGGCTTGTTGACGTCGGCGCCCAGCGCAATCAGTCGCTGGCATTCGGGCAGCAGGCCGTGCAGCGCGGCCAGCATCAGCGGGCTCTCGTCGGCGTTGGAGCGGCTCTCGGGCTGCAGCTTGGGCCAAGCCAGGAGCACCTGCACCACCTTGAGCGCGGGCCCGCGCAGCGCCAGCAGCAGGCCGTGCTCACCGGTCGGGCTGATGGTGTTGACGTCAAAACCGCGTTGCAGCAGCGCCCGCACGGTGGCCGCATCGTCCTGCCGGATCGCCTGAAAATAATCGTCATAGGAGCCGGCATGGCTCAGATTAAATCCAATAAAAACAATAAGATAAAGCGGATAACTCAGGTATCGCTTGAACTGATGCCGCAGCCAGTCGGTCACACCATCACCCCTTTGAAAAGCGCCTCAAAGTTGCGGCTGGTGTGCTCGGCAATCCGTGCCACCGGGCACTGCCGCACGGTGGCGATCTGCGCCGCGACCCAGGGCACATAAGAGGGGTTGTTGGTCTTGCCGCGGTAAGGCACGGGCGCCAGGTAGGGGCTATCGGTCTCGATCAGCATGCGGTCCAGCGGCACAAAGGCGGCCACATCGCGCAGGTCTTGCGCGTTTTTGAAGGTCAAAATGCCCGAGAACGAGATGTAAAAACCCAGGTCGAGCGCCGCGCGCGCCACCTCAGCGGTCTCAGTGAAGCAATGAAACACGCCGCCAGCGCTGCCCGCCGAACCATCCTCGCCAGCCTCGCGCAGCAGCGCCAGGGTGTCGGCCGAGGCGCTGCGGGTGTGGATGACCAGGGGCTTGGCCAGCTGTTGCGCCGCCGCAATGTGCACCCGAAAGCGCTCGCGCTGCCAGGCCATGTCGGCCACGCTGCGGCCGTTCAGGCGGTAGTAATCCAGCCCGGTTTCGCCAATGGCCACCACGCGCGGCAAAGCGCCCAGGCGCAGCAGGTCGGCCAGCGCGGGTTCGGCCACGCCCTCGTTGTCAGGGTGCACGCCGGCGCTGGCCCAGAAGTTGTCGTAGGACAGGGCCAGGGCGTGCACTTCGGCAAATTCCTCCAGTGTGGTGCAGATGCACAGGGCGCGGTCCACCTGAGCCTCGGCCATGGCCAGCCGGATGGCCGGTAGCTGCGCCCGCAACTCGGGAAAACTCAAATGGCAGTGGGAATCGGTGAACATGGGGCGGCCGCGTCAGGCTTGCATGAATCAAGCGCGGGCGTTGAGGGCGACGCGGGCCTCGCTCACCAGCGCCTCCAGCATCAACCCCGCGTTGTAGGGGTGCTCCGCCGTGCGCCTGGCCTCGGTCAGCGCGCGCGACCAGCCGGTCAAAGCGCGCAGTGAACGCGTCTTGGGCAATTGCGCCGGCTCAAAATAGCGGGGGCTGGCGCCGCACAGCACGGCCAGCAGGTCGTGGCAGAGTTTGTGCAGGGCGTCCACCACCTCAGCCGGCGCCCAGTCCTTGAACACCGCCACCTCGCCCCGCCCGACCGCGCCCGGCAGGGCTTGCCACAGGCTGGCGTCGCGGCCGTCCTGAAAAAAGCCCAGCGCATCCTGCGGCCGGCCGCCCGCCACGCGCAGCAGCACCGTCGCCTGCGCCGCAGGTACGCCCTGCCCTTGCAGCCAGTCAATGGCGGCCTTGGCTTCTGGCCAGGTCATGGCGTGCCACAGACAGCGGCTTCGCACGGTGGGCAGCAGCTGGTGCGCGGCCCCGGTGGCCAGCACAAACTTGACATCGCCGGGCGGCTCTTCCAGGGTTTTCAGCAGGGCGTTGGCAGTGACGTGGTTCATGCGCTCGGCCGGGTACACCAGCACCGCTTTGCCACGGCCGCGGCCGCTGGTGCGCTGGCTGAACTCAATGGCGTCGCGCATGTCGTCAACGCGGATCTCCTTGCTGGGCTTGCGCTTGCTGTTGTCGAGCTCAGCCTGGGCTTTTTCGCTCAGCGGCCAGCCCAGCGCCAGCATGGCGGTTTCGGGCATCAGCACGCACAGGTCGGGCTGGGTGCGCACCGTCACGCCGTGGCAGCTGGGGCATTGGCCGCAAGCGCCATCGGGCGTGGGCCGGTCGCACAGCCAGGCCTGTACCAGCGCCAAGGCCAGTTCGTACTGGCCCAGCCCGGACGGGCCGGCCAGCAGCCAGGCGTGGCCGCGCTGCGCCAGCAGGGTGCGGGCCTGGGCGGCGATCCAGGGCGCGGCGGCAACGCTCATGCCAGCCAGCCCCGGGCCTGCACCGCCAGTCGCACCGCCAGCCACACCGCCGCGCGCGGCTGGTTGGCCTCAATGCGGGCAAAACGGCCGGGATCAGCGGCCAACCGCTGGGCATAGCCCGCCGCGACCCGGCGGAAAAAAGTCAGCGGCTGGGCCTCAAAGCGGTCGGGCGTGCGTGCCTGGGCCAGCCGCTCGGCGGCCACCTCGGGCGCCAGGTCGAACCACAGCGTCAGGTCCGGGTTACGCACGAATTCGCCCGCCGACCCTTGCGCTGCTTGCACATGTTGCTCTAAATAAGAGAGCATGGTCAGATCAAAACCCCGCCCGCCGCCTTGGTAGGCAAAGGTGGCGTCGGTAAAGCGGTCGCACAGCACCACCTCGCCCCGGGCCAGCGCCGGCTCGATGCACACCCGCAGGTGGTCGCGCCGCGCCGCGAACACCAGCAGCGCCTCGGTCATGGCGTCCATCGGGTCATTCAGCAGCAGCGCGCGCAGTTTTTCGGCCAGGGCGGTGCCGCCGGGCTCCCGCGTCAGGGTCACCGCGCGGCCCTGATCGCGCAGGGCCTGGGCCAGCGTGTCGATGTGGCTGGACTTGCCGGCGCCATCGATGCCCTCGAAACTGATGAAGATGCCCTGCCCTGCCATCATGGTGTGCTACTTGGTCGCTTACTGCTTGCGCTGGTATTGGTTCACAGCCCGATTGTGCTCTTGCAGGCTGGCGCTGAAGGCACTGCTGCCGTCGCCGCGCGCCACAAAGTACAGGGCCTGGGTGCTGGCCGGCTGCACCGCCGCCTGCAGCGAGCCCCAACCCGGCATGGCAATCGGCGTGGGCGGCAGGCCGCGGCGGGTGTAGGTGTTCCAGGGCGTGTCGGCCAGCAGGTCGCGCTTGCGCAAATTGCCGTCAAAGGCCTCACCCAGACCGTAAATCACGGTCGGGTCGGTTTGCAGCGGCATGCCCAGGCGAAGCCGGTTGACAAACACGCCGCTGATCATCGGCCGGTCGCTGGCGCGGCCGGTTTCCTTTTCGATGATGCTGGCCAACACCAGCAGCTCCTGCGGCGTGCGCAGCGGCGAGTCCGGCGCGCGGCGTTGCCAGGCCGCATCCAGCTTGCGGTCCATGGCGTGCAGGGCGCGCCTGAGCAGCGCCAGATCGCTGCTGCCGCGGGCGTAGCTGTAGGTGTCCGGGTAGAACCGGCCCTCGGCGGGCACGCCAGGCAGACCCAGTGCTTCCATGATCTTTTCGGGTGTCAGCCCTTGTGTATCGGGCCTGAGCTGCTCTTCTTTTTGTAGCGCGGCACGCACCTGGCGCAGCGTCCAGCCTTCCACCAGCGTCACACTGCGCAGCGATTCTTCGCCGCGCACCACCGTGCGCAGCAGGCTGCGCGGCGTGCTACCGGGCTCGATCTCGTAATTACCCGCGCGAATCTGGCGCGATTGTCCCGACAGCCGGAACCAGCCGTACAGCAGCAGCGGGTTGACTTTGGCGCCGGCCTCCTGCACCGCCTGCGCCACGCCGCGTGGGGGGGTGCCGGGGTCGACCGCCAATTCGAGCGCTTGGGCGCCGGGCTGCAGGTCGTGGTTCAGCCACCATAGCGCGGCGCCCCCCAGCAGGGCCGCCAGCACGCCCAGCACGGTTAAAAATCGACGCACAGCCCTACAGCCCCCGTTGTCATCAGGCCCGCATGATAATTCAGCGCATGAATTCCCCTTTGCATGGCGTGGCCCCCCTGCCCCAGTATGGCGTGATCCGGGCCGAGGGCCAGGACGCCGCCAGTTTTCTGCACGGCCAACTGACGCAGGATGTGGTGCTGCTCGGCCAAACCGAAGCCCGCTTGGCGGCCTTTTGCTCAGCCAAGGGCCGGATGCAGGCCAGTTTTGTGTTGTTAAAACGCAGCCCGACCGAGCTGCTGCTGGTCTGCCCGCAAGACATTCTGGCACCCACGCTCAAGCGCCTGTCGATGTTTGTGCTGCGCGCCAAGGCCAAGCTGACCGATGTCAGTGCGGAGTTTTTGGTGATGGGCTTGGCCGGTTCTGCTATGGATGCCATAGTGAACAATGACCGCCCCGCCTGGGCCAAGCTGGATGTAGGTCCTGCGAGTGTGGTGGTGCTGTACCCGGCTGACGGCGTGCGGCGCGGTCTGTGGCTGGCACCGGTAGGCACGCCGGCGCCTAAAGGCGCGGCGCTGGATACGGCGGTTTGGACCTGGGGCGAGGTGCGCAGCGGTATTGCCATGGTCAGCGCGCCCGTGGTGGACGCCTTTGTGCCGCAAATGCTCAATTACGAGTCGGTCGGCGGCGTGAACTTCAAAAAAGGCTGCTACCCCGGTCAGGAGGTGGTGGCGCGCAGCCAGTTTCGCGGCACGCTCAAGCGCCGCGCTTTTCTGGCCCATGCAGACGATGCCATGCAGGCTGGGATTGAGATTTTTCAGGCCAGCGATCCCGATCAGCCTTGCGGCACGGTGGCGCAGGCCGCTGTCGTACCCGACGCGGTGGGAAGCGGTTGGGACGCCATCGTGGCGCTGCAGCTCAGCGCGGTGGAGGCGGGCGGCCTGCACCTGGGCAGCGCCGCCGGGCCAGCCCTGACGCTGAGCCCGCCGCCCTACCCTTTGCTGGCGGACATTTAGGCACGGTGCGATGGATCCCCGCGTGCGCGGGGATGACCTTCACAGGTCGCGACGCAGCGTGGTACAGACCACGCCGTCCAACTCAAACGGCTCACCCTGGGCCGCGAAACCGTTGCGCTCAAAAAAACCCCGGCTGCTGCGTGGGCTGTCGGCCTTCACGCTGGTGTCGCCCCGGTCTTCGGCAGCTTTCAGCAGGGCCATCAGCACAGCGCGGCCGTAATGCGAGCCGCGAAGCACGCGGCGCACGCCGAGCCGGTCAATGGTTGACACGCCCGCCACCGCCGGCAGCAGCCGGCCACAGGCCACCGGCAGGCCGAGCCGGTTGCGCAACAGCACATGCAGTGCGGCTGCGTCGTGCGGGTCTGCGGCTGCGGGCAAACCCGCCTCTTGCCTCAGCGGCAGAACGTCGGCCGCCACATCCGGCCAAGCGCCCACCTCGGCCCGCGTCACCGGCTCCCAGGCTTCAAAACCCAGCATGATCTCGCGCAGCCGCTGCGGCACGGGCACCGGTACCTGGGCGTGCGGGTCGGCAAAGACATAGATCAGCTCGCTGCTGATCAACAGCTGCTCGTCGCGAAAAATGCCACCGACAAAACCCATGGACGAATTACCGATGCGGGCGCATTTCAGGCCGACCTCCAGCTGGTCGTCGAGCCGCGCCGAGGCATGAAACTCCACCGTGGCCTTGCGCACAAAGGGCTCACCGCCCAGCGCCGGCATACAGGTTTCGTAGGGGATGGCCAGGGCGCGCCAGTAGTCGGTGATGGCGATGTCAAAGTAGGTCAGGTAGTGGGCGTTGAACACCACCTTTTGCTGGTCCACTTCGGACCAGCGTACCCGCAGCGGGTTGATGAAGCGGAAATCCTCGCGTCGCGGTGTCGTCATGGCGGGCAATGGCAGCGGCCATGGGGGCCGGATGCTTGTTGTTACAGTTCGGTATTCAGATCGTACACCGCAGCACCATGGCCTTCATCAACTACATCACCCAGATCCAGTTCGACTTTGGCGCGCTCTCGCTGCTCAAGCAGGAGTGCGAGCGCGTCGGCATCAGCCGCCCGCTGATCGTGACCGACGCTGGCGTCAAGGCCGCCGGGCTGTTGCAGCGCGCGCTCGATGTACTGCCGGGCTGGCCGGTGGCGGTGTTCGACCAGACCCCGTCCAACCCGACCGAAGCCGCCGTGCGCGCTGCCGCCGCGGTGTACCGCGGCCAGGGTTGCGATGGCCTGATCGCGCTGGGTGGCGGCAGCGCCATCGACTGCGCCAAGGGCGTGGCCATCGCCGCCACGCACGAGGGGCCGCTGACCCACTACGCCACCATCGAAGGTGGCTCGGCCCGCATCAGCGAGCGGGTGGCGCCCATCATTGCCGTACCGACCACCAGTGGCACCGGCAGCGAGGTGGCGCGCGGCGCCATTCTGATCGTGGACGACGGGCGCAAGCTGGGTTTTCATTCATGGCACCTGGTGCCCAAAGCTGCCATTTGCGACCCCGAGCTCACATTCGGCCTGCCGGCGCTGCTGACCGCCGCCACGGGCATGGACGCCATCGCCCACTGCATGGAAACCTTCATGGCGCCGGCCTTCAACCCGCCGGCCGACGGCATTGCGCTCGATGGCCTGGCGCGCGGCTGGGCGCACATTGAGCGCGCCACCCGCGACGGCGCCGACCGCCAGGCCCGGCTGAACATGATGAGCGCCTCGATGCAGGGCGCCATGGCCTTCCAAAAAGGCCTGGGCTGCGTGCACAGCCTGAGCCACAGCCTGGGCGGGGTCGATCCGCGCCTGCACCACGGCACGCTCAACGCCATGTTTTTGCCGGCGGTGGTCACATTCAACGCCAGTGCGCCCTCCATCCAGCAAGAGCACCGGCTGCAGCGCATGGCCCAGGCCATGGGGCTGGCTGCCGCCAACGATATCCCGCAGGCCATCCACGACATGAACGCCCGCCTGCGCCTGCCCACCGGTCTGGCGGCCATGGGCGTGCAGGCCGACAGCTTTGCCCGCGTGATCGCCGGGGCGCTGGCCGACCATTGCCACAAAACCAACCCGCGCCTGGCCAGCGCCGACGACTACCAGGCCATGCTGGCCGAGTCCATGTAGCCTGGCCTAGGGTGCCCACTGGCACCAACATTGCTTTGATTGCTTGCCGGTACGGCGATGCCCTGCCCTTACCGAAATCACCGAGATACCCGATGTCCATCCACGCCGCGCTGACCCACACCACCCATTACCGTTACGACCGGTCCATCTCCCTGGGGCCGCAGGTGATCCGGCTACGCCCGGCGCCGCATTGCCGCAGCAAGATCATCTCTTACTCTCTGAAGGTCGAGCCGTCCGGGCATTTTGTCAACTGGCAGCAAGACCCGTTTGCCAATTACCAGGCGCGGCTGGTGTTCCCCAAGCCGGCCACCGAGTTCAAGGTGACGGTGGACCTGGTGGTGGAGATGGCGGTCTACAACCCGTTTGATTTCTTTCTGGAGCCTAGCGCCGAGCACTATCCCTTCCAGTACGAGGCCCTGCTGGCGCAGGAGCTGGCCCCCTACCTGGCGGCTGAGCCGTGCGGCGACCTGTTCAAGGCCTGCCTGGCCCGCATCGACCGCAGCGAGCGGCGCAGCATCGACTTTTTGGTGGCAGTGAACCGCATGGTGCACCAGGACATCCGCTACCTGATCCGCATGGAACCCGGTGTGCAAACGCCTGAGGAGACGCTGACGCTGGGCTCGGGCTCCTGCCGCGACTCGGCCTGGCTGATGGTGCAACTGCTGCGCCACTGCGGCCTGGCCGCGCGCTTTGTCTCGGGCTACCTGATCCAGCTCACGCCGGATGTCAAGTCTCTGGACGGCCCCAGCGGCACCGAGGTGGACTTCACCGACCTGCACGCCTGGTGCGAAGTCTACCTGCCCGGCGCCGGCTGGGTCGGGCTGGACGCCACCTCGGGCCTGCTGACTGGCGAGGGCCACATTCCGCTGGCCTGCACGCCCCAGCCCTCGGGGGCCGCGCCGATTGAGGGCGGCATCGACGCGTGCGAGGTCGAGTTCAGCCACCACATGGCGGTGACGCGCCTGCTTGAAACCCCGCGTGTGACCAAACCCTACACCGACGACCAATGGCAGGCCGTGATGGCCCTGGGCCAGCAGGTGGATCAGGCGCTGATTACGGGTGACGTGCGCCTGACCATGGGCGGCGAACCCACCTTCGTGGCGGTGGACAACCGCGACGCACCAGAGTGGAACATCGACGCCATGGGCCCGACCAAGCGCGGCCTGGCCACCGAACTGGTGCACAGGCTGCGCGACCACTATGGCCAAGGCGGCTTTTTGCACTTCGGCCAGGGCAAGTGGTACCCCGGCGAGCAGCTGCCGCGCTGGGCGCTCAACATTTACTGGCGTGCCGACGGCCAACCGATCTGGACCAACCCGGCCCTGTTTGCCGACGAACGCTTGCCCAGCCACTACGCCAGCGCCGACGCCCAGCGCTTCACCCGGGCCCTGGCGGCGCAGCTGGGCCTGAGCGACGCCTACATGCTCAGCGCCTACGAAGACGTCTGGTACTACCTGTGGCGTGAACGCCGCCTGCCGGTCAACGTGGACCCGTTTGATTCCAAACTGGGCGACGAAATGGAACGCATGCGCCTGCGCCGCGTGTTTGAGCAAAAGCTCGACAGCGAAATTGGCTATGTGCTGCCCATCAAGGCGATTGAGGGCGCCGACCAGGCTGGCCCGCACTGGCGCACCGGGCCCTGGTTTGTGCGCGACGAGCGCCTGTACCTGATGCCGGGTGATTCGCCCATGGGACTGCGCCTGCCGCTGGATTCGCTGCCCTGGGTCAGCGAGGCCGATTTTCCCTACCTGAACGAGGCCGACCCCTCGGTGGCCAAAGCCGCGTTACCGGCCCGTGACGCCTTGGTCACGCCCAGGCCCCAGGCGGGACTCCGGCCTGCCACCACCCAACAGAGCGCCAATTCTCCGCAGAGCGCCGCCATGGTCGGCACGGCTGCTGCCAGAGCGACCGTTGCCGGTGGCAACTCGGCTGGTGCCACCGCCACCGCCACCGCCACCAGCTACCGCGCCCCGGCCGCCAAGGAATCCGCCCATTGGCTGGCGCGTACCGCCTTGTGCGTCGAGGTGCGCGACCCGCGCCGCGCCAGCGGCCCCAAGGCCGAGGCCGTCGGCGTCAAATCAGGGGTGCTGTACGTTTTCATGCCGCCGCTGGAGCAGCTGGAAGACTACCTGCGCCTGCTCACCGCCGTGGAGGCCACTGCCGAACAGTTGGGCGTACAGATTGTCCTGGAGGGCTACCCGCCGCCGCGTGACCCGCGCCTGAAACTGCTGCAAGTCACGCCTGACCCCGGTGTGATCGAGGTCAACATCCACCCTGTGGCGCACTGGGACGAGCTGGTGCACAACACCGAATTTTTGTACCAGGCCGCGTTTGAGTCGCGCCTGAGCGCCGAAAAGTTCATGACCGATGGCCGCCACACCGGCACCGGCGGCGGCAACCACTTTGTGATGGGCGGCGCCACCCCGGCCGACAGCCCGTTTTTGCGCCGGCCCACGCTGCTGGCCAGCCTGTTGCTGTACTGGCACAACCACCCGTCGCTGAGCTACCTGTTCAGCGGCATGTTCATCGGCCCCACCAGCCAGGCGCCCCGCGTGGACGAGGCGCGCAACGACCAGCTCTTTGAGCTGGAGATCGCGCTGGGTGAAATTCACAAGGCGGCGGGGGAGCGTGGGGGCTACATGCCGCCCTGGCTCCTTGACCGCACGCTGCGCAACATCCTGGTGGACGTGACCGGTAACACCCACCGCAGCGAGTTTTCCATCGACAAGATGTTCTCGCCCGATTCGGCCACCGGCCGCCTGGGCCTGCTGGAACTCCGCGCCTTTGAGATGCCGCCCCACCCGCGCATGAGCATCGTGCAGCAGCTCTTGCTGCGCGCGCTGGTGGCGCGCTTCTGGCACACGCCCTACCAGGCGCCGGTAACGCGCTGGAGCACCGAGCTGCACGACCGCTTCATGCTGCCCACCTTCATTGCCGCTGACTTTGCCGACGTGCTGGCCGAGATGCGCCAGGCAGGCTTTGCCTTTGCCGACAGCTGGTTTACGCCGCACCATGAGTTCCGCTTTCCGCTGATCGGCAGTGTGAACAGCACCGGCATGACACTCAGCCTGCGCAGCGCGCTGGAGCCCTGGCATGTGATGGGCGAAGAAGGCAGCGCCGGCGGCACCGCGCGCTATGTGGACTCGTCGCTGGAGCGCATCGAGGTGCGCGTCAGCGGCCTCAACCCCAGCCGCTACACCGTCAGCTGCAACGGCCACGCCCTGCCACTGCAACCTACCGGCACCACGGGCGAGTTTGTGGCCGGCGTGCGCTACAAGGCCTGGAACCCGCCGTCCAGCCTGCACCCCAGCATCGGCACCCACGCGCCGCTGAGCTTTGACATCGTCGACACCTGGATGAAGCGCTCGGTGGGCGGCTGCCGCTACCACGTCACTCACCCGGGCGGCCTGAGCTACGAGACGCTGCCGGTCAACGCCTTCGAGGCCGAAAGCCGCCGCCTGTCCCGCTTTGCCGCCATGGGCCACACCCCCGGCACCATGGCTGCGACCGCGCCCACGATCCATGTGGCCGGCAGCCGGGAGTTTCCGTTCACGCTGGATTTACGGCGGGTTTAG
>JBEGOC010000004.1:0-22961 GCA_041182225.1 Pseudomonadota bacterium | reverse complement strand
CCCACCGTGTAAGCCGGGTTGAGCGAGGTCATGGGCTCCTGAAAGATCATCGAGATGCGGTTGCCGCGGTACTGGCGCATTTCGGGCTCGCTGAGGGTCAGCAGGTCGCGCCCGTCCAGTGCCACCCGCCCCGAGGTGATGCGCCCCGGCGGGGTCGGGATCAGGCGCATCATGGCCAGCGCGGTCATGCTTTTGCCGCAGCCGGACTCGCCCACCAGCCCCAGGGTTTCGCCGCGGCGCACGCTAAAAGCCACATCGTCGAGCACCCGTGCCACGCCGCCGCGGGTCTGGAACTCGACGCCGAGTTGACTGACCTCCAGCAGGGCAGGGCCTGCGTCGGCGGTGGCGCTCATGGCATTGGCCTCGTGTTCATCAGCGCAAATGCAGCTTGGGGTTGAGTGCGTCGTTGAGCCCGTCGCCGACCAGGCTGACCGACAGCACCGTGAGAAAGATTGCCGCACCGGGAAAACTCACCGCCCACCAACACTCCAGGATGTTGCGTCGGTTTGCACCGATCATCAGGCCCCAGCTCATCACATTGGGATCGGACAAGCCGAGAAAGCTCAAGCCCGCTTCAAACAGGATGGCCACCCCGATGATCAGTGTTGCAGAGACGATCAGCGGCGGCAGCGCATTGGGCAGGATCTCGCGCAGCATCAGGCGCAAATGACTCGCTCCCATGGCCCGCGCCGCACTCACATATTCCAGGCCGCGCAGCCGCATGAACTCGGCGCGCGCCAGCCGGGCCGTGCCGGTCCAGCTGACCATGCCGATGGCCACAATCACCACGCCCAGCGAGGGCTCGAACAGGGTGACCAGCACCATGGCAAACAGCAGTGCCGGCAGCACCTGGAACAATTCGGTCAGGCGCGACAGCAGGCTGTCGATCCAGCCGCCAAAATAACCGGCCAGCGAACCGACGGTGACGCCGATGGACACCGTGATGAGGGCCGCCGCCAGACCGACCATGATGGTTGCGCGGCCGCCCACCAGCATGCCGGCCAGAATGTCGCGCCCCAGGTAATCGGTGCCGAGCCACAACTTGCGGTCGGTAAAGGGCTCGGTAAACGGGGCACCCATGATCTCAAAGGGCTTGACGCCATACAGTCCCGGGCCCAGCAGCATCACCAGCGTGATGAAGACCAGCAGCAGCAGCCCGAGCATGGCCGCCTTGTTGCGGCCGAAAACGCGCCACGCTTCCCGCGCAGGCGACAGCACCGGCAGGTTCGAAGGTACAACAGCGGGATCAGCGCCAGTTTGTGTGCTCATGGTCATTTGCCTCGCAGCCGGGGGTCGATCCAGCGGTAGCTGAGGTCGGTCAGCAGGTTGGCAGCAATGACCAGCATCGACGAGAAGGTCAGAACGCCCAGCAGCGTGGGGTAGTCGCGCCCCAGGATGGCCTCAAGGGCCAGCGTGCCCAGGCCGGGCCAACTGAACACGGTCTCCACCAGCACGGCACCCGATATCAGGTGGCCGAACTGCAGCCCGGCGATGGTCACCACTGGCATCAGGGCATTGCGCAAGGCGTGTTTGAAGGTCACGACCCATTCGCTCAGGCCCTTGGCCCGTGCGGTGCGGATGTAGTCCGAGCCCAGCACTTCGAGCATGCTGGCGCGCGCCAACCGGCTGTACTGCGCCAGGTAGACGATGGTCAGGGTCAGCGCCGGCAACACCAGGTGGTGCAGCACATCGACCACTGCGCTCCAGCCGCCAACGCCGAATTGTCGGACGTCCCGCATGCCGGCAATCGGCATGACGGGCCAGACCTTCCCGAACAGGATAACCAGCAGGATGCCGGTCCAGAACACCGGCATGGCGTAGCCGATGAGGGACAGCACGGTCACCGCGGCGCTGGCAAAACTGTCCGGCCGCCGGGATGCAAACACCCCGAGCAGGGTCCCGGCAAGGATGGCAATGACCAGGGCGGTCAGCACTAGCAGGATAGTGGGCCCGATCCGGTCGAGAATCAGGCCCGATACCGGGCGGTTGTAGGTGTAAGACTGGCCGAGGTCGCCCTGCACGCTCTTGCCGATGTAGGTGACGAACTGCACCGGCAGCGGCTGGTCCAGGCCATAGGCCTTTTTGATGCTGGCCATCACGGCCTCGTCGCCGCCGCCCATTTCGCCAGCGATCACGCTGGCCGGGTCACCGGGGGCGGCATGGATCAACATGAAGTTGATCGCCAGCACGGCCACCAGCAAACCGGCGGCCCAGGCCAGCCGGCGCAAGATGGCGAGCAGCATACGCATCAAGGGTGCGGCCGTCAGGCCTTGATCGCGCTCTCAGTGATGCCGTCGGTCAGTCCCCAGATGCCGGCCGGCGGGGTGACCACTTTGGCGGCATAGGCCTCGTAAAAGGTCTGCTCGTAGAGGAACGCTACCGGGCAGTCCTCCACCACGGCTTTTTGCACCTGCTTGTACAGTTCCTTGCGCTTGGCCAGGTTCATCTCCTGCCCGGCAGCGGCCAACCAGCCGTCGACCTTGGGGTTGCTGTAGCTCTGGGTGTTGGACCAGATGACGCCGGGCTTGATGTTGGAACTCAGCCAGGTGCGGTGTACCCCGATCACCGGATCGCCCCAGTTCCAGACTGAGTCCAAGGTCATCTCGAACTGCAGCGAGGCCACGCGCCGCGCCCAGGATGGGAAATCGGGCGACTGCCGCAGGTTGACCTCGACCCCGATCTTGGTCAGGGACTGCTTGAGGTACTCCTGGATCGTCTTCTGGTCCGCATTGCCCGGGATGGCATCGAGGTCCAGCGTCAACCGCACGCCGTTGGCACCGGGCTTCAGGCCCGCCTCATCGAGCAGCTTGGTCGCCTTGGCCAGGTTCAACTCGTACTTCTCGACGTCACCGGTGTAGAAGGGGCTGCCTGACGTGAGAGGGCCAGTAGAGCGGGTGTTGATGCCACCCAGGATGGTGTTCAGGATGTACTGTTTGTCAACGGCAAAGTTGATGGCCTGGCGCACGCGCTTGTCGGCCAGCTTGGGGCTCTTGGTGTTGAAGGCCAGCCAAATCAGCGGCCCGATGGCCGGGGCCGCACCCTTGACCACCATCGCGCCCGGCGTCTTGCGCACGCGCTCCAATTCGCGCGGATCGGTGACCGCCAGGTGCACATCCACCTCGCCGCGCTCAAAGGCCAGCAACAGACTGCTCGAGTCCTTGAACAGGCGCACGATGACACGGTCCAGTTTGGGCTGGTCCTTCAGGAAGAAGCGGTCAAAGCGTTCCATGATGATGTATTCACCCGGCTTGTGCTCCACCAGCTTGAACGGGCCGGAGCCCACCGGGTTGCCGTTGCGCGGGTGGATCTTGACATCAGTGCCGTCACCAAAAATATGTTTGGGGATGATGGGGGTGAGCGAGGTCGACATCGCCAGCAGAACGGCCGGGTGCGGCTCGGACAGCCGAATCACCGCCGTTCGGGCGTCGTTGATGGTGACCGCGTTGACCGGCCCGTACATGGTCTTGAACGGGTGGTTGTCACGGATGGTTTCAATAGAGAACTTGACGTCTTCAGCCGTGATGGGTTTGCCGTCGTGGAACACCGCGTCCTTGCGCAGTACCAGCGACACGCTGCGGTTGTCTGGCGACAGCGTCCAGCTCTCAGCCAGGTAGGGCTGCGGCTTCCAGTTTTTGTCCATGCGGATCGGTGAGGCGAACAGTTGGGCCGCGGGCATCATGGTGGCAATGCCGCTTTGCACTGCCGAGTTGAGGTGGCGTGGCGTCTGCGTGCTGCCGATCACCAGCACGCCGCCCTTGGCGGCCTGCGCCGCGACTTCGAGCGGAATACCAAAGATGCTGCCGGCGGTGAGTGCGGCACCTGCCTGTAAGAGGTGACGGCGGTCAATTGTGCTCATGGTCTGCTCCTTGTCGTAAAAATGTGAGGATAAATGGGTCCAACGATCTTCAGCTTATAAGCAAATTGACGCGCTGGGGCAGGATTGCCCCGTTTTACTTGAATTATTTCTCGTCCCGCAGCCAATACCACTTGTAGAGAAAGTACTGGCCAAAGCGCCGGAAGGGTGCAAACGCCTCCGAGCGAACCAGGCCAAACAGGTTGGGATACTCCAGCGGCGAACTGTAAATCGGCAACTGGAACACCTCGTGCCCGCCGTCCTTGCCAGCCACGCGCTCGGCCAGCCGCTTGCCGGCCCAGGTGGAAAACGAGACGCCGTTGCCGCCGTAGCCCACCGCATGCCAGACCGTCTGCGTTGGGTCGGGCCGGCTGATGCGCGGCATCATGTCGTGGCTCACATCCACCCAGCCCCACCAGGAGTAGTCGATCTGGATGCCGGCCAGCGGCGGGAATTTGCGGGCGATGGCATCGGTCAGCAGTTTCAGGTGGACAGGTTCCTGCGCATCGGCGCCGGTGATGGAACTTCGGCTGCCCAACTGTAGCCGGTTGCCCTTGAGCAGCCGGTAGTAAAAGCGCAGCGTGCGGGTGTCGGTGAGGAAGGTGTGCGAGCGGAAATTGGTGGCTTCCAGTTCGGCCTCCGTCAGTGGTCTTGTGACCACCGAGTTCGACAGGATGGGCAGCAGCTTGTTTTTGAGCAGGGGGTTGAGCCCCTGCCCGGTGTAGCCGCCAGTGCAGACCGCCACCCGCTTGGCCCGCACCACGCCGCCCGGGGTGCGCAGGTGGTGCACGCCATTGACAGTGGTCCAGCCCTGTACCGGGCTGGCCGTATGCACCTTTACGCCCAGCGTCCGCGCCTTGCGCATCAGGCCAAACGTGAATTTGAGCGGATGAATACCGATGCCCTCCATCTCGAGCATGGCGCCGGCCGTGTCGCGCTCGTCGCAGTAGTCGCGGCGCACCTCTTCGGCGCTGAGCAGGCGCGTCTGGTAGCCAAAGGTCTCGTTGCGCACGCGGTGTTCATTGCGTAGGTAGGCCATTTTCTCGGGGCGGTGCGCCAGGTAGAGGTGACCGCCGTCGTAGGCATCGCAGTCAATTTCCTGCGTGAGCGTTTTGAAGTTCTCAAAGCCGGTGCGGATCTCGCGGTCGAGCTTTTTGGCCACGTCCAGGCCCCAGCGCTCAATCCACTGGGAGCGGGTCAGCCGGCCGCTGGCGTTTTGGCCCTGGCCGCCGCTGCGGCTGGAGCAGCCCCAGGCGGTCTGGTTGGCTTCCAGCACCACAGCCTGGATGCCGTGTTCTTGCGCCAGATAGAGGGCGGTGGACATGCCGGTCGAGCCCGAGCCGATCACCGCCACATCGACATCCAGGTCGGCCGAGACCGGACCGTCGTCGGCAGGCGGGGTGCCTGCGCTGGCCACCCAGTAGCTGGGGGCATAGGCCCGTCCGGCACCCGGGTTGGGCGCCACCAGCGGGTCATAGTGCGGATCGTAGCGTTTGTCGGCCGGTGGCTTGCCGCTGGTGAACTGGATGGTTGCCGTCATGAGTGGCCTCCTTCACTTGCTCGCTGGCAGGTTGGGCCGTGCCTTGCGAAAGGCGTTTTTTACCGCAATCTTTCCGTTCCTGAAGGTAAAAATGTCCACGCCGTCGGTTTCGACCCGGCTGCCGTCAGCCGCAGTGCCGGTGAAGGTCCACTGCGACACACCAAAATCGCCCTGCACGAAGTGCTGGCCGTTGCGCCATTGTGCATCGGGCAGGGTGGCCCAGGCGCCCGCGAAAGCTTTGCGCACGGCCTCAGTGCCGGCATGGCGGGCGCCACAGGCCTCGGGGCCGCCCGCGGTCATGAACACGCAGTCATCGGTCATGAAGGACATCAGGGCGTCGAGATCATGGCGGTTCCACGCGTCACTGAAGGCGGCCAGTGTGTCTGTGGTGACGTGGTTGGGGGACGATGACACAGGGCACTCCTAAAGGATGAATTGGAAAGGCGAGCTTAGGCAGAAATTGCGTGCGCCGGTAGAGCCAGATGCCGTGATTCGAGCGAGCCAGCGGCCTGGCTGCGTATACACTTCCGCATCTTGCCTATCATCCAACGCACCCGACACGCCCAGTGGGAAAGCCTGTTCGGTTTGCAGGAGGGTCCGGCCCTGCCTTTGCAGCAGCGCTTGCGCCTGTCGGTCGTGCAGGCGATCCTGGACGGTCGGCTACCGCTGGGTGCGCCCTTGCCTTCTTCGCGCGAGCTGGCCAAGGTGCTGGGTGTCAGCCGAAACACCGTCACGGCAGCCTATGTCCAACTGGTGGACGACGGGTTTTTGGACGCGCGGCCGCGCAGCGGCGTTTTTGTCACCATGAACGCCCGGAGCACTGAGGCCAGGCGCGGCACACCAGCGCCGGCCGACACCAAGCCCACAGGCCTGCCGCCCGACTGGTCTTCTCGGGTGCTGCGGTCCTTGGTGGAGCAGCGGACCTTGTCCAAGCCGGACCGTTGGAGTGCCTACCCCTACCCCTTTGTGTATGGCACCTACGACCCCCAGTTGTTCCCGACCGAGGCCTTCCGCGAGTGCTGCGTGCACAGTCTGGCACGCTCGCACCTGCCGCACTGGACCCCGGATTTTGAAGTCTATGATGTGCCTGACCTGATCCAGCAGATCCGTCTGCGCCTGCTGCCCAAGCGCGGTGTGTTTGCCCTGCAGGAAGAGATTTTGATTACCGTGGGCGCCCAGCACGCTTATTACCTGCTGGCGGAGGCCCTGTTTGACGACTCTCAACGCGTCGGATTGGAGGAGCCTGGGCACCCGCACGCCCGCAACAGCTTCGCCTTGCGCCGGCCAAGCTGTGTGCCGGTGCCGGTGGACGATGAAGGCCTGGTCGTGGAGAACCTGCCTGCGCTGGACTACGTGTTTGTCACGCCCTCCCATCAAAGTCCGACGACTGCCAGCCTCAGCATGCGCCGCCGGGCATTGCTTCTGCATCTGGCAGAGCAGCAGGATTTTGTGGTGATCGAGGACGATTACGAAGCGGAAAACCTTTACGAGGGCGAGCCGATGCCGGCGCTCAAGAGCATGGACAAGGCGGGGCGGGTCATTTATGTGGGCTCGGTGTCCAAAAGCCTGTCGCCGTCGCTGCGGCTGGGCTATATCGTCGCGCCTCGCGCCTTGATCGCCGAACTGCGGGAGCTTCGCCACGCCATGGTGCGCCATCCCAGCGCGTTTTTGCAGCATGCGTTTGCCCTGTTCCTGTCGCTCGGGCACCACGATGCGCACGCGCGCAAGGTCAATCAGGCCATGCAAAAGCGCATGGCCTTGGTGGCCCGGGCGCTGGCGCAGTACCTGCCGGACTTCGAGTTTCAATTGCCCTCCGGAGGAGCCTCGGTGTGGGTACGGGCGCCCGACTGGATCGATTCGTCCGAACTGGCCGTGATGGCGCGCAGCCATGGGGTGCTGATCGAGGCTGGTGAGGTGTTCTTCATCAACCCGCCTTACCCCTGTCCCTACTTCCGCCTGCGTTTGTCGTCGATCGCTGC
This sequence comes from Pseudomonadota bacterium, assembly GCA_041182225.1. Classification (GTDB taxonomy): domain Bacteria; phylum Pseudomonadota; class Gammaproteobacteria; order Burkholderiales; family Burkholderiaceae_C; genus Rhodoferax. Next base: position 15,589 of record JBEGOC010000004.1, on the reverse strand, counting down.
CGACCAGATTGGCGAGGGGGTCCGGGCCTTGAGCTTGGCAGTTGACGAGTTGGCCCAGGCGCGAGGCACGCGCCGGCAGCGTCCCCTGCCGGCTAGGCCTTGACGGCTGGGCTGCGGCCCTTGCGGCTGCTCACGCAGTCCGCCAGCACACACAGAATCTCGAACAGCATGGTCGCGCCCACCATGGCGGTGTTGCCGCTGGTGTCAAACGGTGGTGACACTTCCACCACGTCGCCGCCCACCAGGTTGAGCCCCTGCAGCTTGCGCACGGCCCATTGGGCCTCCAGCGTGGTCATGCCACCGATCTCCGGGGTGCCGGTGCCCGGTGCATAGACCGGGTCCAGCGCATCCACGTCGAAGCTGACATAGGTGGGGCCGTCGCCCACCACACGGCGGGCTTCCTGCATCACTGCCTCAATGCCCATGGCGTGAAACTCGTCGATGTCAATCACGCGGATACCTTGTTGCTGACCCCAGGTGTCCTCGGCATCGTTGTACAGCGCGCCACGGATGCCGATTTGCACCGTGCGCTTGGGGTCCAGCAAACCCTCCTCCACGGCCCGGCGGAACGGCGTGCCGTGGGTGTACTTGAACCCGCCAAAATAGCCGTCCCAAGTGTCGGTGTGTGCGTCGAAATGCACCATGCCGATCGGGCCGTTCTTGGCCAGGGCACGCATGATGGGCAGGGTCGACAGGTGATCGCCGCCCACCGACAGCGGCGCCACACCGGCATCGCAGACCCGGTCAAAAAACCTTTGGATGCGGGCCATCGAGTCCATCACATCCACCGGGTTGACCGGGGTGTCCCCCAGGTCGGCACAGTTGCACAAGGCAAAGGGGTTGATGCCGCTGGCCCGGTTGACGTTGCGGATCATGGTCGACAAGTCGCGCACCTGCCTTGGCCCGTGCCGGGCGCCGGCCCGGTTGGTGGTGCCGCCGTCCCAGGGGATGCCGACCAGTCCGATGTCGACCTGGGAAAACGCCTCATGGTCGAAGTCGAGGTAAGGCAGGCGCATCAGGGTTGCCAGGCCTGCAAAGCGCGGCATGACCGAGCCGGTGACAGGCGCAAAGAAATTGGATTTCATCAGACGCGTCCCTTCCAGGGCACCAGCTTGTCTTCAATCCGGCGCATCAGCAGATCAAACATGTAGGCCACGACCCCGATCACAATGATGCCCATCACCACAATGTCGGTGCGCAGAAAGTTGGAGGCATTCAGCACCATTTGCCCCAGGCCGAGGTTGGCCGCCACCATTTCGGCTGCCACCAGTGTGCTCCAGCCAAAACCGATGGCCACCCGCATGCCGACCAGGATTTCGGGCATTGCGGCCGGCAGCACCACGTGGCGGATGACCTGGGTGTAGCTGGCGCCCATGGAATAGGCAGCATTCATTTGCTCCTGCGAGGCGCTGCGCATGCCGGAGCGCGCCGCCATGGCCAGCGGGGCAAAGCAGCTCAGAAAAATCAGCAGCACCTTGGGCAGCTCGTCAATGCCGAACCAGATGATGATCAGCGGCAGGTAGGCCAGCGGCGGCAAAGGCCGGTACAGCTCGATCGGCGGGTCAAAAATGCCGCGCCAGACGCGAGACATGCCCATGGCGATGCCGATCGGTATGGCCAGCAAGCAGGCGAGAAAGAAGGCTGAAAAAACCCTGAACATACTGGCGGCGAAATGCTGCCACAACGGCTTGTCGTTGGCAGTGCCGGTCAGGTACTCGTAGAACTGCTGAAAGGTGGCCTGTGGCGAGGGCAGGAAGATGGGCTTGATCCAGCCCATGTTGGTGACCAGAGCCCAGCTCGCCAGAATGAGAATGACCGTGACCACGCTGATGGTGGCGCTGTTGCCCTCGCCCGGCACCTTGAAGGCACTGGTTTTCAGGGCCGATATTTTGGTCTCAGACATGGGCTGGCTCCCGGTGATGGATGATGGACAGAACTTCTTCACGCATGCGGATGAATTCAGGCTCGGACTTGACCTTGCGGGCATCACCGTGTCGCAGGAATTGTCGCGAAAACGGCACGTTGTCATAGGTGTGAGAAATGCGGCCCGGGCTCGGGCTCATCAGGATCAGCCGGGTGGCCAGAAACAGCGCCTCTTCCACCGAGTGCGTGATGAAGAACACCATCTTGTTGGACTTGGACCAGGCTTTCAGCAGAATTTCCTGTACCGTTTCCCGGGTGAAGGCGTCCAGTGCCCCCATGGGTTCATCCATCAGCAGCACCGCCGGATCGCTCGCCAGGGCACGGGCAATACCCACTCGCTGCTGCATACCGCCGGACAGTTCGTAAACGGCGCGGTCGGCGTACTTTTCCAGCCCTACCAGTGCCAGCTTGTCCAGTGCAACTTGGTTGCGTGTGTTGGTGTCAACCCCGCGCAGGCGCAGGCCCAGCGCCACGTTGTCGCGCACCGTCAGCCAGGGCATCAGGGCATGCTTCTGGAACACCACGCCGCGGTCGGCGCCCGGCCCGGCGACAGCCTTGCCCTCCAACAGAATTTCCCCGGTGGAGGGCGGCAAAAAGCCTGCGATGCAGTTGAGCAGCGTGGTCTTGCCGCAGCCCGAAGCGCCGAGCGCCACGACAAAATCGCCATCGTGCATGGTCATGTTGACAGGCGCAAGCGCCTGCAGGGTACCGCCTTTGATGGCGTAATTGACTGTCAGGTCCTTGACTTCAAGTGTGGGCATGGATCAATGGTTCCAGGTGCGGGGTGATCAAGTAAAAGGGACAGACCCGTGTCCAGGCCGCCCCGTGTCAGTGCGCGGGTTAGCGCATCATCGTTTCATGGCTTCTTTCAGGTCGCGCATAGCCATGAAGGTGTTGTCGTCGGGCTGGAGCGCCCGCAGGTGGCCCAGCTCGTCAGTACCGATAACAATCGATGCTTCAATTCTTTCCTTATGTTGGCAATACCAGCGCGCAGAACGCCGGACAGTCTAAGCCCGCATGGCATGGCGCCCTGAGACGCAGGCCGGAGTTTGGGTGTTGTGACTGCCAAGGAGTAGAGCCAGTTGTCTCCAATCATGGAGCCAGTCGGCACAGACAATGCGGGCTACAGTGGTGCCTTTTCCAGAAGCTGTGCCGGGCGGCTTTGCTCGGCAGTCCAGGAGTATCTTTTGTTGAAATCCATGCTGCCCTTTCTGCGCTGGTGGCCGCGGGTGAACCGCCGGACCCTGCGGGCCGACCTGATTGCAGGTCTGACTGGCGCCCTGATTCTGGTGCCCCAGGGTGTCGCATTTGCCACCATTGCCGGCATGCCGCCCGAGTATGGTTTGTATGCGGCCATGCTGCCGGCCATCGTGGCAGCATTGTGGGGCTCCTCTTGGCACCTGGTGTCCGGGCCCACCACGGCCATCTCGATTGTGGTGTTTGCGACCATGAGTCCGCTGGCGACGCCGGGCAGTGCCGAGTACGTCACGCTGGTGCTCACGCTCACCTTTTTGGTGGGCGTCTTCCAGCTGTTGCTGGGGGTGTTGCGACTGGGTACGCTGGTCAATTTTGTCTCGCATACGGTGGTGGTGGGGTTCACAGCCGGCGCTGCGTTCCTGATCGCGGCCAGCCAGGTGAAGAATTTCTTTGGCCTTCCGATCCCACGCGGCGCTTCGGTCTATGGCGTCGTGCAGGGCATGGTGTCCCACCTGGGGGAGATCAACCCCTACATCACCACCGTGGCCGTGGTGACGGTACTGGCCAGCATCGCGTTCAAGCGCTGGTGGCCCCGTTTCCCGCACATGATTGCCGGCATGCTGCTGGGCAGCGTGGCTGCCGCTGGCCTCAATCAGTGGTTCGGCGCCGAGCAAACCGCGATCACCAGCCTGGGTTCATTGCGCATTGGCTTGCCGCCCTTGTCCAGCCCCGACTTTTCACTTGAGACCTTGCGAAGCCTGCTGCCGGTGGCAGTGGCAGTGGCGCTGTTGGCGCTGACCGAGGCGGTGTCGATCGCGCGCGCCATGGCACTCCGTAGCGGCCAGCGCATTGACGGCAACCAGGAGTTCATCGGCCAGGGCCTGTCCAATCTGGCCGGCAGTTTTTTCTCGGGCTATGCCTCCAGCGGTTCTTTCAATCGCAGCGGATTGAACTATGCCGCTGGCGCCCAGACCCCCTTGTCCACCGTGTTTGCGGCGGTGGCACTGCTGATGATCCTGCTGTTCCTGGCCCCGCTGGCCCGCTACCTGCCGACGGCCGCCATGGCCGGTATCCTGTTCGTGGTGGCCTGGGGCCTGGTGGACGTCGAGCACATTCGCGAAATCGTTCGGGTCAGCCGGCAAGAGACGGCGGTGCTGGCCGTGACCTTTGTCGCCCACCCTGACCTTGAACCTGGAATTTGCCATCTACACCGGCGTACTGCTGTCCTTTCTGCTCTACCTCAACCGCACCTCCCGGCCGGGCCTGGAGGATGTCAAGCCTTTCCCCGGCCAGTGGCCACCCGCCTTCAGCGCGACCACCGGCCTGCCGGACTGCCCGCAACTCAAGATTGTTCGCCTGAATGGCTCGATCTTTTTCGGCGCTGTGAATCACCTGCAAGAGGCCTTACAGCAGATCGACGAGCGCGAGCCCTTGCACCGCCACCTGCTGCTGGTGGCTTCGGGCATCAACTTTGTCGATCTGGCCGGTGCGCACCTGCTCGGCCAGGAGGCCCGTCGTCGGCAGGCTTTGGGGGGCGGCTTGTACATCTTCAACATGAAAGACGAACCGCTGCAAATGCTGCACCGCTCGGGCGTGTTTGAACAGATCGGCGCCGACCACTTTTTCAAAATGGGCGACGACGTGATTGCCACGCTGTACCAGCGGCTTGACCGTGGCGTTTGCACGCAGTGCCCGGTGCGGATCTTCAAGCCGTGCACCTCGCCATCGGGCTGAGCGTCGCATAGCCCCACGACGGGCTGGCAAAATGGGTTTCGTGTGGCCCGGTTTCGGGCCCGATCATCTTGTTGGAGATCCCGTGCTGAACACCATACAACCCTATTTGCCGCTGGCGGCTGTTTTGGCGGCTTACCTGCTGGGCTCACTGTCGTTTGCCGTGATCGTCAGCCGGCTCATGGGCTTGAGCGACCCGCGCACCTTTGGCAGCAAAAATCCGGGCGCCACCAATGTGCTGCGTTCCGGCAACAAGTCGGCTGCCGTGGTGACCCTGCTGCTGGATGCTGCCAAGGGCTGGCTGCCGGTGGCGCTGGTCGGCTGGTTTGGCAAGCCCTACGGCCTGGAGTCGGGCACCCTGGCCATGGTGGGGCTGGCCGCCTTTGTGGGGCACCTCTACCCGGTGTTTTTCCGGTTTGCCGGTGGCAAGGGAGTCGCCACCGCGCTCGGCGTACTGATCGGCATTCATCCCCTGCTGGGCCTGGCCAGCGCGCTCACCTGGCTCTTCGTCGCCTGGTTTTTTCGCTACTCCTCGCTGGCGGCCTTGGTTGCAGCGGTGCTTGCGCCGGCCTATTACATTTTTGGCGACGGCCTCGCGTGGTACCTGGAAAAACCGGTGCTGCTGGCGGTGTCAGTCATGGCGCTGCTGCTGCTGTACCGGCATGCCGAAAACCTCGGTCGTCTGGTGCGAGGCACCGAGTCCCGACTTGGGGCCAAAAAGCCCAAAACCTGAGTCTGCCGACGCCTGGCGCGGTCAGCCCTGCCGCCCGGCATAGGCGCCGAGCTGCAAGATCAAGTGGTGGTTCAGCCGCTCCTGCACGGCCGACGCGCTCAAGGCCGCCTTGATGCCGGGGTTGCCCAGCGCTGTCCGGTGCAGCCGCGGTGGTTTGAGCAAGGCGCCGGCTTCTTCGAGCACGATGGCCACAAAGGGCCGGTTGGGCTGCGGGCTGCGCCGGATCACCACCGCAATCTGCTGGTTGTCCAGCCGCACAAAGGTGCCGGGCGGGCACAGGCCGACGGCGCGCACCAGGGTGTGGCCGACTTCGTCGCCTTGGGCCTCTGGGCTGCCGATGATGGAGCGCAGCGAGTCGGTGGCGCTGCGGCCCTCGCGTGATTTACGTGGGCTGATCATGGCCGCATAGCGATCGACCACACGCAGCACGCGCGCCATGCGCCGGGCCGGCGACAAGCTGCGAAACTCGCCCTGGCCGGTACTGTCGTCATGGTGCAGGGCAATGGTCTCAAGCCAAAGCGGGTTGGTCACCGCCAGTTGGACCAACAAGGCCTGGCCACGGCTGGCATGGGTGCGAATACCCTCCATCTGCACCGCATTGGGCCGCTCCAGCTGCTGCGCCAGTTCGTCCTGCAGCTGGGTCATCCCAATGTTCATGGTCAGGGCGGCATAGACCAGGCCGTCCCGCTCCTCCGGCGCGATGCCCAGTTCGGTGCCGATCAGATGACACAGCACCGCACACACCAGGGCATGCGAGGCGCTGTAGCCGACCGAGGAACTGCTGGCCAGCTGGAACAGCAGGTACAAACCGACATCGGCGTCCCGGCGCAGCAGATCCTGCATCCAGCGGTCGTATTGCCGCACCCGTTGTTGAAACTCCTGGACACTGAACGGACTGCCCAGCAGCACACCAAGCCCGGACTCCAGGTCCGACCACAGACCCAGCAGGTCTTCGTATTCGCCTTCGGTCTGGACGCTCATGGCATGCAGCTTGCCGCCGGCAGGCGTGTCAGTCGCGGAAGTTGTTGAAGCTCAGCGGCAGGTCGGCGATGTCCTTGCGGATCAGCGCCATCGCGGCCTGCAGGTCGTCCCGCTTGGTGCCGGTCACACGCACGGCATCGCCCTGGATGGCGGCCTGCACCTTGATCTTGCTGTCCTTGATCAGGCGCTGGATTTTCTTGGACACCTCGGCCTCGATGCCATTGCGCACCTTGACCACCTGCTTGACCTTGTCACCGCCAATTTTCTGGGGGTCGCCGATGTCCAGAAACCGCACATCCACATTGCGCTTGGACAGCTTGTTGCGCAGGATTTCCTCAATCTGCGCCAGCTGGAATTCGGCGTTGCCAATCAGGGTGATGTCTTTGTCCTTGAGCTCAATCGAGGCGGGCGTACCCTTGAAGTCGAAGCGGGTGGCGATCTCTTTGGCGGCGTTTTCCACTGCGTTTTTCACTTCAACCAGGTTGGCTTCGCAGACGGTGTCAAAAGAGGGCATGGCAGGTTCCGGCGGTGTCAGGGATAGGGGACGCGCCCCAAAGGCAGGTGCGACAATGACGGCAATGTTAGTCGAGAAAAACGTCCCGCTCCAGGCCTGTAACACCTTTCACATCGTGGCGCGCGCCCAGGCGCTGGTGCGCATCACCAGTGAGGCCGACCTGCAGGCCGTGCTGGCCAGCCCCGAGTGGGGCCGGGCGCCCCAGTTTGTGCTGGGTGGCGGCAGCAACATTGTGCTCACCGGTGATGTCAAGCCCCTGGTGCTCAAGGTCGAGATTGCCGGGCGCCGCCTGGTACAGGACACGCCAAAAGCTACGGTGGTCGAGGCTGGCGCCGGTGAAAACTGGCACGAGTTTGTGCGCTGGACGCTGGCGCAGGGCTACCCGGGCCTGGAAAACATGGCGCTGATCCCCGGTACCGTGGGCGCCTCGCCGGTGCAAAACGTGGGCGCCTACGGGGTGGAACTGCAGGATCGCTTTGAGTCGCTCGATGCGATTGATCTGCACACTGGAAAAACCTTCACCCTGAATGCGGCCCAGTGCGGATTTGGCTACCGCGATTCGGTCTTCAAGCATGCGTCGCAGCCCCTGGGGCTGGCCGGCCGGGCCCTGATCACCCGCGTGCGCTTTGCCCTGCCCAAACCCTGGCGCCCGGTGCTGGGCTATGCCGATCTGGACAAGAAAATCGCGCACACCGGCGTGACGCAACCCACCCCGCAGCAGATTTTTGACTGGGTCTGCGAGATCCGCCGCGCCAAGCTGCCCGACCCGGCCCAGCTCGGCAATGCCGGCAGCTTCTTTAAAAACCCGACGGTGTCGCCCGAGCAATGCGAGGACATCATCGCCCGCGAGCCCAAAATCGTGCACTACCACCTGGCGGACGGCTCGATCAAGCTTGCCGCCGGCTGGCTGATCGAGGCCTGCGGCTGGAAGGGCAAGATGGTCGGGCAGGCCGGCGTCTACGACCGGCAGGCCCTGGTGCTGGTCAACCATGGCGGCGCCACGGGGGGCGAGGTCATGACGCTGGCCGGGGCGATCCAGACCAGCGTCTATGAGCGCTTCGGCATCCGGCTTGAGCCCGAACCCGTGGTGGTCTGAGCGGGTCGGGGCTTCAGCCGTAGTGGCACAGGTAGTGAAACACCTCAGTCACCCGAATATCAAACGAGGAATTGGCCGGCACGCTGAAGGAGTCGCCAGCCTTGACCGTATGCCAGGTGTCGGTGCCCGAGAGCCGGTATTCGCAGGCGCCGGCCACGCATTCCATGATCTCCGGCGCCGCGGTGCCAAAGGTCAGGGCGGCCGGCAGCACCACGCCCACCGATTTGCGGCTGCCATCGGGCAATGTCAGGCTGTGGCTGACACATTTGCCCTCAAAGTAGACGCTGGCTTGGGTGGTGACGGTGACATTGGCAAGGCTGTGGGTGGTCATGGCGGCTCTGTGGGGGTGAAAGACCCGAATGTTAGCGGCTCTGGCCCGGCCCTTGACGTGGTCAATTGACCTCAATCAGTCCGGGGCCGAGGTGCCGGGTGCGAAAATGATCGGATGAGAAAAGTGATTGTTTTGGGCGGCACCGGCTTTGTGGGCCTGCATGTCTGCGAAAAACTGGTGCGCCAGGGCTGGTCGGTGACGGTGGTGACGAGGCGGCGTACCAACGCCCGCCATCTGCAGCATTTGCCGTTGCTGACCGTGCTTGAATTTGACGTGCACAACGAGGCTGCGCTCACCGCTGCGCTGGTGGGCCACGATGCAGTGGTCAATTTGGTGGCCATCCTGCACGGCAACCAGGCCGCCTTTGACAAGGTGCATGTGGCCCTGCCGCAAAAACTGGCCCGCGCCTGTGTGGCGGCCGGTGCACGCCAGCTGGTCCACGTCAGCGCCCTCGGGGTCGACCCGCTACAGCCCGAGACAGCGCCCTCGCAGTACTTGCGCAGCAAGAGCCAGGGCGAGGCCGTACTGCTGCAGGCCGCAGCCAACGGGACACGGGCGCCATTTGCGCTGAGCGTGCTGCGCCCCAGCGTGGTGTTTGGTGCCGAAGACCAGTTTCTCAATCTCTTCGCCCGGCTGCAGAGGGTGGCGCCGTTTGTGCCGCTGGCTGGCGCCGAGGCCCGTTTTCAACCGGTGTGGGTGGAGGACGTGGCCACCGCTGTGGTGCGCTGCCTGGCCCTGGGCGGCAGCGCCGCCAAACAGTCGGCACCGCGGGTGATCGAGGCCTGCGGCCCCGACGTATTCACCCTGCGCGAGCTGGTGCAACTGGCGGGCCGCCTCAGCGGGGTGCGTCAGGGCCGGGGCCGGCCGGTGTTGGGCCTGCCACACTGGCTGGGCCGCCTTCAGGCCACTTTGATGGAGTTCATGCCCGGCCAGCCACTGATGAGCCGTGACAACCTGGACTCGATGCAAAAGCCCAATGTCGCCACCGGCAAGCTGCCGGGGCTGGCCTCACTCGGCATCACGCCAGCGGCACTGCGGCCGGTGGCTGACATCTACCTGCGCCAGGGCCAGCCCGACCAGGGTTTGCCAGGACTGCGGGCGCGCTCGAGCGGTCGCTGACGCACGATCCGCTCGCGCAGAGGTCAAGTCGGCGCGGCCTCAGGCTGCGGGCTTACCGCTCAGGCTCAGCATGTCGGTGCCCACGTCGCCGCTCAGCAAGCCGGTTTGCGCGTAGATGCCCAGCTTGGCTCGGGTGTCCACAATGTCCAGGTTGCGCATGGTCAGCTGGCCGATGCGGTCGGCTGGCGAGAACATCGACTCGCCCTTTTCCATGGTCAGTCGCTCGGGGTGGTAGGTCAGGTTGGGTGATTCGGTGTTCAGCAGCGAATAGTCGTTGCCACGGCGCAGTTCCAGCGTCACCTCGCCCGTGATCGCACGGGCCACCCAGCGCTGCGCTGTTTCGCGCAGCATGATGGCCTGGGGGTCGAACCAGCGGCCCTGGTACAGCAGCCGGCCGAGCCGGCGGCCGCTGTCGCGGTACTGCTCGATGGTGTCCTCGTTGTGAATGCCGGTGACCAGCCGCTCGTAGGCGATGAACAGCAGCGCCATGCCAGGGGCTTCGTAAATGCCGCGGCTCTTGGCCTCGATGATGCGGTTCTCGATCTGGTCGCTCATGCCCAGGCCGTGGCGGCCGCCGATGCGGTTGGCCTCCATGATCAGGGCCACCAGGTCGGGGTATTCCACGCCATTGAGCGCCACCGGTCGGCCTTCCTCAAAGCGCACCCGCACCGTTTCGCGGGCAATGGCCACATCGTCGCGCCAGAAGGCCACGCCCATGATGGGATTGACGATGGTCATGCCGCTGCTCAGGTGCTCCAGGTCTTTCGCCTCGTGGGTGGCGCCCAGCATGTTGGAGTCGGTGGAGTAGGCTTTTTCAGCCGACATCTTGTAACCAAAGCCGGCTTGGGTCATGAAGGCCGACATCTCGGCCCGGCCGCCCAACTCGTCGATGAACAGCTGGTCCAGCCAGGGTTTGTAAATCTTCAGCGAGGGGTTGGTCAGCAGGCCGTAGCGGTAAAAGCGCTCGATGTCGTTGCCTTTGAAGGTACTGCCGTCGCCCCAGATGTTGACGTCATCCTCCTTCATGGCGGCCACCAGCATGGTGCCCGTCACGGCGCGGCCGATCGGGGTGGTGTTGAAGTACGTCAGGCCGCTGGTGGAGATGTGAAAGGCCCCGCTTTGCAGGGCGGCGATACCCTCGGCAGCCAGTTGGGTGCGGCAGTCCACCAGCCGGGCTTTTTCTGCGCCGTACTGCATGGCTTTGCGCGGAATGTCGTCGTAATCCGGTTCGTCGGGCTGGCCTAGGTTGGCGGTGTAGGCGTAGGGCAGGGCGCCTTTGAGCTTCATCCAGTGCAGCGCGGCGCTGGTGTCGAGGCCGCCCGAGAAGGCGATGCCGACTTTTTGACCGAGCGGCAGGTTTTGGAGAATCGTGGCCATGATGGGGTGTGAAGCATTCGTTGAGACAATCGCGAATTTTAGGCGAGCCCTGCCGCCGTGCCCCGGTCCAGCTTGGTCTGCCAGACGGCCGGCTCAAAGCCGACACTGACGCTCCCGTCCGGCCAGGCCACCACCGGCCGCTTGATCACGCTGGGCTGGGCCAGCATCAGCGCCCGGGCGCTGGCCGCATCGGTCACGGCGGCGCGGGCGGCGTCATCCAGCCGGCGCCAAGTGGTGCCTCGGGTGTTGAGCAGGGCCTGCCAGCCTGGCTGCGCCAGCCAGCGCGACAGGGCGGCCTCGTCCACCCCCTGCTTCTTGAAGTCGGCAAAGGTGTACGCCACGTCGCGCTCAGTGAGCCAGGCGCGGGCTTTGTTCACGGTGTCACAGTTGGCGATGCCAAAAACGGTCAGGGTTGGTGCTTGCTTCATGCCGCCATCATGCCGCACTCGGCGACAATGCGCACCTATGAATACGGCACCCCAAACCCTGGACCAATGGCTGAGCTACAGCGAGCAGTTGCACCCCAAAACCATCGACATGGGCCTGGAGCGGGTGCACACCGTGGCCCGCCGCATGGACCTGCGCCTGAACTGCCCGGTGTTCACCGTGGCGGGCACCAACGGCAAGGGTTCCACCTGCGCCATGCTGGAGTCCATCTTGCGCCAGGCTGGTTACCGCACCGGCGTTTACACCTCGCCGCATTTGGTGCATTTTGAAGAGCGGTTGCGGCTGCAGGGCGAGCCGGTTGATGCTTCTGAATTGATAGCATCGTTTGCAAGCGTGGAGCGGGCCAGATGCCAAAATGGTGATGAAGTTTCCCTGACCTATTTCGAGTTTTCGACGCTGGCCATCCTGAATGTGATGGCGCGCCAGCCGCTGGATGTGGCCATCCTCGAAGTCGGTTTGGGCGGGCGTCTGGACGCTGTCAACATCATCGACCCCGACTGCGCCATCATCACCAGCATCGACCTCGACCACATGGAGCTGCTCGGCCCCGATCGCGAGAGCATCGGCCGGGAAAAAGCCGGCATCATGCGCACCGGCCGGCCGGTGGTGGTGAGCGACCCCATGCCGCCGCGAAGCGTGCTGGACCGCGCCCGTGACATCGATGCCGATCTGTGGCAGGCCGGGGTGGACTTTCAGTTTGCCGGCGACCAGCAGCAGTGGGGCTGGCACAGCAGCGCTGCGCGCGGTTCACGCCGCTTCAGCGGGCTGGCCTACCCGGCCCTGCGCGGCGCCAACCAACTGGTCAACGCCGCCGGTGTGCTGGCGGCCTTGACCGCGCTGCGCACCCGGCTGCCGGTGACGGCGCAGGCGGTGCGCAGCGGGCTGGCGCTGGTGGAGCTGACTGCGCGCTTCCAGATCGTGCCGGGCGAACCGGTGCTGGTGCTGGATGTCTCGCACAACCCCCATTCGGTGGCGGCGCTGGCGGCCAACCTGGACGCCATGGGCTACTACCCCACCACCCACGCGGTGTTTGGCGCCATGGCCGACAAGGACCTGGCCCCCATGCTGGCCCGCATCAACCCGCTGATTGACCGCTGGTATTTCACCGATTTGCCCACCGCGCGTGCCGAAAAAGCGGACCAGTTGCGCGCCAAGTGGCGGGCACTCACGCCGGCCGCCAAGGCGACGGTGAGCACCTTCGCCGAACCGCGGCAGGCGTTGCAGGCGGCGGTGGCTGCTGCAGACCCCACTGATAGAATTGTGGTGTTCGGATCGTTCTACACCGTGGGCGGCGTCTTGCAGGATGGGCTGCCCCGGCTGCAAGCGCGCCACCTTCCGGACCGATGAACGTCTGAGCCTCCCCCTATGGCCTTTTTCAAGACTCGCAAAAGTGGCGACGAGCCGGCTGCCACGCCGATCCAGCCCGACAGCATCGAGGTGATCCGCAGGCGTGCCAAGCACCGCCTGATCGGGTCGGCCGCGCTGGTGTTGATCGGCGTCATTGGCTTTCCCATCCTGTTCGACCAGCAGCCGCGCCCGGTGTCGGTGGATATTCCGATCGACATCCCGGAGCGCGCCAAAGCGCCTGCCGTGTCTTTGCCGACCCCGGCTCCTGCACCCATTCTTGAAGAAAAAGAGGCGCCAGCCCCCGTGCTTGCTGCCTCTTCAGCTCCTAAAACAATTGCGGAAGCGGCGCCGGCCAAAGCGGCGGCGGTCAGCCCTGTCTCACCTGCTCCAACCCCAACCCCAACCGCCGCGCCCGCGCCAGTGGCTGTGGTGGTCGATGAAGCTGCCAGGCCGAAAGCCCTGCTGGAAGGGCGTGAGCCGCCAGCGCCGGCCCAGGCTGCCTCGGCGTCGGTGGCCGGTCGTTATGTGGTGCAGGTTGGCGCCTTTGCCGAAGCCGGCCGGGCGCAGGAGGTGCGCGGCAAGCTGGAACGGGCCGGCCTTAAAACCTACACCCATGTGGCCGACACCAAGGATGGCCGCCGCATCCGGGTCCGGGTTGGCCCGTTTGCCGACAAGACCGAGGCGGCCAATGCCGCTGCCAAGATCAAGCAGCTGGATTTGTCCGCTGTCATTCTGACTTTGTGACCAACCGGCCCGAACCATGCCTGTGCTGGACTGGATCATGGTGGGTGCTTTAAGCGCGTCGTTGTTGCTCGGCGCCTGGCGCGGCCTGGTTTACGAGGTGCTGTCGGTGATGGGCTGGGTGGCCGCCTTCATTTTGGCGCAGTGGTTTGCGCCCGACATGGCGCAACTGCTACCCATGCGCGGTGCCGGCGAGGCGGTGCGCTATGCGGCCGGTTTTTTGCTGGTGTTTGTGCTGTCGGTGTTTGCGGCGGCGCTGCTGGCCCGGCTGGCCAAAACCCTGTTTTCGTTGGTCGGCTTGCAGCCGGTGGACCGCATTCTGGGCGCGATTTTTGGCCTGGTGCGGGGCGCGGTGCTGGTGTTGGCCGCGGCGGTGGTCGTCACCATGACGCCGCTGCAGACCAGCGACTGGTGGCGTGATTCGGTGGGCGCGAGCATTGCGGTCGCGGCCGTCAAGGGCCTCAAGCCCCTGCTACCGCAAGAGTTTGGAAAGTACTTGCCCTGAGGCTGCGGCAAGCGCGCACCCCGGGCGGATTGGAAACCTATGTGTGGAATTGTTGGTGTTGTCAGCAACGCCCCTGTCAACCAGCTGATTTATGACGCCTTGCTGCTGTTGCAGCACCGGGGCCAGGATGCAGCCGGCATCGTGACCCAGCAGGAGCGCAAGTTTTTCATGCACAAGGCCAAGGGCATGGTGCGTGACGTGTTCCGCACCCGCAACATGCGCTCGCTGCCGGGCCATTGCGGCCTGGGCCAGGTGCGCTACCCCACCGCCGGCAACGCGTACAGCGAGGAAGAGGCCCAGCCTTTTTACGTGAACGCGCCCTTTGGTATCGTGCTGGTGCACAACGGCAATCTCACCAACGCCAAGGCGCTCAAAGCCGAGCTGTTCAGCACCGACCACCGCCACATCAACACCGAGAGCGATTCCGAGGTGCTGCTCAATGTGCTGGCGCACGAGGTCGACAAGACCACCCGCGGCCTGCCGCTGCAGCCAGCCGACGTCTTTGACGCCGTGCGCAAGGTGCACCGCCGGGTGCGCGGCTCGTACGCCGTGATAGCCCTGATCGCCGGGCACGGCGTGCTGGCGTTCCGGGACCCGTTTGGCATCCGGCCCCTGTGCCTGGGGCGAGGCGATGGCACGGTGGTGGTGGCCAGCGAGTCGGTGGCCCTGGAGGGCACCTCGCACCGCTTCGAACGCAATGTGGCGCCGGGCGAAGCGATCTTTATTGACCTGAACGGCACTGTGCACGCGCAGCAGTGCGCCGAGCACCCGGTGCTCAACCCCTGCATTTTTGAGTATGTCTACCTGGCCCGGCCGGACTCGGTGATGGACGGCATCTCGGTGTACCAGGCGCGGCTGAACCTGGGCGAAACCCTGGCCAAGCGCGTGGTCTCCACCGTGCCGCCGAGCGAGATCGACGTGGTGATCCCCATCCCCGAATCCAGCCGCCCCAGCGCCGCGCAGCTGGCGCAGCTGCTCGGCCTGCCCTACCGCGAGGGCTTTGTCAAAAACCGCTACGTGGGCCGTACCTTCATCATGCCCGGGCAGGCGGTGCGCAAGAAATCGGTGCGGCAAAAGCTCAACGTGATCGCCAGCGAGTTCAAGGGCCGCAACGTGCTGCTGGTGGATGATTCCATCGTGCGCGGCACCACCAGCCGCGAGATTGTGCAAATGGCGCGCGATGCCGGTGCCCGCAAGGTTTACATGGCCAGCGCCGCGCCGCCGGTGCGCTACCCCAACGTGTACGGCATCGACATGCCCACCAGTCATGAGCTGGTGGCGTACGACCGCACGGTGGAGCAGGTTCGCGAGATCATCGGCTGCGACGCCCTGATCTACCAGGATGTGGACGCCATGAAGCGCGCCATCGGCTCGCTCAACCCGGCCATCCAGGGGTTTGACGCCTCTTGCTTTGACGGGGTCTACGTGACCGGCGACATCACCGCCACCGACATTGCCCGGCTCAATGCCGACCGCCCTCACCACGAGGAGGCCCTGGAGGACAACTCGCGCCTGGCCCTGCCCAACCACGAAGACTGAGCCATGAC
>JBEGOC010000003.1:0-4444 GCA_041182225.1 Pseudomonadota bacterium | reverse complement strand
CGGGCAGCAAACCATCAAGCCGGTCTTGACGTTGTAACGGGCCGGGCTGATCACCAGTGCCGGGCGGTGGCCGGCTTGTTCGTGACCAGCCTGGGGATCAAACTCCAACCCGACCACATCGTCCGCATCCGGGACATAGCCGCGTGCGGCCATCAGAAGGCCTCTTTGCCGACCGGCTTGCCAAAACCTAATTCGCCGTGCGCGTTGGCCTCCGTGATGTCGGCCAGCAGCGCGTCCAGACTGTAAGTCACATGCTCTGAGGGCTGGATCACAATGCGCCCGCGTGACACGACTAACTCCACTTTTTGCTCCAGAGCGTAGCCCGCCGCCTTCAATGCCGCACTGGGCAGGCGCAACGCGGGACTGTTGCCCCATTTTCGGATCACCGCTTCCATTTAAATCCCCCGTCGGAAAAGAGTCTACATTGTAGATACATACCGCCCTTTTGATCAATCAAAACATGGGAGGAAGCTTTGTCGCCTATGGTCATTGTTGCTGCCGCTAGGGGCGGTTGTGTCACTCACTCTTGGGTGAGAAGCCGCGCCACGACATCACACGTGTACCCTGGGTCTCGAAGCTGGATTCGCCACCAAAAACCACCGTTGATGGGCCACTTCGTTCGCCGGCAAAGTGTGTAAAGCGCTGGCAGGCCTTGAGCCAGTCTGCGCTGAAGGTGGTGCCGGATTTGATCTCGACTGGGAAAAGCTGGTTCTGATGCGGGTAAAGCAGGTCGATTTCCACCCCGTGGTTGTCACGCCAAAAATAAATGTCGGCAGCCAGACCCTGGTTAAGCCGGTGCTTGAGTGTCTCGGTGATGACCCAGGTCTCAAAGATCGGCCCGCGCATGGCGTGCGTCGCCAGAGCCGTCGGGCTCTCCACGCGCAGCAGCCAGCACAGCAGGCCGGTATCCAAAAAATACAGTTTGGGCATTTTCACCAGGCGCTTGCCAAAGTTCTCATGCCAGGGCTGCAACAGGCGCACCAGGTAACTGGCCTCGAGCACGCTGAGCCATTGCCGTGCACTGGAGGCGCTGATCCCACAATCGGCGGCCAGTGCCTGCACATTCAGCAACTGGCCACTGCGCGATGCGCACATCAGCACAAAACGCTCGAAAGTGGCCAGGTCACGCACGCCCAGAACCTGGCGCACATCGCGCTCTACATAGGTCGAAACGTAGGCCCGGTACCAGTCGCCCGGCTGCAGCGCGCGGGCGCGGAGCGGGTCGTACAGCGCGGGGTAGGCGCCGGTGAACATCAGGGCGTTGAGCTGGTCCTGGTCGATCGTTTGCCAGCTGGCAATTTCGGCCAGGCTGAGTGGCAACAATTCGACCAGGCCAACCCGTCCCGCCAAGGATTGCGTGATGCTTTGCAGCAGCCCGAACTGCTGCGAGCCGGTGATCACGAACAGCCCCATGCGGCGCTGGCTGTCCACCACCCCCTGCAAATAGGACAGCAGCTCAGGCAAGCGCTGGATCTCGTCGAGCACGGCGCCATCCGGAAACTGAGCCAAAAATGCCCGTGGATCAGCCGCCGCCAGCTGCCGGGTCTCCGGGTCTTCCAGGGTCCGGTAGGGCTTGTCTGGAAAACTGCTGCGCGCAAGCGTGGTTTTGCCGGACTGCCGCGGGCCAGTCAGCGCGAGCACTGGAAAAGCCAGACTGATCCTGGCAAGCGCATGGCAGGCTTGGCGTGGAATCAAATCACTCGGACCTGGCATTTTGTACAAATACGTTTTTCAAAAGCTGTATTGTACAAATTAATGGGTAAAAATTTTGCTCTGCGCTCCCAAGGGCTGCAAGCCAAAACTCTCCGCCCCCGTCGCCGGCCAGTGCTGGCGGTAAATCCTCGGCAGGCCGCCCAGGTCGGGTTTGAGCAGCGCGCCCTCGGGCAGCTGGGTCAGGATCAGCTGCGCTAGTGAGCTGACTGCCAAGGTGCAGAGCAAGTATGCACTGCCGCTCGCCGGTAGGGCCTGAGCGTTGCATCATGTGTCAATAAGCGCCATAATTAGCGCTAATTAAGGAGCCATTGATGGAAGCGCTTTATGCCAACGTGACGATCAGCATGTCTGAGTTCAAGAAAAACCCGGCGGCAGTATTGCGAGAGGCCAAAAACCGTCCGGTAGCGGTGCTCAACCACAACAAGGCAGCGTTTTACATGCTTGAGCCGGCCTTGTTTGAGGCCATGCTGGAGGAGTTGTCTGACCAGAAGTTGGGCCGAATCGTGCTGGAGCGTATGAGCGAGAGGGCCCAAGCCATCGAGGTGGATATCGATGCCATCTGAGCCATCGCCAGGCCGCAAAACCAAGTACCGCTTGCAGTTTGTTCCCAGTGCCTGGGCTGAATGGCAGAAGCTGGATGGCTCGGTGCAAGAGCCGCTGCGCAAGTTGCTGAAGAAGCGGTTGGACAACCCCCATGTGCCCGGTGCTGCGCTGCATGGCGCGCTGACCGGCCACTACAAAATCAAGCTGAACAAGCAGGGCTACCGCTTGGTCTATGGTGTCCAAGACGATGTGTTGATCGTCATGGTGATGGCGGTGGAAAAGCGCGAAGACAGCTTGGTTTACCAGTTGGCCGCGTCGCGTGCCTTGAAAAAATGATGGCGCTCATCCAACGTTCGTCAGCGCAAAACTCCCCGCCCCCGCCGCCGGCCAGTGCTGCCTGTAAATCATCGGCAGGCCGCCCAGGTCAGGCTTGAGCAGCGCGCCCTCGGGCAGCTGGGTCAGGATCAGCTGCGCCAGTGAGCTGACCTTGTGGTCGCTGCTGCGGCGTACGATGTGGTGGGCGGTGATGTCGCGTGGGTGCTGCAGGCCGGCGGCCTGCACCAGCTCTTGCAGCGCATGCAGGGTTTGCTGGTGAAAGTTGTAGACCCGCTCGGCCTTGTCGGGCACCACCAGCGACTGCTGGCGCAGGGGGTCCTGGGTGGTGACGCCGGTCGGGCATTGGCCGGTGTGGCAGTGCTGGGCCTGGATGCAGCCCAGCGCAAACATGAAGCCGCGCGCGCTGTTGCACCAGTCGGCACCCAGCGCCATCAGCCGGGCGATGTCAAACGCGCTCACCACCTTGCCCGCCGCACCGATGCGGATGCGCTGGCGCAGGCCTACGCCGCGCAGCGTGTTGTGCACCAGCAGCAGCCCTTCCTGCAGCGGCGAGCCCACGTGGTCGGTGAACTCCACCGGCGCGGCACCAGTGCCGCCCTCGGCGCCATCGACCACGATGAAGTCGGGCGTGATGCCGCTGGCCAGCATGGCCTTCACCATGGCAAACCACTCCCAGGGGTGGCCGATGCACAGCTTGATGCCGGTCGGCTTGCCGCCCGACAGCGCGCGCAGCTGGGCGATGAACTGCATCATTGCCAGTGGTGTGGCAAAGGCGCTGTGCGCGGCCGGCGACACACAATCCACCCCCACTGGCACGCCCCGCGCTGCAGCGATTTCAGCCGTCACCTTGGGGCCGGGCAACACACCGCCGTGGCCTGGCTTGGCGCCTTGGCTGAGCTTGAGCTCGATCAGCTTGACCTGCGGGCTGCGCGCGTTTTCGGCGAACTTGTCGGGGTTGAAGCTGCCATCGTCGTTGCGGCAGCCAAAGTAGCCCGAGCCGATTTCCCAGATGAGGTCGCCGCCATGCACGCGGTGGTGTGCCGAGATCGAGCCCTCGCCAGTGTCGTGCGCAAAGCCGCCCCGCTGCGCGCCGGCGTTGAGCGCCAGGATGGCGTTGGCGCTCAGGGCGCCGAAACTCATGGCCGAAATGTTGAACACGCTGGCGCTGTAGGGCTGCGCCGTGTCGGGCCCGATGGTCAGGCGAAAGTCATGGGTTGCCAGCCGGGTCGGAGCCACCGAGTGGTTGATCCACTCATAGCCGGTGGCATGCACATCCAGTTGCGTGCCAAACGGGCGCTTGTCGGGCTCGCCCTTGGCCCGCTGGTACACCAGCGAGCGCTGCGAGCGCGAGAATGGCGCGGCCTCGTTGTCGCTTTCGATGAAATACTGCCGGATTTCGGGCCGGACGAACTCCAGCGCATAGCGCAGGTGGCCGATGATGGGGTAGTTGCGCAACACCGAGCGCTGGCTTTGGCGCAGGTCATGCACGCCCAGTGCCACCAAGCCGCCAGACAGCAGCAGTGCGCCCAGGCCGGTGCCGAAGGCCAGCAGCGCAAACAGGCTCAGCAGCAGCGCGAACACGCACAGCCCCAAAGCGGTGTAGCGCACCGGGAAAATGGCATTGAGCTTGTGCAGCATCGGTAACCTCCTGTAAGCCCGACCATACCAGCCAGCGCTGTTTTTGCCCAGCTGGCCAGTGCAGAATCGCAGGGTTGCCCGGCACCAGACCGGGCCGCAACCCAAGTCCCGCCATGACCGACACCTCTGTACAGACCACATCGCCAGCCGCACCGACGCCCCTGACGCCCGAAGACTATGACGCGCTGGACCTGATTCTGGACGACTTGCGCAC
>JBEGOC010000002.1:0-7400 GCA_041182225.1 Pseudomonadota bacterium | reverse complement strand
TCACCCCGCCGCGGGACGGCGGACCGCGGGCCGCCCCCGCGGGGGCCCGCTGGCTGGCGCAAGCGGCGGCCCGGCTGACGCCGGCCAGACTGGCCATCGAGTTCCTGCCGCCCACGGCGGTGCCCGACGCAATGGCGGCCCAGAGGCTGATCGATGCTGCCGGTGGCCCGGCCAACCTGGGACTGTGCGTCGACAGCTGGCATGTGTTCCGCGGCGGCGGCCTTGCCTCGCTGCGAGGCATTGACCCCCGGCGTGTTGTCACGCTGCAGATCAACGACGGCCCGCTGCAGCCGACACTGGGCGACTACATCGAGGATTGCCTGCGCTTTCGCCAGCCCTGCGGCGAGGGTGCGTTCGACCTGGTCGGCTTCCTGCGCGCGCTGCCCCCTGCGGCGCCGATCAACATCGAGGTGATCAGCGAAACGCTGGACCGCCGCCCGCCGACGGAGGTCGCGGCCCTGCTGATGGCCAGCACCCGCGACTGCCTTGCCAGTGCGGCGCCCTAGGTGCGGCCGTCCTCTCAGAAATGGATGGACACCGCGTCCACTAACCGGTAGTCGTCATCCACCACCGGCATCCAGCGCCATTTGTCAAAGGTGGTGCAAGGGTGTGAGATACCGCTGCCCACCCGTTGGCCCACCTGCGGCTGTTGTGCGGGCGGGCTGGCGGCGTCATATTTCAAGTAGGCGTGCTGGTCGTTCAGGGCGGTGATGGTCCAGTGACCCGGCACAGGCGCCACGCTGCCCTGCCCGACGTCAGCCCGCCACACCGGCACCGGCAGGTCCAGGTCGTACGACACATCGCGCTTGCCCATGCTCAGCAGCGCCAGACCGGGCTCAGGGCAGGACTGCACCACACTCCACACCTCCAGCGCCGGGCGCAGGGTTTCGGTCAGTTTGAGCCGCTCGCCCACGCACTGCAGGTGGCGCCGGTACTGCAGGTGGTCGTGCGTCAGGTAGCAGCCGGAGCGCAGCACCCGACGGGTGGGACGGCTCAGCATCGACCCCATGTGATCGGCCACCAGGTCGAAGATGGCTGAGCCACCGGCGGTCAGCAGCACCTCGTCACACTCGAACAAATCCTCGCGTTCGCAGTCGGCGGCGGTTTCGTGCAGCCGTGCCATGACGGCAGCTACGCCGGCCCGGTCTTCTTCGTGCCGGCAACTGGCCAGCGAGCCCTCGTAGCATTCGATGCCGGCCAAGCGCAGTGCCGGGCTGGCCTTGACCCGGCGGGCCAGCGCCAGGGCCTGCTCGCGGGTGCGGCAGCCCGTGCGCTTGCCCGCCAGCCCATGTTCCAGCAACACACTGAACACCACGCCCTGACCGTGCCCACGCTGCCAGGCCTCGATGGCGTCCACTTGGGCCAAGGAATCCACCAAAAAATAGGCCTGCAACCCGGGGTAGGTCTGCAGCAAACTGGCCAGGCCCTGCAAGTCGGCCGCCTGCAGCACCTGGTTGGCAATGATCAGGCGCGGCACGCCATGCCGAGCGCCCACGGCGGCCTGGTACACCGTGGCAAAGCTGATGCCCCAGGCGCCGGCCGCGATCTGGCGCGCGTACAGCTCGGGTGACATGGTGGTCTTGCCGTGGGGCGCGATGTCCAGCCCACGCTGGGCGCAGAAGTCTTGCATCCAGGCCAGGTTATGCGCCAGGGCGGATTGCTTTAGCACCGCCAGCGGCAGGGGCAGGTCGCCGTGCAGCACACGCCAGCCCTGCGCACCCACATCCGTCAGTGCGAGCGGGGCATGGCCGGTGGGAAAGCCCTTGAATTCGTGGTTGAGTTCCATGCGCCCCAGTGTAGAGCGTCGGCGGCTCAGCCCTCAGCGCCGCACGGGCCCTCGGTCAGTTGCAAATCGTTGTCGCGGGCAAAGTTCATGCAGAAATCCCAGGCCATCACATCATGCTCACGCAGGTCTGGGTGCACCACCACGCAGCGCACGCCGTGGACGGTGACCGGCACACACCAGGGCGAGTAGCCCAGATGGCTGCCCGGGCGCGGCCCGCCGGGCCGAAAAGAACTCATCACCCCCGCCAGCCGCTCGGCCCAGTCGCTCGGCCGAAACGGCTTACCCTGACGGGTTACCCCGTGGATCACGATTTGGTTGGCTGGGGTTGGAACCATCAGGGCAGGTTATGGCGTGGGCAGCGTCATTTTGTTGCAATGCACAAGAATTCTACTTGCAGCGGCGAAGACAGGCGGCACCGTGCGGGCGCCAGATTTGGACGCCGGATTGGGCGTCGTCTCTGGCCCTAAAATCACGTTTCAACGGCCCACCCCTGCGTTGGGCCGCTTTGTTTTGTCCTGACCTGTCTGGAGTCCATGCCCATGAATGCCGCAGTCCCCCACCAAGAGGCAGCTTCGCCCCACGTGATGAACACCTACGGCCGCCTGCCGATTGCGCTGTCACACGGCCAGGGCTGCCGCGTCTGGGACGTCAATGGCAAAGCGTACCTGGATGCGCTGGGCGGCATTGCCGTGAACACACTGGGCCACAACCATGCCAAGCTGGTGCCGGCGCTGCAGGATCAACTGACCAAATTGATCCACACCTCCAACTACTACCATGTGCCGCACCAGGAGACGCTGGCGGCCAAACTGGTTGAGTTGTCGGGCATGACCAATGTGTTTTTCTGCTCCACCGGGCTGGAGGCCAATGAGGCGGCGCTGAAACTGGCGCGCAAGTTCGGCCATGACAAGGGCATAGAGCGGCCCGAGATTGTGGTGTATGAGAAGGCCTTTCATGGCCGCTCGATTGCCACCCTCAGCGCCACCGGCAACCCCAAGGTGCAGGCCGGGTTTGGCCCGCTGGTGGAAGGTTTCATTCGGGTGCCGCTCAATGATGTGGCGGCGCTGGAAGCAGCGACCGCCGGCAACCCCAATGTGGTGGCGGTGTTTCTGGAGGCGATCCAGGGTGAAGGCGGCGTCAACCCGGCGCACATGGATTACCTGCGCCAGGTGCGCACCCTGTGCGACCAGCAGGGCTGGCTGTTGATGATCGACGAGGTGCAGTGCGGTATGGGCCGCACCGGCAAGTGGTTTGCCCACCAGTGGGCCGGCATCCTGCCCGATGTGATGCCGCTGGCCAAGGGCCTGGGCTCGGGCGTACCGGTGGGCGCCGTGGTGGCCGGCCCCAAGGCCGCCAACATCTTTCAGCCCGGTAACCACGGCACCACCTTTGGCGGTAACCCGCTGGCCATGCGCGCCGGGGTGGAAACCATCCGCATCATGGAGGAAGACGGCCTGCTGGACAACGCCGCCCGGGTCGGCGCCCATTTGGCAGCCGCCCTGCGCCAGGCGCTGGCAGCCGAACTCGCCAACGGCGCAGTGCGCGACATCCGTGGCATGGGCCTGATGCTGGGTATTGAGCTGGCCAAACCCTGCGGTGTGCTGGCGCAGCAATGCGTTGACAACGGGCTGTTGATCAGCGTGACCGCCGACAGCGTGATCCGGCTGGTGCCGCCGCTGATCATGACCGCAGCCGAGGCCGATGAGGTGGCGGCCATCCTGTGCCCGCTGGTCAAAAAGCTGTTGGCGCCAACTTGATGCGCCATGGATTGCCACGCCTGCCGTCGTCCCCGACTTGATCGGGGAACCATGAACCCTGGATTCCCGCCTGCGCGGGAACGACGGGCTTGCTCACCTTCCGGATAGACCGATGAACCATTACCTGCAATTCAGCGACCTCAGCGCCGACGACTACGGCTACCTGTTCGAGCGGGCCACACTGATCAAGAAGAAGTTCAAGGCCTATGAGCGTCACCAGCCGCTGGCCGACCGCACCTTGGCCATGATCTTCGAGAAAGCGTCCACCCGCACCCGCGTCAGCTTTGAGGCCGGCATGTACCAGCTGGGTGGCAGCGTGGTGCACCTGACCACGGGCGACAGCCAGCTGGGCCGCGCCGAGCCCATCGAGGACAGCGCCCGCGTCATCAGCCGAATGGTGGACCTGGTGATGATCCGCACCTACGAGCAGACCAAGATCGAGCGCTTTGCCAGCCACTCCAGGGTACCGGTGATCAATGGCCTGACCAACGAATTTCACCCCTGCCAGATCCTGGCGGACATCTTCACTTTCATCGAGCACCGGGGATCGATCCGGGGCAAGACCGTGGCCTGGGTCGGTGACGGCAACAACATGGCCAACACCTGGCTGCAGGCCAGTGAAATCCTGGGCTTCAAGGTGCACGTGAGCACGCCCGGCGGCTACGAGGTGGACCAATCGGTAGCCGGACTGCGCTCGGCCGAGAGCTACCAGGTGTTCAACGACCCGCTGCAGGCCTGCGCCGGGGCCGACCTGGTCACCACCGACGTCTGGACCAGCATGGGTTACGAGGCCGAGAACGAGGCGCGCAAACTGGCCTTTGCCCGCTGGTGCGTGGACGCCGAGATGATGCGCGCCGCCCGGCCCGACGCCCTGTTCATGCACTGCCTGCCGGCGCACCGCGGTGAGGAGGTGCAGGCCGAGGTGATCGACGGACCGCAGAGCGTGGTTTGGGACGAGGCCGAAAACCGGCTGCATGTGCAAAAAGCCCTGATGGAATTTTTGCTGCTAGGTCGTTTGTAGTATTTTCGCAAGGCGTTGGAAATTACCGACACCAAGGCGAGTCGTAGCGGTACAGAATCCGCCGCACCATGCGCCGCATCTACGACATTTCTCCACCCGTGGGGCCAGCATCCCCGGTGTTTCCCGGTGATACCGCCTACC
Organism: Pseudomonadota bacterium; assembly: GCA_041182225.1. Classification (GTDB taxonomy): domain Bacteria; phylum Pseudomonadota; class Gammaproteobacteria; order Burkholderiales; family Burkholderiaceae_C; genus Rhodoferax. Next base: position 2,695 of record JBEGOC010000002.1, on the reverse strand, counting down.
AGCAACACTGGTCTGCCACCCTGGGTCCGGGCTGCCCGGTCAACGTCAGCGCGCTGACCCTGTCGCCCCACATCGGCGCCCATGCCGACGCGCCGCTGCACTATGACCCGGCAGGCGTGGCCGTGGGCGCGCTGGACCTGCTGCCCTACCTGGGACCTTGCCGCGTGGTCCACGCCATCGCACCCGGCCCGCTGATCGAGTGGCACCATCTGGCCCGCGCGCTCAGCGATTTGCCGCCGCGGCTGCTGGTGCGCACCTACCAGCGCATGCCCGTCGAGCGATGGGACCCCAAACTGAGTGCCTTTGCCCCCGAGACGCTGGAGCGCCTGGCCGATCTGGGCCTGCTGTTGGTGGGCATTGACAGTGCCAGCATCGACCCGGCTGACAGCAAGACCCTGCCCAGCCACCAGGTCATCCGCCAGCGCGGCCTGCGCGTGCTGGAAAACCTGGTGCTGGACGCCGTGCCCGAGGGCGACTACGAGCTGATCGCCCTGCCCCTCAAACTCATGCTCGCCGACGCGTCGCCGGTACGGGCCATTTTGCGAGACCTCCCATGACCACCCTGGAACACTGCCAACACCTCGACCAGCAGGACCCGCTGCGCAGCCTGCGCGCGCAATTTGAGCTGCCGCCCGGACTGATTTACCTGGACGGCAATTCACTGGGGGTGCTGCCACGCGCTACCGCCGCGCGGGTGGCACAGGTGGTGACCGAGGAGTGGGGCCAGGGCCTGATCCGCTCCTGGAACACCGCGGGCTGGTTTGACCTGCCACAGCGCCTGGGCGACCGTATCGCCGGCCTGATCGGCGCCGGCCCGGCCGAGGTGGTGGCAACCGACAGCACCTCGATCAACCTGTACAAGGTGCTCAGTGCTGCACTTTTGATAGCTAGAAACGACCACCCGACAAGGCTTAGGGTCATTTCTGAGCGCAACAATTTCCCGACCGACCTGTACATTGCCGAAGGCCTGTGCCGCGAGCATGGCGGCACGCTCACCCTGCTGGAGGCCGACGAACTGCCTGCCGCGCTCGCCCCTGAATCAGCGCAGGACGTGGCCGTGTTGCTGCTGACCCATGTGAACTACCGCACCGGCGCCATGCACGACATGGCGGCGCTGACGGCGGCGGCGCACCGGGCCGGCGTGCTCACGGTGTGGGACCTGGCCCACAGCGCCGGCGCGCTGCCGGTGGACCTCAAGGCGGCCGGAGCCGACTTTGCCGTGGGCTGCGGCTACAAGTACCTCAATGGCGGCCCGGGCGCGCCGGCGTTTGTCTGGGTGCACCCGCAGCACGCGGAGCGTTTCTGGCAACCGCTGGCCGGCTGGTGGGGCCATGCCGCGCCTTTTGCCTTCACCCCGGATTACAAACCGGCGCCCGGCATCGGCCGCTACCTGTGCGGCACCCAGCCCATTCTGAGTCTGGCGGCGCTGGCCTGCGGCCTCGACACCTTCAGCGCGGCCGAGCCCCTGGGCGGCATGGCGGCGCTGCGCCAGAAGTCCCTGGCCTTGTCAGACCTGTTCATCGAGCTGGTGGCGCAGCGCTGCGCCGGGCAAGGTTTGACGCTGGTGACGCCGCTGGCACACGCGCAGCGCGGCTCGCAGGTCTGCCTGGCCCGGGCCGACGGCGCTTACGCCATCATGCAGGCGCTGATTGCGCGCGGCGTGATTGGCGACTTCCGGGCCGGCGACGGCGGCCGCCACCCTGACATCCTTCGTTTTGGCTTGACCCCCCTCTACACCGGCTTTGCCGACGTGTGGCACGCCGTGGAGCATCTGCGCCAGGTGCTGGCCAGCGGCGAGTGGCAGCGGCCTGAATTCAACCGGCAACAGGCCGTGACCTGAGATGAGCGCGCCCCAGAACCCAGCGGCGAGCACGCCCGAGCAGATCGTGACCGACGAGCGGGCCCAGCTCGACTTCAGCCGCGCCATGAGCTACGGCGACTACCTGCACCTGGACCAGATTCTGGGCGCGCAGCATCCCCGGTCGCCCGATCACAACGAGATGCTGTTCATCATCCAGCATCAGACCAGTGAGCTGTGGATGAAGCTGATGCTGCATGAGTTGCAGGCCGCCATGGCCTGTGTGGCCGCCGACGATCTGGGCAGTGCTTTCAAGATGCTGGCCCGGGTCAGCAAAATCATGGAGCAGTTGGTGCACGCCTGGGACGTGCTGGCCACCATGACCCCGCCCGAGTACAGCGCGATCCGGCCCTACCTGGCCAGCTCCAGCGGTTTCCAGAGCGCGCAGTACCGCTGCATCGAGTTTGCGCTGGGCAACAAAAACGCCGCCATGCTCAAGCCGCACGCCCACCGGGCCGATCTGCTGGCGCTGGTCCAGGCGGCCTACGCGGCGCCGTCGCTGTACGACCAGGCCTTGCGGCTGCTGGCGCGGCGCGGCCTGACCCTGCCCGCCAGCCACACCGAGCGCGACTGGACCCAGCCCTACGTGGCCAGCCCCGAGGTGGAAGCCGCCTGGCTGGCGGTGTACCGCAGCCCGCGCGAGCACTGGGACTTGTACCAGTTGGGCGAGGAGCTGACCGACCTGGAAGACGCCTTCCGCCTCTGGCGCTTTCGCCATGTGACCACCGTGGAGCGCGTGATCGGCTTCAAGCGCGGCACCGGCGGCACCGGCGGTGTGAGCTACCTGCGCAAGATGCTCGATGTGGTGCTGTTTCCCGAAATTTGGACGCTGCGCAC
>JBEGOC010000001.1:0-3158 GCA_041182225.1 Pseudomonadota bacterium | reverse complement strand
CGCGTCGCTGCCGGTGGGCTGGTCGGCTACGGCGAATGCGAAGCCGCACCACTGCCCTCGATCGCTGCCTTTGTCTGCCCGATGTCGCATGGCGCCTGCCAACCGGTCAGTGCCTCGGTGCTGGGCCGCGCCCTGAACGGGCCGCAGGACATTGCCGCCATCGCAGCCGACGTGGCCTACAACAGCATGGACCTGCTGCAGGCGGCGCACACCTGGTCGGGTATCGAAATGGCGCTGTGGGACCTGTTGGGAAAGGCGCGCGGTGAGCCTGTCTGGAAGCTGCTGGGCTACCCGTCTTCACACCCCAAAACACCCTATGCCTCGCTGTTGTTTGGTGACACTGCCCAAGAGACACGGGCCCGCGGGCAAGATGCCATGCGCCGCGGCTTCAAGGCGGCCAAGTTTGGCTGGGGGCCGATCGGGCGGGGCACGGCGGACCACGACGCCGACCACTTCTTTGCGGCGCGCGAAGCACTGGGTCCGGACGGCATTTTGCTGGTAGACGTGGGCCAGATTTTTGGCGAGGACGTGGCCCGCGCCACGGCCCGCTTGCCCGCCTTGGAAGAGGCGCGCGCGCTGTGGCTGGAAGAGCCGTTCCATGCCAACGCCTTGCAGCAATATGGCGAGCTGGCCCAACGTTGCCGCAGCGTCAAACTGGCGGGCGGCGAGGGCGCCCACAATGCCGCCATGGCGCAGCACTTGATCGACTACGGCGGCATTGGCTTTGTGCAGATCGACTGCGGCCGCATCGGCGGCATCGGCCCCGCCAAACTGGTGGCCGACTATGCCAGCGCGCGCGGCGTGACCTATGTGAACCACACCTTCACCTCGCACCTGGCCCTGAGCGCCTCGCTGCAACCCTACGCCGGGCTGGCCGGCCACACCATTTGCGAGTACCCGGCAGCCCCCAAGGCACTGGCCGTGGCGCTGACGCTGAACCACCTGACGCCCGACGCGCAGGGCCAGGTCAGTGCCCCCGATGCCCCCGGGCTTGGCATCACCATCAGCGCGGCAGCCGTGCAGCAGTACCAGGTGCCGGTGGAGATCCGGGTCGGCGGACGCACCCTGTATGCTTCACCGCAGTTTTAGGAAAGACAGCCATGAACCAACTCGACATGAAGGGCCGCCACGCGGTCATCACCGGCGGCGCCACCGGCCTGGGCTATGCCATTGCCCAGCGCATGCTGGCCTCAGGCGCCAGCGTCACGCTGTGGGACCGCGACACTCAGGCGCTGACCAAGGCCTGCGCCGCATTGGGTCCACAGGCCCAGGGCGTCACGGTGGATGTGGCCGAGCATGCCTCGGTGGTGGCCGCAGTGGGCCAGACCTTGGCGCAGTCACCGGCCATCGATGCCTTGGTCAACTGTGCCGGCATCACCGGCCCCAACACCAAGGTCTGGAGCTACCCGGTGGCCGACTGGCAGCAGGTGATGCAGGTGAACCTCAACGGCCTGTTTTACTGCTGCCGCGAAGTCACCCCCCACATGCGCGAGCGCAACTACGGCCGCATTGTCAACATCGCCTCGGTGGCCGGCAAGGATGGCAACCCCAACGCCAGCGCCTACAGCGCCAGCAAGGCCGCGGTGATGGCGCTGACCAAGTCGCTGGGCAAGGAACTGGCCGACACCGGTGTGCGCGTCAACTGCGTCACACCAGCGGCGGTCAAGACCGCCATCTTTGACCAGATGACGCCCGAACACATCGCCTTCATGCTATCCAAGATCCCGATGGGGCGCTTTGGCACGCCGGAAGAAGTGGCGGCCATGGTAAGCTGGTTGTGCACCGAAGACTGCTCGTTTTCGACCGGTGCCGTGTTCGACCTCTCGGGTGGCCGCTCCACCTACTGACCCTTGGCGCGGTGCCGCTGGCACCACCGATCTTTTTAATGAAAGGCAATTCATGAAGCTTGTTCGCTATGGCAACCCTGGCAAAGAAAAACCCGGTCTGATCGACGCCCAGGGTACCCTGCGTGACCTCAGCAAGGTGGTGCCCGACATCGGCCCGGCCCAACTCGATGCCGCCGTGTTGGCCAAACTGGCCAAGCTCGACACGGCCAAGTTGCCCGCCCTGCGTGGCACGCCGCGCATGGGCTGCCCGGTGGCTGGCGTTGGCAAGTTCGTTGCCATCGGCCTGAACTACGCCGACCATGCCGCCGAGTCTGGCGCACCCATCCCCAAAGAGCCGATCGTCTTCATGAAGGCCACCACCTGCATCCAGGGCCCGAACGACCCGGTGATGCTGCCCAAGGGCTCGGTCAAGTCCGACTGGGAGGTGGAGCTCGGCGTTGTCATCGGCACCCGGGCACGCTACGTCACGCAAAAAGCGGCGCTGGAGCATGTGGCCGGCTACTGCACCATCAATGACGTGAGCGAGCGCGAGTACCAGATCGAACGCGGCCCGCAATGGGACAAGGGCAAGGGCTGCGACACCTTCGGCCCGATCGGCCCCTGGCTGGTGACCCGTGACGAAATCGCCAACGTGCAGAAGCTGTCCATGTGGCTGGACCTGAACGGCAAGCGCATGCAGACCGGCAACACCAAGACCATGATTTTTGGCGTGGCCAAGCTGGTGAGCTATGTCAGCCAGTTCATGACCCTGATGCCCGGTGACGTCATCACCACCGGCACTCCACCCGGCGTCGGCCTGGGCATGAAGCCGCCGCTGTACCTGAAAAAAGGCGACGTCATGACCCTGGGCATCGAGGGCTTAGGCGAGCAACGACAGGTGGTGGTGCCGTTCAAACTGTAAGGACGCGGATGGCGCACATTGATCCAAACCTTGCGCCAGATGGGCCAGTGGTGTCGCGTTTGCAACGGGCTTTTCCTGAACTGCTGGCCGTCTATGCCTTCGGCAGCCGCGTACAAGGAACGTCCAGGCCCGACAGTGATGTCGATCTGGCGATCCTTGTCGCCGCCTATGCCGACCCCCTGTTGCTGTGGGATGAGGCAGGCGCCCTGTCCGACCAACTGGGGCAGCCGGTGGATCTGCTCGACCTGCGTGCCGCCAGTACGGTGATGCAGCATCAGGTGCTGACAGGGGGCCGACAATTGTGGGCCCGTCAACCCGCTGCGGGCTTGTTCGAGTGTTTTGTGATGAGCGAAAAAAACGCACTGGATGTCGCTCGCCAGGCACTGCTGACCGATATCGGCCAGCGAGGG